>JBCBCT010000021.1:0-27724 GCA_038530365.1 Pseudomonadota bacterium | reverse complement strand
TCCTTTTTTATTGGCTCTCGTGGACGCCAACCGCTCTGTTCCCGCTGACAGCTACCGTCCAAGCAAAATATCGAGAATTCCACGGCGATGGTCGCGATTGCCCTGGGAGCCGCCGTCACTTCCCCGCCGCATGGCACGATCCATGCGGGTCCGAAGTGCCGCGTCTTGGGCGTCGGCAACACCGCCTTCTGCAATCCCTCCTGGGCGAGGCCGCGCGGTGGGTACGGCCACTTTCGCTGGCAAAAACGGCACACCCCGTTGTGCGCCAGCATCGAGCCCCGGCAGAGGTTTTGCCGCCAGTCCGCGATGTGCTGTTGCCATATAGGTCTTCCAGCTTTGGGCGGGCAGCCCGCCACCGGTCAGCTTCTTGGTGGGACGGTTATCATCATTGCCAAACCATACACCGGTCACAAAATGCGCCGTGTGCCCCACAAAAAGTGCATCGCGAAACGCTTGGCTCGTGCCCGTCTTGCCGGCGGCTACATGGTCTTCCAAGCGGGCGGCTTTGGCCGTCCCCCGTTCAACCACCGAAACCATCATTTGGTTCATCTCAGACAGTGTTGTGGCATCCAAAACAGAAACCGCTATGCCTGCGCGGTGGCGGTACAGCGTCTTCTTATTGGCCGTTTTGATGGAAGAAATGACATAGGGTGTTCGACGCTGGCCACCGTTCGCGTAAGGCAGATAGGCGGCCGTGAGTTCAAGCAGGCTCACCTCCGACGTGCCAAGGGACAGGGACGCGTTGCGTTGAAGCGGCGCGGAGATACCCATGGCACGCGCGGTGGCAACGACAGAGCTGACCCCCACCCGTTGAGTAAGCCGTGCTGACACCGTATTCAGGCTTTTGGCGAGCGCCTGTTCCAGGGTTACGCTGCCCCGGTAGCGCCCATCATAATTGGCCGGTTGCCATTTTCCGATCCGCACCGGTTGGTCCGCCACAACGCTGTCGGCGGAGTATCCGGCTTGCAATGCGGCCTGCCAGACAAAGGGTTTGAACGCTGAACCCGGCTGCCGTTTGGCGTCCACCGCGCGATTAAATTGGGAAGCAGCATAATTTGCACCACCGATCAGGCTCTTGATTGCGCCATCGGGGGCAAGGCTGACAAGCGCAGCTTGCCGCACGCGATGGGTTTTTCCTTTTGCTTGCAACGGGCCTTTTATGGCGGCATCCGCCACCGTCATCAGGAAGGGCGATATCGTGGTGCGCACCACGATGTCCTGTTTGATGTCGCCAATTTTGGCCCTCACCCGTTTCAAAACCATATCGGCTACGAAATTTTCTGGGCCAGCGTTGAAGTAACGAGCATTCTCACCCGGCTGGTACAGGCCTTTTCGAGCGCGATTTGGTTTGATGTAGCCTTCCCGTTCCATGGCGGCCAACACCACGGCGGCGCGGCGATTGGCGCGCTTTGGGCTGCGTGCGGGTGTAAAGCGACTGGGTGCCTTCAGAAGACCTGCAAGCAAAGCTGCCTCTTCAATCGTCACATGTTTGGCGCTTTTGCCGAAATAACGGCGGCTGGCGGCATCAACCCCGGTGGCACCGGCTCCGAAATACACACGGTTGAGATAAAGCTCGAGGATTTCGGCTTTTGAATATTTTGATTCCAGCCAGAACGCGAGAATGAGTTCCTGTATCTTGCGCCCAAACGTGCGTTCCGGCGTCAGAAACAGATTTTTCGCCAATTGCTGGGTCAGCGTCGAGCCGCCTTCCCGAAGGCGCCGCTGCTGAATGTTGCGCACCATGGCGCGGGAAAAGCCGATGACATCAAACCCCCAATGGGCGTGAAATCTGCGATCTTCAATCGCGATGACCGCTTGAGGAATGTAGGGCGACATATCTTCCAGCCGCAGCGCCTTTCCCCCCGTCAGCCCGCGGTTTGCAATGAGCGAGCCGTCTTCGGCCAAAATGCGCACGTTGGGCGGACGCTCCGGCACCTTCCAAGTGGATGCGCTGGGAAGTTGAGCGGCGTAAAACAGGAACACGCCCCCCACGGCAATCGTGGCCCAAAGTCCGGCAACCAGACCCCAATAGGCGGTTTTGGACACAAAGCGGCCCAGCCAGCTGCTGGAGCGAGAGCGGGTTTTCGCAGCCCTTTTTCCCTTTGAGGATGCGACCTTGGCCGTTCTACCAGTGGCCTTTGCCTTTTTCGCTTTTGAACCCGCGCCATGGGTCGCACTTGCTTCAAAATGCGGTTCGATCCGCCCCTTCAAGTCGGCTGTTTTGGTCGATCGTTTGCCAGACGGTGGGGTAGAGCGCGGTTTGGACATCGAAGGTCAAGGTTCCAAAGGTGTATCTTCAACCGTCAAGCCCACGTTGATCAGGGCCGGGCCAAATGCGGACGGGGCGTGATCAGCTTGCAGGTGGGCGCGACGGCGAAGCGCATTGGTACCGCTATAATCCATTGCACTTTAAGCGCTGGTAAAAGCACGCGTTTACCGTTCATCAAGCAAGCCGTCGGTTTTACGAAATGCTCATGGCTCTGTGTGCGCGGTCTTAATCGAACGAAGATGCGCCTGTGGCATGCTGGAACCATGATAATGGATTCCACAGCGCCAGCCGACCCCATGACGCACGCAAACTCAATGAACCTGTCGGAGCATCGTCAAACGGCGCGACAGGAGGCATCCAAAGCCCAAATCGGGTCGCGGGTGGATTGGGTAGATACGGCTAAGGGTATCTGCATCATTTTCGTGGTCATGATGCACACCACGCTTGGCCTTGAAAAAGCGGTGGGCGAACAGGGCTGGATGCATGCGGTTGTGGCTTTTGCCGAACCGTTTCGCATGCCCGACTTTTTCCTGATTTCCGGCCTGTTTCTGGCCGCCACCATCAATCGCCCTTGGCGGTTGTACCTGGATCGCAAAGTCGTCCATTTCCTATATTTCTACGTGATCTGGCTCACGATCCAATTCGTCCTCAAGGCCCCGGGCATGGCGGCGGACGGCAGCAGCGCCGCGACCATTGCGCGAACCTATGCTTTTTCGTTCCTGCAACCGTTTGGAACGTTGTGGTTCATCTATATTTTGCCGCTCTTTTTTGTCGTGACCAAACTGCTCAAAAACTGGCCCGTTCTGCTGTTTGCTCTGGCAACCGTGTTGCATCTATTGCCGGTCGAATCAGGCGCTCTTCTGGAGTTCTCCAAGGCGCAGTTCGGTGTGTTGAGTGACGAAAAGGGCTTCTTGCTGATCGATGAATTTTGCAGCCGTTATGTCTTCTTTCTGGCTGGCTATTTGGGCGCACCCTATCTCTTCGATTTGGCAGAGCGAGCCCGCGCCCACGTCTCGATCTCGCTGGTTTTCTTGATCTTTTGGAGTCTTGCCAACGGTGTTTTGGTTTCTTTGGGCGTAGCGCACATGCCGGGCATCGCTTTCATTTTGGGATTTGCCGGCGCGACCGCCATCGTGGTGTGTGCCGCTTTGATGGCCAATCTGCGCGTGTTTTGGGCGATCACGTGGTTCGGTGCCCATTCGATCGTCATTTATCTAGCGTTTTTCCTGCCTATGGCGGTGAGCCGCATTATTTTCTTGAAAGCCATGCCGTGGATGGATGTGGGCACAATGGCGCTGATGTCGACTGCACTGTCCGTGCTTGCGCCCATGGTCTTGTACCTCACCATCCGCTGGTTGGGTTTCGGGCTGTTTTTTTTCCAGCGTCCCGATTGGGCCGTTTTACCGGGTACTCCGTGGAAGAAGCGCAGCGCGAAAAACACACCGGACGGTGATGGTCCAAACCTACCCGGCCGCCCGTTACAGGCCGGCAACTAGCTTTTAGCCGTCCGCCAAGGCTTTCAGGACCCGGGCCCAGGATCGCGCGCCCTTTTGAAAACTGCGCACTTCATATTTTTCGTTTGGCGAGTGGATCGCGTCGCTCGACAACGCAAAGCCGATGAGCAGGGAATCCATCCCCAATTCCCGTTTGAAATTCCCAACGATGGGGATAGAGCCACCTCCAGCGATGAGCGCTGCATCTTTTCCCCATTCATCGGTCAGCGCCTTGGCCGCGCTTTGGAGCGCTGGCATGGTGTAGTCGAGTTGGGTGGCTGGGCCCCGACCGTGGGCCTTAAACTCCGCCCGGCAGCCCTCCGGCAGCCGCTCTTCCACATGCTTGCGAAAGGCCGCGGCCACCGCATCGGGATCTTGTTTTCCAACCAGCCGAAACGAAACTTTGGCTGATGCTTGAGCCGCGATCACGGTTTTGAAGCCATCGCCAGTGTATCCCCCGGTGATACCATTCACCTCAGCGGTTGGACGCGACCAGGTCTTTTCGAGAACGGAACGATTCACTTCCCCCGATGGAAGGGAAAGGCCAATCTCGCCCAAAAATTCCTTCGGGCTAAAACCGAGCGTCTCCCAAGAGGCCAAAATATCCGCGGGAACCTCTTCCACGCCGTCATAAAAACCCTCCAGGGTCACGGCACCGGCCTCATCATGCATATCGGCGAGAATGCGCGACAGGATATGAATCGGATTTTGCGCGGCCCCGCCGTAGTAACCCGAATGCAGATCGCGATTGGCGGCAAAGATCGTCACCTCTTCGCTGGTCATGCCGCGCAGGGCTGTTGTGATCGCAGGCGTTTCAGCGTTCCACATGTTTGTGTCGCACACCAAGGCGATGTCGGCTTTCAGTTCGTCCGCCGTCGCCTTCAAAAACGGTTCGAGGCTTGGAGAACCGGATTCTTCTTCGCCCTCAAACAGGATCGTAACCCGGCAGGGCAGCGCGCCTGTGGCCTCTTTCCAGCCGCGGCAGGCTTCCACAAAGGTCATCAATTGCCCTTTGTCGTCGGACGCGCCGCGGGCGTAGATGCGTGGTCCGTCAGGCCCCTCTTTTAAGGTGGGCTCAAAGGGCGCTGTGTTCCACAGATCAATCGGATCCACCGGCTGCACGTCATAGTGCCCGTAAAACAAGACGTGGGGCGCGCCTTCCGGTCCCTCATGATGCGCGACAACCATGGGGTGTCCTGGCGTTGTTCGCGCTGACGCCTCAAAGCCCAAGGCGGTGAGTTCCGCCACCAACCAGTCCGCAGCATGACCGCAGGCGGCGGCATAGGCCGGGTCGGTGGACACGCTTTCGATTTTCAAAAGGGCAAACAGACGCTCCAGCGCATCGTTGGCGTTGGCATCAAGGGCGGAAAGAACGGCATCCATGGAGGGTCCTTGGGGAACAAGCAAAGAAAGAGTCGAGTCCCCAGAGTGGCCCCAAAACAACGGCCAGCGCAAACAAAAAAGGCTCCGGAAACGGCGCTTTGACGCGCTGTAACCGGAGCCTGACGCGTGTCACAGGATGGTCTCAGGAGAGGGGAAACGACCGCCTGTCTCTGTGTCGGTTTACGGGGAAGATCACCGCCACAGGCCGATGCGTCATCGGCGTGGTTGAGACATGGGTTTGTCCCAAGCCGCCATCAATGGTGTGGCGGATGGTTTTTGGTCAACCGTTCGTGAGGTCTTGCATTGCGCGCGCCCCTTGCCCATCGTCGCACCGCGATCAATTCATGACAATTTTTCCGGTACGGCCATGCAAAAGGGCGATCATCTGTTTCTGGTGGACGGATCGGCGTATATTTTCCGCGCCTATCACGCGCTTCCCCCCCTCACGCGGAAGTCAGACGGCCTGCCCATTGGGGCTGTGTCGGGCTTTTGCAACATGCTGTGGAAGCTCTTGCAGGAGGCGCGGGACACGTCCGGCGGCGTTGTTCCGACCCATTTTGCAGTGATTTTCGATCATTCCTCGACCACGTTTCGAAACGAAATCTACCCGGAATACAAAGCCAATCGATCAGAACCGCCGGACGATCTGCGCCCACAATTTGCCGTCATCCGTGACGCCACCCGCGCCTTTGACGTGCCATGCATCGAAAAGGAGGGGTATGAGGCCGACGATTTGATCGCAACTTATGCCCGTCTGGCTGCAGAAGCGGGCGCCGGGGTGACGATCGTGTCTTCGGACAAAGACCTGATGCAGCTCGTGACCGACCAGGTGTCCATGTATGACACCATGAAGGATCGACAGGTGGGTGTGGAGGAGGTGGTCGAAAAGTTTGGCGTCACCCCAGACAAAATGATCGACCTGCAAGCTCTGGCCGGGGATTCCACCGACAACATCCCCGGCGTTCCCGGCATTGGCCCAAAAACGGCGGCCCAGCTTTTGGACGATTTTGGCACGTTGGAAGCGCTTTTGGAGCGAGCGGGAGAGATCAAACAGAACAAGCGGCGCGAAAATCTCATCGAACACGCCGATTTGGCGCGCATTTCCAAACGCCTCGTGACTTTGGATCAAAACACGCCCCTCGACGTGCCGTTGGACGATCTAAAACTCACCAATCTGGACGGCCCGCGGCTGATTTCGTTTCTCAAAGCGTTGGAGCTCAAC
Source organism: Pseudomonadota bacterium (assembly GCA_038530365.1). Classification (GTDB taxonomy): domain Bacteria; phylum Pseudomonadota; class Alphaproteobacteria; order Rhizobiales; family Rhizobiaceae; genus Pseudahrensia. The sequence continues at coordinate 21,357 of JBCBCT010000021.1, read as the reverse complement.
ACGCTGACCCGTCGCGTGGCGGCGGAAACGGAAACGGATGTTTCGCAGGTCGAGGCCGACACCATCACGCGGAGCGGTGATGAGCGTGGCCCGGACTTTGACGGCGCGCCAACCGCCGCCGGGAAAGATGGCGCGTCCGGCGCTTTGCAACCGGCAACGTCAAATCCGCAAGACCATGCCGTCCAGGTTGCCGCGGACCAGGCGTCCCGCTCGGTGTCCCATGAACAATATGAAACCGTGCAGGATGAGGCTGCGCTCAAACGCTGGGTGGCGCTCGCAACACAGCTGGGAACCGTGGCTGTCGACACCGAAACCACATCCCTCGACGCCATGCAGGCTGATCTTGTTGGCGTGTCACTGGGTGTCGCCCCGGGCCAGGCCTGCTATATTCCCATCGCTCATGTCGATGGTGAAGGGGACTTGTTGGGGGGCGGCGCAAAGCTCGACGGACAATTGCCCATGGACACCGTCCTGACGATCTTGAAGCCTTTGCTGGAAGATCCGTCGGTTTTGAAAGTCGCGCAAAACATCAAATATGATTGGCTGATCCTAAGTCGGTACGGTATCGAAATAAAGCCCTTTGATGACACGATGTTGCTGTCCTATGCGGTGGACGCCGGGCGCACGAAACACGGCATGGACGCGCTGTCCCAAAGCCTGCTGGGCCACACCCCCATTCCGTTCAAGGACATTGCAGGCACCGGCAAAAATCAGATCACCTTTGATAAAGTGCCGCTTGAGAAGGCCACGGCCTATGCCGCGGAAGACGCCGATGTGACCCTGCGCCTGTGGTCGGTGTTGAAAGCCCGCTCGGTGGCCGAGGGCATGACAACGGTTTACGAACGCCTGGAGCGGCCATTGGTGGAGGTGATCTGCCGCATGGAGGCGCGTGGGATCAGCGTGGATCGGCAAATCCTGTCCCGCTTGTCCGGTGATCTGGCACAGCGGGCCGCCGCGCTGGAAGATGAGATTTACGATCTCGCTGGCCAGAAGTTCAACGTGGGTTCGCCGAAGCAGCTGGGTGAAATCCTGTTTGACCAAATGGGCTTACCCGGCGGCAAAAAGACCAAAACTGGCCAATGGGCCACCGGTGCCCAACAGTTGGAAGACTTGGCCGCAGAGGGTCACGAATTGCCCCGCAAGATCGTTGATTGGCGGCAGCTGACGAAACTCAAATCCACCTACACTGATGCCCTGCCGGGCTTTATCAATCCCACCACCAAACGGGTGCACACATCCTATGCGATGGCTGCAACCACCACAGGTCGTTTGTCCTCATCGGACCCCAACCTTCAAAACATTCCCATTCGCACAGAGGCGGGTAGGAAAATCCGCACGGCCTTTGTTGCAGAGCAGGGCAACAAACTGATCTCCGCTGATTACAGTCAGATCGAACTGCGGGTGCTCGCCCATGTGGCGGATATTCCTCAACTCAAACAGGCCTTCGCCGATGGGGTGGATATCCATGCGATGACGGCCAGCGAAATGTTTGGTGTGCCGGTGGAGGGCATGGATCCGATGGTGCGGCGGCAAGCCAAGGCGATCAATTTTGGGATTATTTATGGCATTTCTGCCTTTGGCCTGGCGAACAATCTCGGCATCGATCGCAGCGAAGCCTCCGACTACATCAAGAAATATTTCGAGCGGTTTCCGGGCATCCGCGATTATATGGATGCCACCAAAACGTTTTGCCGTGAACATGGGTATGTCGAAACGATCTTTGGCCGCCGGGCGCACTACCCCGATATCAAAGCGTCAAACCCGCAGGTGCGGGCGTTTAACGAACGGGCAGCCATCAATGCCCCCATTCAAGGGTCGGCGGCCGACATTATTCGCCGCGCCATGGTTCGGATGGAAGGGGCGCTCTGCGACGCGGGACTGCACGCGCAAATGCTGCTTCAAGTCCACGATGAACTGATTTTTGAAGTACCCGAAGATGAAGTCGATGCGACCATTCCCCTGGTCAGCCGCGTGATGGAGGATGCCGCCGCCCCGGCCCTCGCCTTAAGCATTCCGCTTCAGGTTGACGCCCGCGCCGCTGACAATTGGGACGAGGCACACTAGCGCAACAAACCACTCCTTTTCCTCCTTTGGAGCGTTCGACTGGCCGCTATTCAATCCGCGCAATTCCGCGTAGGCAGGCTTTGACGCTCCGTGGGGGGCGATATGTGCGAAATTGAGCGTGTTTGATGCCGATTGTGGAGGATAATCACGGGCGAGAGCCTCGGGACGGGGATTATTATGCCGACCCCACGTTTCAAGGGGTCGAGCAAACGCTGGCGCATGGCTCACCACCCAACGAATCCCAAGGCGAGGCCCCCGCAGCGCAACCGTTTTCCAATCACATAAAAGCAACATTTGTTCTGGGCGGTCCGCTGGTGGCGGCCCAAGTGGCGCAAATGCTGATCACCGTGACGGACACCGTCATGCTTGGCTGGCTCGGCACCGATGAACTGGCAGCCGGCAGTTTGGCGTTTCAATTCGTCTTTATTTTCCACATTTTTGGTCTCGGCATTGGCGCGGCCATGATGCCTTTGATCGCCAGCGCCTTAGGGCGCGGCGATGAGCAGGCCGTCCGCCGTTCGACCCGGATGGGCTTTTGGGTCCTCATCGCCGTATCAACGGTGTTCCTTCTGCCCCTGTCTTTGGTCGAACCGCTCCTGGTTCATGGCCTTGGTCAATCCCCCAAACTGGCTGCCTTGGCGGATGAATACATGGTCTTTGCCATGTGGGCGCTGGTTCCGATGTTCCTATTGAGCGGACAGCGCGCTTTTTTCAGCAGTCTGGAATGGGCAAAGACTGTGCTGGCGCTCACCGTCTTTGCAGCCCTTCTCAACGCGGCATTGAACTACGGTCTGATTTTTGGAAATTTCGGCCTGCCACGCATGGAGATGGCAGGCGCGGGCCTTGCCACCGTCATCGCCAATGTCTTAGTGATCTGCTTGGGTTTCCTTATTATGGCGCGCGCGGAGGCATTTCGCGCCTATGCACTGTTTGAGCGGGTGTGGCGACCCGATTGGGCGGCCTTGAAGGAAATTTCGTTTCTTGCGCTTCCCATCAGCCTGACGATTTTTGCTGAGGCCGGGCTGTTTTCCGCAGCCTCCGTTATGATCGGATGGATCGGCACCGTGCCTCTGGCGGCCCACGCCATCGTGCTGCAACTGGCCAGTCTCACCTTCATGATTCCCATGGGCCTCGCCCAGGCGGGTTCTGTCCGTGTTGGGCGGGCCTATGGCCGCGGGAGCGTCGTTGACATCGGCCGCGCGGGCTGGGCCACATTTGTTATCTCCGTGGCCTTTGCGTTTGTGGCTGGCATCGTGTTTTTCCTCGTCCCAGAGCCGCTGATCGCGCTCTTTTTGGACGACGATAATGTGGACGCCGCAGCCGTCATCGCCTTCGGCATCCCACTTCTTTGGGTGGCCGCGGCTTTTCAACTGGTGGACGCGGGCCAAGCCGTCGCCGCCGGCAGTTTGCGCGGTCTCAAAGACACGCGTGTTCCCATGCAAATAGCGGTTGTAAGCTACTGGGCTATCGGCGTCCCTGTGGCCTACGGACTGGCCTTTTTTGCCGATTGGGGCGCTGTTGGGGTTTGGACCGGCCTTGCCTCTGGCCTGTTTGCCGCTGCTGTTTTGCTCAACCTTCGATTTTTACGGCGCGAGCCCCTCGGCTTGGTCACGTTCACAGCGACTTCTCGCAAACGTTAGCAAACGGCATAGGGTGTGTTTTCCTGCCGCACCCCATTCTCACTACGGTGCCCCCCGAAATGACCGCGAAACACGCTCTGTTTCGTTAATTTTTCAGGAGGAACCACCTATGAAAACCCCCACACACACTCTGACCATGGCCGCCGCCGGCATGGTGGCGGCCCTTATGCTGTCCACCGGCACAGCCCACGCAGAATGCACCACCGATATTGCCAAAGACGATTTGACGGACGCGCAGGTTCAAGGCTTGTACGACTGCATTAAAGACAAATTGCGGTCGGGCTATCTGTCCAAGGATGAAGCTGAGCCAAAGGCCTATGTGATCTACAAGGCGGCATCGACCCTTCCGGCGGTCAACGGTTCCCACGGCAATCGTTTCCTGATGACCTATGTGAACGACATCGCTTTCCCGGAATACACCAAGTTTTCCGAGGAACGCGGGGCCATGCCCGCCGGATCCATTTTGGCCAAGGAGAGTTTCAATGTTTCCAAGAAGGGCAAGCTGCGCAATGGCCCGCTGTTTTTCATGACCAAGGTTGCCGCCGGCACCGCCGATGAATTCGGCAACTGGATTTACTCCGCCTACTCCCCCAAGGGCAAAGTGATGAAGATCAAACAGGGTTTTTGCCACGCCTGCCATGAAGCGTTCTCCGACCAGGATTCCATGGGCTATCCGGGGGAAGACTACCGGGTCAGCGCCAGCCAATAGCTGTAGGTCCGTCCGACACAACAGTGGTCGCCCGAACTCTCATGTAGGCCCCGGGCGGCCGAAGGTGGTGAACGGTGATCACGGCCGGCCAAAATGGGCCAAGGGCTGCCACACCGGGCTTCAGATGGCGCTTGCAAAAGACCTTGCCAAAAAGGCCAAAGCGCGGTAGTAACCCCCAAAATCTTTGACGACGTCAGAGTGGGCTCTTCGGAGACCCGCTCTTTTTTATGCCCGAACGGCGCGCCTCTCATGTGACTGAGGTTTGCGCACAGGCGGGCTATCAAACAGGCCCTACAACCGGCATGACGTTTGTCGAAGACCAAACCCAAGCAAGCTTGCGCTTGCCACACGTCGGAATTGAATGGACGCTTTGATCGACACACCGCTGGAACCCGTCGCGCCCCATGACCGTGCTGAGGAACGCCTCGTGCGGGAAGATGGGGTGGACGCCCGCATCGCCGCCGTCGTTGCGCCGGTGTTGGAAGATATGGGGTATCGCCTCGTCCGCGCCCGACTGTTCGACCACAATGGTCTGACGCTGCAAATTATGGCCGAACGCCCCGACGGCACAATGGCGGTGTCTGACTGTGAGGCGGTATCAAAGGCTGTGTCTCCGGTCCTCGACGTGGAAGACCCTGTGAGCCAGGCCTACAATCTTGAGGTCTCCTCCCCGGGGATCGACCGCCCCCTGGTGCGTCGCGGTGATTTCGAGATCTGGATCGGCCACCGCGCCAAGATCGAAACCGCAACGTTGATTGAAGGCCGAAAGCGTTTCAAAGGCACGCTGGCTGGGTTGAAGGACGATACGCTCATTTTACGTCGTCTCGATGCCCTTAAGGATGAGCCTCAAGAAAACAACATCCCGCTGGCATCGGTGGCGTCCGCCAGTCTCATTTTGACCGATGAGTTGATCACCGAAGCGCTGAAACGAGACAAAGCTCTGCGCGCCGCAAATGGCCTCGCTGACGGAACAGACGACCAAGACAACTGAGCTAACTTCAACACGCTTTAAGCGCCGTGGAAGCAGTAAACTTCAAAAAGTGGTGTCCGCCCCCGGCGATACCGCGAAAAGACGGAGAAGACCGATGGCAGTCAGTGCCAACCGATTGGAATTGATGCAGATCGCGGAAGCGGTTGCCCGTGAAAAGGTGATCGACAAGAAAATCGTTCTCGACGCCATGGCCGATGCTATCGAAAAGGCGGCGAAGTCCCGCTACGGCCTTGAAACCAACATCCGCGCGGACATCAACGACAAGACCGGTGAGATCAAACTCCAACGCCTGTTGGAAGTCGTTGACGAGGTCGAAGATTTCGACACGCAGATCGACCTTGCTGGTGCCAAGAAAAAGAACGATGCGGCAAAAATTGGTGACCACATCGGCGAACTTCTGCCGCCAATGGATTTTGGGCGCGTGGCCGCTCAGTCCGCCAAGCAAGTCATCGTTCAAAAAGTGCGCGATGCGGAACGCGACCGCCAGTTTGAAGAGTTCAAAGACCGCGTCGGTGAAATCATCAACGGCACCGTCAAGCGGGTGGAATACGGCAATGTGGTTGTTGATCTGGGCCGCGCCGAAGCCATCATCCGCCGTGATGAGCTTATCCCCCGTGAGCAATATCGCTACGGCGACCGTGTGCGGGCGTACATTTATGATGTCCGCCGCGAGCAGCGCGGGCCGCAGATCTTTCTGTCGCGCACCCATCCCCAGTTCATGGCCAAACTCTTCCAGATGGAAGTGCCGGAAATTTACGACGGTGTGATCGAGATCCGCTCCGTCGCCCGCGACCCCGGTTCCCGCGCCAAAATCGCCGTTATCTCAAATGATTCGGCCATCGACCCCGTGGGTGCCTGCGTGGGCATGCGCGGCTCCCGCGTGCAGGCCGTTGTGGGCGAATTGCAGGGCGAGAAAATCGACATCATTCCGTGGAACGAAGAGGCCGCCGGGTTCATCGTCAACGCGCTGCAGCCGGCGGAAGTCGCAAAAGTCGTTCTGGACGAAGAAAAAGAGCGTATCGAAGTTGTGGTCCCGGATGAGCAATTGTCCCTCGCCATTGGTCGCCGCGGTCAAAACGTGCGCCTGGCCTCCCAACTGACCGGCTGGGATATCGACATCCTGACGGAAGAGGAAGAATCCGGTCGCCGGCAGGCGGAGTTCAACGGCAACACGCAAAAATTCGTCGATGCCCTCAACGTTGATGAAATGGTGGCGCAACTCCTTGCCTCCGAAGGTTTCACCGATCTGGAAGAAGTCGCTTATGTCGAGCCCGACGAGATCGCCATGATCGAGGGCTTTGATGATGAAACCGCCGGTGAACTCCAGGCCCGCGCCCGCGAGTTTTTGCAACGTCAGGAGCAGGAGCTGGACGACAAGCGCAAGGAATTGGGCGTGTCGGACGATCTGCGTCAGATTCCGGGCATGACCACCGCTATGATGGTGACCTTGGGCGAGCACGAGGATGAAGTAAAATCGCTTGAAGATTTCGCCGGCTGCATTGCCGATGATCTCGTTGGCTGGAACGAGCGCAAGGACGGGGAGGTGACGCGCCATCCCGGCATTTTTGATGCGTCCCAACTGTCCCGTGCCCAGGCTGATGAAATGATCATGGCCGCCCGCCTCGCTGCTGGCTGGGTCACGGAAGACGATCTGCGCGAACCCGAGCCCGTCGAAGAGGACATTGAAGTAGCGCTAGACGAGCGTCCCGCGGTGATCAATGTCATCGAAGACCAAACGGTTCAGGGCTAAGGAGGTGGCGACCGGGTGGACCATCGCGCGCCAAAAGCCGTGGAGAGAACGTGCGTTGTCACGCGCACCGTTCAAAATCCAAATGATCTGATCCGGTTCGTCGCCGGGCCCGATGGCGTCGTCGTGCCAGATTTGGCCGGGCGCTTGCCGGGTCGCGGTGTGTGGGTCTCCGCAACCCGGTCCAAAGTGGGCGAAGCGGTTGAAAAACGCCTCTTTGCCCGCGGTTTGAAGGCCGCTGTGACAGCGCCCGAAACCTTGCCTGACACGGTCTTGGCGCTGATGGAAGATCGCGCCCTTTCGGCGCTCAGCATGGCCCGGAAAGCGGGCGAGTGCATCAACGGCTTTGGAAAAGTCGAAACGGCCCTGGCCGCCGGCCGGGCGTTATGCGTTCTCCATGCCGCTGACGGTGCCGATGATGGCGTTCGAAAACTCGAAAACATGCGCCGAAAGTCTGAGTTTCAGAAGAATTTCGCACCCGAATCGTTTCGAATCTTTACCGAAGCGCAAATGAGTTTGGCATTGGGTGCCACAAATGTGATACACGCAGCATTAGTAAGGGGTGGCGCGGCAAGAGCCTGTCTGCGCCATCTGAAAAAACTGGCTGCCTATAAAGAAGTGCCGCCGTCGGGCAGGGCCGAAACGGGGACCGAAGAGGGTCCTGTTTTGGACAACCAGCAGGGCGACGCACACGCAAACGGGCTGCAGGGCGAGCCGGGAAGGTAAGAAGACTTTTATGAGCGATACGAACCAAACAGATGGCAAGAAACCAAGCGCCGGTGCGCGGGGAACGCTGTCCTTGAAGCGCGGTGGCAATGCGGGAACGGTGCGCCAAAATTTCTCCCATGGCCGAACCAATTCGGTTGTGGTGGAAACCAAGAAGCGTCGAATCGTCAAACCGGGCGATGAGAAATCCGTGTTTCAGCCGAAACCGGCAGCCGAAGCGCCGGCAAAGCCCGCAGCGCCCGCTGCGGCTCCGGCGGCGGCACCCGTTGGTCGCCCGGCTGCCAACACGCCGAGCCCCCGTGGGAAGCTCACCGGCGGTGAGATGGATGCCCGCGCCCGGGCCTTGGAAGAGGCCCGGATTCGCGAGATAGAAGAAGCAAAGCGGGCCGCTGAAGAAGCCGAACGCCGCGCCAAGGAGGACGAAGCAACCCGTATCGCCCGCGAGGCGCGCGAGAAAGAAGAGGCGGAAGAGGCCGCCCGCAAAGCCGCCTTGGACGAAGCCGCCCGCAAGGAGGAGGAGGAAAAAGCGCGCCAAGCTGCTGCCGACGCCTCTGCCCTTGCAGCCGCAGCCCAGTCCGATACCCCCGGCACGCCGGTCAAGAAAGGCGGCCTGACGATCATCCGCGAAGCGCCCCGACCCAAACAGGAAGCGCCGAGACCGGCTGCCCGTCCGAAAGGGGGCGACGATCGCCGCCGCACCAAACTAACATTGTCCAACGCTTTGGACGACACCTCAGCACGGTCGCGCTCGCTTGCATCCATGCGCCGCCAGCGCGAAAAGCAAAAGCGCAGCCAACAGACCGGTCCCCGCGAGCGGGTCAAACGTGAGGTGACGGTTCCCGATACGATTACGATCCAGGAACTTGCCAACCGCATGTCCGAACGGGCTGTGGACGTTGTGAAACTGCTGATGCAGCAGGGCCAAATGATGAAGCCCGGGGATATTATCGATTCTGATATGGCGCAGCTGATCGCCGAAGAGATGGGCCACACCGTGGTCCGTGTGTCTGAATCGGATGTGGAAGACGGCCTGTTCGATAAAGACGACGCTACTGACACGCTGCAAAGCCGTCCGCCGGTCGTCACCATCATGGGCCACGTTGACCACGGCAAAACCTCGCTTCTTGATAAAATCCGCGAAGCGCGGGTGGCCAGTGGCGAAGCCGGTGGCATCACCCAGCACATCGGGGCTTATCAGATCGAACGCGGCGGCAAAAAGATCGCTTTCCTCGACACCCCAGGCCACGCGGCGTTCACCGCCATGCGCGCCCGCGGTGCCGAAGCCACCGACATCGCCGTTTTGGTCGTGGCAGCCGATGACAGCGTCATGCCTCAAACCGTTGAAAGTATCAGCCATGCGAAGGCGGCTGGTGTGCCTATGATTGTGGCCATCAACAAAATGGACGTTGAGGGCGCCGACGCCCAAAAAGTGCGCACCGAACTGCTCCAGCACGAAGTGTTTGTGGAAGGCATGGGCGGTGAAATCCTGGATGTTGAAGTGTCTGCCAAAACCGGCGACGGCATCGACAATCTCCTCGATGCGATCCTGCTCCAGGCCGAACTTCAGGAACTGAAAGCCAACCCCGACCGTGATGCCGAGGGCATTGTCATCGAAGCCAAGCTCGAAAAGGGTCGGGGTGCGGTGGCAACCGTGATTGTCCAAAAAGGTACGCTCAATGTTGGTGACATCATCGTTGCTGGCAACGAATGGGGCCGGGTGCGCGCCATGATCGACGACCATGGCAACCAGATGAAATCCGCTGGACCGTCAACACCCTGCGAAGTTTTGGGTCTGTCCGGTGCGCCTTCTTCCGGCGATTTGCTGGTGGTGGTTGAAGACGAAGCCCGGGCGCGCGAAGTGTCCGATTACCGTCAGCGCAAGGCGCGGGAATTGGCAGTGGCCGCCCAGGCGGGTCAGCGCGGCTCCCTTGAGCAGATGATGACCAATCTTCAAGAGAAGGGCGCCAGCGAAGCGCCGCTGGTCATCAAGGGTGACACCCACGGTTCGGTCGAGGCGATTGTCTCGTCCCTCGACAATCTGGGCACCGACGAGGTCAAAGCCCGCGTCGTTCATTCCGGCGTCGGCGGCATCACGGAATCCGATGTGACCTTGGCCATCGCATCCCAAACGCCCATCATCGCGTTTAACGTCCGCGCCAACCGTCAGGCGCAGGATCTTGCCAAGCGTGAAGGCATCGAGATCCGGTATTACTCAATCATTTACGATCTAATCGACGATGTGAAAGGCACGCTTTCGGGCATGCTGGCACCGGAGCGACGCGAAACCTTCATCGGTTACGCCGACATTTTGGAATTGTTCAGCCATTCCAAAGCCGGCAAGGTTGCCGGGTGTCTGGTCACCGAAGGTCACGTCCAGCGGGGCGCCGGTGTGCGCCTGATCCGCGACGACGTTGTGGTGCACGAGGGCGAACTCGCCACCCTCAAGCGCTTCAAGGACGAAGTGGAGGAGGTGCAATCCGGTACCGAATGCGGCATGGCCTTCAAGAACTACCAGGACATGCGCAAGGGCGACCGGATCGAGTGCTTCACGGTTGAGTTGATCGAGCGCAGCCTGGATTGATCCTGAAAGGGGCGTTGTCAGCCGCCCTTTTGATGTGCGGGGCCAGTGTCGGGAAACTGCTCCGGGCGTGCTGGACCGGTGTTCAACAAGAGCTGTGCGGCGTTAGCCGTTTGCCAGCGCTTCGTTGCGTTGCCGCCGCAGGTCTGTGAACTTGCTGGTGATGGACGCTGCAATAACGCCCACCGTCACCAGACCCACCAAGATCGTGCAGACCGCGTTGATTTCCGGTGTCACGCCCAGGCGCACTTGGCTGAAAATTTTCATCGGCAGCGTTGTCGCCCCGGGGCCAGAGTTAAACTGTGCAATCACCAGATCATCCAGTGACAGCGTGAAGGCAAGCATCCAACCGGCCACAATGGCTGGTGCAATGATGGGCAGTGTGACGGAAAAGAAAGCCTGGGCGGGGCTGGCGCCCAAATCCTGCGCGGCTTCCTCAAGGGACGGATCAAGGCTGTAAAGGCGTGATTGGACAACGACGGCAACGAAACACATCGAAAAGGTGATGTGGGCAAGGATGATGGTGAGTTGCCCGCGGTCCAGGCCGATGGAAACGAAGAGCAAAAGCAGCGAAAGCCCTGTGATCACCTCGGGCATCACCAACGGTGCATAGATCATACCCGAAAACAAGAACCGCCCTCGGAAACGGTTGAACCGTGTCAACGCGAGAGCCGCCATCGTGCCCAAAACGGTGGCCACGGTGGCGGACAAAAAGGCAACGCGCGCGGTCACCCACGCGGCATCCATAAGCCCGCGATTGTTGAACGCTTCGGCATACCATTTCGTCGAAAACCCGGCCCACACCGTCACGAGCTTTGATTCGTTGAAGGAAAAGATGATCAACAAAACGATGGGGATGTAGAGGAACGCAAACCCCAAAATGATCGAGACGATGTTGAATGTGGTCCAGCGTTGGATCATCGCGCCGCCTCCCGCGCCCGCGCTTGGGAGCGCTGAAACAGCATGATGGGAATGATCAAAACGAGCAGCAGAAGGATCGCCACGGTACTGGACACCGGCCAGTCGCGATTTTTGAAGAACTCATCATAGAGCGTCTGGCCGATCATCAGCGTCTGGGATCCACCCAGCAACGCTGGTATGACGAACTCACCCACGGTCGGAATGAAAACCAAAAAACAACCTGCCAGCACACCCGGCAAGGACAGCGGGAACGTGACCTGCCAAAAGGCGCCAAACCGCGTGCTGCCCAAGTCCTGTGCCGCTTCCAGGAGACCCCCATCCTGTTTCTCAAGATTCGCGTAAAGCGGCAGCACCATGAAGGGGAGATAGGAATACACGATCCCAATATAGACGGCCCAATTCGTATTGAGGATCGTCAGTGGTTCGCCGATGATGCCCAGCCACAGCAAAAACTGGTTTAAGAGACCTTCTTTTTTCAAGATACCGATCCACGCGTACACACGGATCAAGAAAGAGGTCCAAAACGGCAAGATGACCAGCATCACCAAAATGGGCCGCAGCCGGGCCGGCGCACGGGCCATGCCGTAGGCGATGGGGTAGCCGATCAGTAGGGTAAGGCTCGTGGCGACGAGGGCGATTTGAACGCTGGACAGATAAGAGCGCCAATAGAGACTGTCTTCGGTGATAAAAACGTAGTTTTCAAAACTCAGTTTTTTAAGGTCTCCCCACCAGCCGGAGAGCCCCTCTGCCCAGGTAAAGACGGGCACATAGGGCGGTTGCGCGATGGCGTATTCCGACAGGGAGAGTTTAGCGACCAGAAAAAACGGTGCGAGGAAGAAGATACCGAGCCAGAGATAGGGCAGCCAAATCGCGATCCGGGAAAGGACTGCACGCACCATGGCCTAAGCGTCCAACAATAGGGCGTTTGAGGGTGCGCATTGCAGCACGACCCGATCTTCCCAGGTGAGGATGTCTTCGCCATCCACCGCGCGGTTCAAAACCGACACTTTGGCAAATCCACCCACATCGAGCTTTACCTTGTAGATGGTGAGATCTCCCATATAGGCGATGTCCCAAATTTCGCCCGGTAGCGTGTTCGTCGCCTTTTGGTTTGCTGCGTTTTCGCTTTCCCGTTCGATGGTGAATTTTTCGGGGCGCGCAGCAAACCATGCCGTTTGGCCTTTGGTCAGGGTCCGGTCGCTCGCCACACGCAAGTGTCCTTCCAAACTGGTTGTGTTGGTTCCCGTGCTTGCCAGATGCACAAATCCGCCCGCCACCTTTTCGACGCGGGTTTCGATCAAGTTGATGTCGCCGAGAAAATCCGCGACGTAGCGATTGTCCGGCGTTTCATACATGGTGACGGGCGGGTCAACCTGCACGATTTTGCCGTGCTCCATCACCGCAATCCTGTCTGCAACGGTCATCGCCTCTTCCTGATCGTGGGTGACGATCATGAAGGTGATGCCGAGTTTTTCCTGCAGATCAATGAGTTCAAACTGGGTCTCTTCCCGCAGCTTTCGGTCAAGCGCCCCCAACGGTTCATCCAGCAAAAGGAGCTTGGGTTGTTTCGCCAGTGAACGGGCAAGGGCCACGCGCTGCCGTTGTCCGCCGGACAGTTGATCCGGCCGTCGTTTGCCAAAGTTCTGCATTTTAACCAGGGCCAGCATTTCTGCCACGCGGTCCGACCGCTCGCCCCGCCCCATGCCTTCCTGCTTAAGACCGAAGGCTATGTTTTTTTCCACGCTCATATGGGGAAACAGCGCGTAGGACTGGAACATCATGTTCACGGGCCGACGGTGGGGTGGCACGTTGCTTAGGTTTTCGCCGGCCAGCCAAAGGCTGCCCTCGGTGGGTTCTTCAAACCCGGCCAGCATCCGCATCAATGTGGTTTTGCCACATCCGGACGGCCCCAAAAGGGCGAAAAACTCCCGCTCGTAAATGGAAAGCGAAAGATCGTCGACAGCGGTCACCGCACCATAGCGCTTGGTGATACCGCGAAATTCGATGAACGGTTGCGCCGCCGGATCATTCCAGGGTTGGAACGTCCGGCGGGGCGGTGGCGTGGGGCTCACCTGCGTGGCCAAACGGTATATCAGCCGGCCATCTTGGCCTTACTGCCCTGTTTTCACCTTGGTCCAAGCCCGCGTCACCGTGCGTGTGGTGCGCGCATCATAGGGTTTGAACGTGTAAAGTTTGGCTAGTGTCGCTTCTGGCGGATAGATCGCTGGGTCGTTCAGAACGTCCTTCTCCAGAAGATCCTTCGACGCTTTGTTGCCATTGGCGTAATAGACGTAGTTCGATGCCTTTGCGATCACATCGGGCCGCATGATGTAGTTGAGGAAGATATGCGCTTCTTCCACGTTTTTGGCGTCCGATGGGATGGCCATTTGGTCAAACCACATGCCGGCCCCTTCGGCTGGGATGCTGTAGCCCACCTCGACTCCGGCATCTGCCTCCGAGGCGCGGTCCCGTGCCTGAAACACATCGCCAGACCAGCCGACGGCCAGACAAATATCGCCGTTGGCAAGGCCGTTGATATATTCCGATGAGTTGAACTTCTGAATGTTGGGGCGGATCGCTTCCAGCAGTTTGGCGGCGGCATCGAGATCAGCCTTGTCGGTGCTGTTGGGATCTTTGCCCAGATAGTTCAGCGCAGCTGGAACAAGTTCGGTTGGCGCGTCCAAAACGTGGATGCCGCAGTCTTTGAATTTTGCGAGCTTTTCGGGGTCGAAAATGACGTCCCAAGAGGTGATTTCCCCGCCAATACGCTCCTTGGCCGCCTTCACATTATAGCCAATGCCGGTGGTGCCCCACATGTAGTTGATGGAATAGGCAGCGCCCGGGTCGTAGGCTTCCGTCCGTTCCAAAACGACCTCCCAGAGGTTTTTGGCATTGGGCAGTTTGGACTTGTCCAGTTTCTGGAACACGCCGGCCTGGATCTGCCGGACGATGAAGGAGGCGGAGGGAACGACAACATCATAGCCGCTGCCACCGGCCAAAAGCTTGGTTTCCAGCACTTCGTTGGAATCAAAGACATCATAGACGACCTTAATGCCGGTCTCTTTTTCAAAATCCTTGATAATGCTCTCGTCGATATAGTCCGACCAATTGTAGACATTCACCACGCGATCAGCCGCCAAAGCCGCGGTGGGTGCCGCAACGGCGAGGCTAAAAACCGAGGCTGCGAGGATCTGGAGACACGTTTTAGAGTTCGACACCATTTTATTTTCATCCCGTGAAGGTTGGTGATGGCCGGCCCCCGTGGAGACTGCAAAGGACCGCATTGGTGTGAAGTCTATGTCGTGAAACCGGGATTGCCAAGGTGAGCAGGGGATCGATTCCAAAGCCATTTTTCGGGCGATGACGGCGGCCCTGTTCGCGCCGATTGGTTGGCTGCCCTAACTGATACAATACGGATACAAGACTGGCCCAAGACGTGTGACCTAGAGATAGGTTTCCATCTCAAAGGCAGAGATATCCCGTTCAAACCGCGCCAGCTCCGCCTGCTTGATCGCCGCCAGGGTGTGAACCATCGTGCTGCCTAATGCCTTTTGGGCAAAGGGGCTGGTTTCAAACAGGGCCACCGCCTCCGCCATGGACGCCGGCAGCCGCCGTCCCCGGTTGGCAGTTTCAGGGTCATAGGCGTTTCCGATAAGTGCTGGTGGGGGTGTGAGTTTTTGATCCAGCCCCTTTTTGATGCCAGCAAGAATGGCAGCGAGTACCAGATAGGGGTTTGCGTCGGCCCCAGACACACGATGTTCCAGCCGCCGCGCCGGGGCGGGGGCAGCCGGCAGTCTCACGGCAACGGATCGGTTGTTTTCGCCCCAATTGGCAAACACGGGGGCGTAGGACCCTTCCGCCATGCGTCGAAATCCGTTGCGCGTGTTGATGAACACCAGCGCCATCTCCGCCATCGTGTCCACCAGCCCAGCTGCTGCGGAGGAGAGAGCCGTTTCGCCATCCGTCGGGTCGGCAAAAATATTCACACCGGCACCGTCAGCAAGGCTGACATGGACATGCATGCCATTGCCAGGTTGGTCGATAAACGGCTTGGCCATAAACGTTGCGCGCAGACCCTGGGCGCGGGCTGCTTCTACCACGATGCGCTTTAAGAGCACCACATCATCGGCAGCGCGCAGAGCGTCCGCCCGGTGGGTGAGATTGACCTCAAACTGGTCCGGTCCGGCTTCTTTCACGACGGTATCAACGGGCAGGCCGGCCCACCGTGCCGCCTTTTCGATCATGGAAAAGACGGGATATTTTTCAGCTAAGGCCCCCAGACCATACATTAACTGCGCGTCCCCCGGTGGTACGATTGCAGCCGTTACGTGTGCGCCAGCGCCTGGGGTGTTCCCGCGCGGCGCGCCATCAACCTTCAGAAGATGAAACTCAAGTTCAAACGCACAAACCGGATAGCGACCCTTTGCAGCCAACACCTCCACCTGGCGGGCAAGAACAGTGCGCGCGCAGCCCATGAACGGAGCTTTCGCATCGGTATAGGTTTGCAGGATCAGCTGCGCCGTTTTGGCTTCGTGTTCTTCCGCACAGTCATTGGGCCACGGCACCGCAACCAGTGTTCCTTCAACGCCTCGGTTAAAGCCATCCAGATCGCCGCTTTCAATGTGCAACCCGGTTTCGGAAACTTCATTCCCCCAGACATCCAAGCCGTGCAGAGAGAGGGGAAAGGTCACCCCTTCCGCGAACGCTTTGTTCAGTGTCGAGACGGGCGCCCACTTGCCCCGCGCAACGCCGCCGGGGTCGGTGAGAACAAGCTCAAGCGATGTGAGGTTCGGGTGGTTTGAAAGAAAGGTTTTGGTATCCAACTTGCTCAAAACAACTTCAAAAGCGGCGGCGTCCTACCGTCCTTAAACTGTTTCTGCAGCCTTTGGCGATAGCCGTGGACCCACGGGGACAGTGGAAAACGAGCGCTAACCGCAAACCGCATGTTTGCTGCTCAAATGGATGGGACAAACGGATGAAGAAAATTGTAGCCGCTAAATTGCACGGCATTCATGTGACCGAAGCGAACCTAAACTACCACGGCTCCATCACCTTGGACCCAGAACATTGCGCGCTGGCGGGCATTGTGCCCATGGAGTTTGTGGACATTTGGAACAAGGCGTCCGGCGCGCGCATTTCAACCTATGTGATTTTCGGCGAACCGGGCAGCAAGGTTTGCTGCTTGAACGGCGCCGCCGCCCGCACCTGCCAACAGGGCGATCAAATCATCATCTGTTCCAATGATTATGTGTCGGAAAAAGAACTGACGCAGATGACGCCGAAGGTGCTCACCTTTGATGAGGACAACACGGTCACTGAAGTCCTGACCTATTCCGTCTCCGGCGACCGCCAAACCGGCTATGATTTTGCCATCACCAGCGGTGACGGCACCCGGTTGAACGTGCCGGTGCATGAGGCGTCGGTTGGGAAAAGCGCTCCTGCCATGATGCCCGATATGGACGATTTGACCTTAAAAGCCACACAGGATTAAGCCGCAGGCCCTGCGAATGCTCCGGTCAGGTATGAAGACACCAAACCCCGGCTCATCTTGATCCGGGGTTTTATGCTGTGCGCTACAGGCTGGCTGCAAATTTCGCGATGGCCTTTTGGTAGACCGTGGCGGCGTTCCACTCGTTCAGGACGCGAAAATTATGGGTGCCCTGGCCGTAGGGTTCCCCGGCGCGCCAACCGTGTTGCTTCAGATAGTTGGCGGTGGAGGCCATCACATCGCCAATGGAACTGACGAGATCACGCCGTCCATCGCCGTTGTAATCGACGCCAAACAAGACGTAGTTTTTCGCCATAAATTGCGTTTGGCCGATCTCGCCGTGGCGCGCACCCTTCATCTGCGACCGCGGCATCCAGCCATTGTCGATGATTTGTAGGGCTGCCAGCAGATTGGGCCGGAAAAATTCGGTACGGCGACAATCGTGGGTTAGCGTGGCGAGCGATGTGACGATGTCATACTTGCCGCTGTAATAGCCGAACGCCGTTTCCATGCCCCAGATCGTCACCAAAACTTCTCGGGGCACGCCGTAGCGGCGCTCAACGGCATCAAACAACCGTTTGTGTTTTTTCAGCCGCTTCTTGGCAGGTCGGGCCAGCCCGGTGGTGCGCAGCTTGTAAAACGCGTCAAACCCTTTTTTGAAGCTTTTGCGTTGCGCGCGGTCGAATTTGATCACGGACCTCGAATAAGATGTGTCCGCAAGGGCCGCGAGGCCCCTCTGTCCCACACCCTGGCTGCGGGCGTAGGCGGCAAACTCTTTCTTAAATGTTTTAAAGCCCGCCGCCGAGTTGCTGCATTTGGCGAATGCGGACCCCGTGGTGCCCACAATGAGTGCGGAAGCGCTGCCCATGACGAGCGCCGAAGCCAAAACGGTGTGTCTCATCCACGTTGAAAACATAGGCCTATCCCTCCCGGTCCAATTCAAGACGTGTACCGCGGTCCACTCCATCAGACCGGCAGCCTGTCAAAGCCGCAGGGCAGAAGTGTGACGCATTTCTCCCGGGCCTATACCGGGTCAGCCTTCGTAAAGCGTTAACTCTTGTGATCCTGAGCGGTGGCGCCAACACAGCCCGCGCTTAGCCAAATCCATAGGCCCCAAACCCTTCGCTTGCATCGTCCAGGCCCGCAGGTTCGGTCAGCGGCGGCGCGTTGCGCGCCACGCAATCGTGGCGTTCGCACAGTCGGCAGGATGGCCCAATGGCCACCGGTGGCGCAATTAAAGGGTCGGGCAGAAGGCGCGCATGGACGAGAGTGCGGGCGACAACGTCAGACTTTTCAAAAATGATCGGACCCGATCCGCTATCAGCCTGTCCTTCTTTCGCCGTTTTGGGGTTGGAGGCGCGCAGCAGCGCCTGGGCGTGTTTGTCTTCCAACCCCAGGAGCACACCGGTGCGCCGGGGGCGCTCCCCAGCCCCCGTATCCGGGCCAGGCGCGGTGCCAGAAAGGGTCAAAAACACATCATCGGCTGTGTTGATCACACGTTCTGCGATGATCTCCCCCGGTCGCGAAAACGCGGCATGGACGGACAGTTTTGGGCAGTCTCCCCCAAAGGCGGATCTAGGAAAGCCTTTTGCGCCGATGCGGCGCAGGATCGTGCCCCTTTGGTCAATTTCCATGGCAAAGAAGGGCAGCGAGGCCCGCCGCCCATCGCTGCGGTCTTGCAAGGAAACCAGGCGTTGCGCGCTCTGCCACAAGCCCATTTCAAACCGCGTGGCCAAAATGCTGGGGTCGAACCCCACCCGTTCCGCCGCCCGTTGAAACCGTCCATAAGGCATCAACACCGCCAGCGCCGCGTAGCGGGACAATTCAGCCCGCGCCAGACGCTGCGCCTCATCATCGGTCAGACCAAGCAAAGCCACCTCTTCGGCAAGCGCATCACTTTCCTGCAAGCGCACCAGTTCCTGCGCCAAAACCTCCGCCCGTTCCGGCCGTGGCAGACGTTCTGACACGAAAAGGCGTTTGGAGTGGCGGTCGAAGCGCCTTCGAAGAGTCGGCATGGCTTCGACGGAAAGAATTTGAACCGAGACGCCATGGTGCGCCCGCATGCGCGCGTAGAGCGCCGCCATCCGTGGTCCATCATCCCCCAGGGTCTTGACAATCCGCTCCGCCGCCCGCTCTAAGCCGGGAAAGCACCAAGGCCGTTCTTCAAACAGCGCCCGCACCTGTTCCGTGGGCAAGCGTTGGCCGAGCGCCCCAAAGACGTTGTTTTGGCTCGTTTGACCACTATTTACGCCCAGCAGCCCCCCTCCTTGCCGCATCAGGGCCATCAAGTCCGACAGGCGTTGTTGTTGCTCTTTATAAGCGCGGTGAAGTTTGGTCATGGCCTGCGCCGCATTGGGTGCGCTGTCGGCCAGTTCCAAGAGCTCCGTATCCCCCGGCAATTCGCCTGAAAGGAGAGGGTCGGAAAACACGTCTCGGAGATTGCTGATGACCGCGCCAGTATCCGACGGCTGCAATTGTTCCGGTTCCACTTGAAACCGCGACACCATTTTTAAGACCAGCTGCGCCGACAGGGGGCGCTGGTTCCGCTCAATCAGGTTGAGGTAGCTGGGTGAAATCTCCAGCGCCTCCGCCATAGCGGTTTGTGTCAAACCGAGGCCCGTTCTGATCCGCCGGACCCTGGGTCCCGCAAAGACTTTTGTATCCGCCATGGCCGCCGTTGGTTTTACG
Organism: Pseudomonadota bacterium; assembly: GCA_038530365.1. Lineage (GTDB taxonomy): Bacteria > Pseudomonadota > Alphaproteobacteria > Rhizobiales > Rhizobiaceae > Pseudahrensia. The sequence continues at coordinate 1,805 of JBCBCT010000021.1, read as the reverse complement.
ACTTTCGTTTATTTTCGTCGAAAATATATGACAATTGTGACAAAATGACAAATCTGAACAGTCGATTCTCATACAGCCCCACGAGATAAGCAGCCGATACAGCGCAATTTTTGCTGAATCCGCCCTTTTTCGCGTTAGTCAGCCCCTGCACATCGAACATATCCGCAAAGTTCCTCCCGCGGATCCGTTTGAACCAGGGCCGGTCCCGGCCGTCATACAAAATTTACTTTTGCTGACAGCCGGGAACAGTCTCTTTCGTGAGGCCGCAAGGCCGGTCGGAACATTCCCACACGGTTCGACGTGCCACCGGAGTAAGCCAAACCGGTGATCTAAGGCGGCGGAAAATGGTTTCCGCCCGAGGGTGACAAAACTGCCGGCGTCAAATGTCGGGAACACAAAAACCAAAGGAGACTGCCATGACGGACAGCGACACACCGATCAAAAAAGCCAAGCAGCGCGCCGCCGCGCTTTCAGAAGAGCGCCCGTCTGCGGTGTCCAACGACCAGGAGATGGCGATCCGCCAACTGGCTAACGACCTGCACCGCCTGAATCACGCCGTGATGAAGGCCGTGGAAGCCGGTGTGAGCGTTGAACTCGTGCGCTCTGCCCGCCACCACGGTGGCAATGGCAACTGGGGCGACCTCATGGTGCCCGTGATCGTCAAAGGCTGATCAGCACGCAATTCAGCAAACCGCGCTGCGGACGTCCAACGTTCGGTTTGCATCAACCGGGCCCGGACAGGGCTCCAACAGGGACCAGACCAATCCTCCTGGACTGGCCCCGTACCTCAAAGGGAAGAGACAATGAGCTACACCCAGGAAACCCAGACGGCCGCCCGTCTGATCGAAACAAATGGACCAAGCTGGGGTGGCATCAGCGCGGAATCCGTGGCGCGGATGCGCCTTCAAAACCGGTTTCAGACCGGTCTCGACATCGCCAAATACACCGCCGGCATCATGCGCCGGGACATGGCCGCTTACGATGCCGACCCGTCCCAATACACCCAGTCCCTGGGCTGCTGGCACGGCTTTATCGGCCAACAAAAGCTGATCTCCATCAAGAAGCATTTCGAGTCGACCGACCGCCGCTATCTCTACCTGTCCGGTTGGATGGTTGCTGCGCTGCGCTCAGAGTTCGGCCCGCTGCCGGACCAATCCATGCACGAAAAAACCTCCGTGCCCGCGCTGATTGAGGAGCTTTACACCTTCCTGCGCCAGGCCGATGCCCGCGAATTGGGCGGCATGTTCCGTGAGCTCGACGCGGCCCGCCAGGCTGGCAATGAACTAGAGGCCAAGCGCATCGAGAAGCTGGTCGATGGCTACCAGACCCACGTCGTGCCGGTGATTGCGGACATCGACGCCGGTTTCGGCAACGCGGAAGCGACTTACCTTCTCGCCAAGAAAATGATTGAAGCTGGCGCCTGCGCCCTTCAGATCGAAAACCAGGTGTCCGACGAAAAACAGTGCGGCCACCAGGACGGCAAGGTGACGGTCCCCCACGAGGATTTCATCGCGAAAATCCGCGCTTGCCGCTATGCGTTCCTCGAACTCGGCGTGGATGACGGCATCATCGTCACCCGCACAGACTCCCTCGGCGCTGGCCTCACCAAGCAAATCGCGGTGTCCAACGAGCCGGGCGATCTGGGCGACCAGTACAACTCTTACCTCGATTGCGACGAAGTCGCGGCCAATGAAATCCAAAACGGCGATGTCATCATCAACCGTGACGGAAAACTCATGCGTCCGAAGCGGCTGGCTTCCAACCTGTTCCAGTTCCGTCCCGGAACCGGCGAAGATCGCGTGGTC
>JBCBCT010000020.1:17970-34020 GCA_038530365.1 Pseudomonadota bacterium | reverse complement strand
GCCGATTTTGCCGCCCACCATCGAAACGGCGAACTTGAGATCATCGAATGGCAGGACGCATCTGAGGGGAGTGGCAAGGCCGCTTGGGCGGGCTATGCGGTGACAATTTTGACCCCCAACACTCTATTCATAGACAACATCGCCCTTCTGGACGCCTTTCGAGGACGGGGCATCGCCCGCATGCTGTTTGAAGCGCTCACGGTCCGCGCCCGCAGCCACGGCTGCGTGGCGTTGGAACTCTACACCAACGCCAAGATGACGGAGAATCTGGCGCTCTATCCCCGTCTGGGATTTCGCGAAACGGACCGCAGGGTAGAGAATGGCTTTGACCGTGTATTTTTCCAAAAAGACGTTGGGGAGGGCAGTGACGATGGACAGTAAATTCTCCTCGCCCCCGGGTCATTTCAATCGATTGAATTTTTCCATGATTCTTGTTAGAGCCCTCCCATGACGCGCCAGATCATTCCCGTTCAGCCTTTCGATTACGTCTTGTTTGGCGGCACGGGGGACCTCGCCCAGCGCAAGCTTCTTCCCGCCCTTTACCACCGCGACCGTGACGGCCAAATCCCCGATGCGTGTCGGTTGATTGGTGCTGCCCGGTCGACATTTTCTCAAGCGGAGTACCGCGCCTTTGCCACCAAAGCGCTGGAGGCGTTCGTACCGGAACACTATCGCGAAGCCGCCTGTGTGGAACGCTTCTTGGCGCGGCTGGACTATGTCGCAGTGGACGCCAAGGGCGATGATGGTTGGGCAGACCTGGCCGCAAAACTCAACGATGGCGACGATGGACGCATCCGCGCCTATTACCTCGCCGTCGGTCCCTCCCTGTTTGGCCCCATCTCGGAGCGTTTGGAAAAGGCCGGTCTCATCGACGCGCGGTCTCGTTTGGTGATCGAAAAGCCCCTGGGCCGCGACTTGGCCTCCGCCGTTCAACTCAACCGAGATATCGGAAAATATTTTGGCGAGGAACAGGTCTTCCGTATCGATCACTACCTCGGCAAAGAAACGGTGCAGAACCTGCTTGCGCTGCGGTTTGCCAACGCCTTGTTTGAGCCGCTGTGGAACGCCTCCCACATTGACCACGTGCAGATCACCGTTGCCGAAACGGTCGGCGTCGGGGATCGCGCCGGCTATTATGACAAGGCCGGTGCGCTGCGCGATATGGTGCAGAACCACCTGCTGCAACTGCTGTGTCTCGTTGCGATGGAACCGCCGGCCTCCGGGAAGGGGGACGCCATCCGCGATGAAAAACTCAAAGTCCTGCGCTCTTTAACGCCAATTTCCACCGCCAATGTCGAGCGCAACACCGTGCGGGCGCAGTACCGCGCGGGGGCAGGGCCGGACGGCAAGGTTGAGGGCTATCTCGATGAACTGGGCGATCCAACATCCAACACCGCAACCTTTGTTGCGCTGAAGGCCGATATCGAGAACTGGCGCTGGGCGGGCGTCCCGTTTTATCTGCGCACCGGTAAGCGCATGATCATGCGCATGTCTGAGATCGTTATTCAGTTCAAACCCGTGCCCCATTCTATTTTCGGTTCTGGGCCGGGCGCACCGGTGTCAAACAAATTGGTCATCCGTCTCCAGCCCGATGAATCGGTCAAGCAGTGGATCATGATCAAGGACCCCGGCCCCGGCGGCATGCGCCTGCGCCATGTGCCCCTCGACATGAGTTTTGCTGAAAACTTCGAAGAGCGCAGCCCAGACGCCTATGAGCGTTTGTTGCTTGACGTAATCCGCGGCAGTCAAACCCTCTTCATGCGCCGCGATGAGGTGGAGGCCGCTTGGCGTTGGATTGATCCGATTTTTGCAGCCTGGGAGGAAACCGGGCACCCTGTCCAAGGCTATACAGCGGGCACGTGGGGCCCCAGCCAATCCATCGCGTTGATCGCCCGCGATGGCCGCAACTGGAACGATGGGGACGCGTGATGGCCATTGCAGAGTTCCATATGTTTGATGACCGGGAAGCCTTGGCCGAAGGGCTGGCCAACCGGTTGGCACAAACCATCAAACTGGGGATCGACGAAAATCAGTTTGCTTCGGTCGCGCTATCGGGGGGGGCTACACCCAAGGCCATGCTCCAGCGTTTGGGCGCGCGCCTGTCAGCCGATGACCGTGAGATGATGTATCTTGCCCTGGTGGACGAACGCTGCGTGCCCCACGATGATCCCCGCGCCAACCGCACGATGATCAAAACGGCAGCCGGTTTTGACGACCATCCGGAATCAGAGTTTTTGCCCCTTTATCGCGATGGCTTGTCGGCCAAAGAGGCCGCCCGGGCAGCGTCCGACAAATTGGCCGATGATGAAGAGCTGCCCTTCGATGTGGTGACCCTGGGCATGGGCCTTGATGGCCACACCGCGTCCTGGTTTCCAGCCTCTTCAGGTCTTGCGCAGGCGGTCGATCCCGCCGCCGATGATCTCGTCGTGGCCGTCACCGGCGATACGTTAAAGGAAGACCGCGTGTCCCTCACCATGCCGGCCATCCAGGGCGCACATCTCATTGTTTTGCACATCGAAGGGGCCGACAAACGCGATGTGTTGAATGTGGCACTGGATGACGGGCCTGCGGACGCCATGCCGATCCGGCACCTGCTGCGTCATCCCTTTGCTAATCTTGAAGTCTACTGGGCCCCGTAAACAGCGCCTTAGAATCCGCCTGCCGAAACACGCTTTGCAATTTTCCACTTCCCAATCGAGGACCAACCATGGCCACCGCCGCAATTGAAGCCATCACCCAGCGTCTGATCGAACGTTCCAAACCGACGCGGGAACCGTATCTTGATCGGCTTCACAAGGCGGCGGGTGATGGTCCGCACCGTGCCGCGCTGTCCTGCGGAAATCTGGCCCATGGCTTTGCAGCCTGTGGTGTGACGGACAAAGGCCGCTTGGCGGATGATGTCGTGCCGAACCTCGCCATCATCAACGCCTACAACGACATGCTGTCGGCCCACGAACCGTTTCAGCGCTTCCCGCCTCTCATCAAAGAAACCGCCCGTGAGGCCGGTGCCGTGGCGCAGGTGGCCGCCGGCGTGCCCGCCATGTGTGATGGCGTGACCCAGGGTCAGCGTGGCATGGAATTGTCGCTGTTTTCCCGTGACGTGATCGCTATGGCAACCGCGGTGGGCCTCTCCCACAACATGTTTGACGCGGCGCTGTATCTGGGCGTGTGCGACAAGATCGTGCCTGGTCTGTTGATCGGCGCGCTCACCTTCGGCCACATCCCGGCGGTTTTCGTACCCGCTGGCCCCATGCCCTCCGGCTTGCCAAACGATGAAAAGGCGCGCATCCGTCAGCTTTATGCTGAAGGCAAAATTGGTCGCGATGAACTGTTGAAGGCCGAAAGCGCCTCCTACCATTCCCCCGGCACCTGTACGTTTTACGGCACAGCCAATTCCAACCAGATGCTCATGGAGTTCATGGGTCTGCATCTGCCGGGGTCGAGTTTCATCAACCCCGACACGCCCCTGCGGGACACGTTGACCAAAGAGGCGACGAAACAGGCCCTCGCAATCACCGCAAACGGCAATGCCTACACACCGGTTGGGGAAGTGATCGACGAGAAAGCGATCGTGAACGGCATCATCGGGCTGCACTGCACGGGGGGCTCCACCAACCATGTGTTGCATCTGGTGGCCATCGCCCGGGCGGCGGGGATCATTTTGACGCTAGAAGACATGGCGGCCTTGGCCGATATCACGCCACTGCTGGCGCGGGTCTATCCCAACGGCCTTGCTGACGTGAACCATTTCCACGCCGCCGGTGGTCTTCCCTATCTCATTGGCGAATTGCTGCGCCACGGCCATCTCCACGATGATGTGCGCACGATCTTCGGCGGCGGCATGGCCGCCATGGCCCAGGAACCGAAACTGGGTGATGATGGTGGTATCGCGTGGCACGACGCGCCCAAAGTGTCTTCAAACAACAAAATCATCGCCACCCTCGACACGCCATTCCGGGCCGATGGGGGTCTCAAAATCCTATCCGGCAACCTTGGCAAAGCGGTCATAAAGGTTTCCGCCGTGAAGCCGGATCACCATGTGATCGAAGCGCCGGTGCGCGTGTTCGACACCCAAGACGGGATCAAGCAAGCCTTCGATGCCGGCGAGTTGAACAGCGATGTCATCGCTGTCTGCCGTTTCCAGGGCCCCAAGGCCAATGGCATGCCGGAGCTCCACAAACTCACCCCGCCCCTGGGCGTCTTGCAGGATCGGGGGCACAAGGTTGCGCTCATCACCGATGGGCGCATGTCCGGCGCGTCGGGGAAAGTCCCCGCCGCCATCCATGTCACGCCGGAGGCCTGCGAAGGCGGACCGATTGCCAGACTGCGGGACGGCGACATCGTGCGCCTCGACGCAGGGGCCGGAACCTTGGAGGTGCGCGTAGATGCCGAGGAGTGGGAGGCCCGCGAACCCCAAATGGCCGATCTCACCGCAAATGGCTTTGGCATGGGCACCGAGCTCTTCACTGCATTTCGTGCCAACATCACCGGCGCAGATACCGGTGCGCGACTGTTTGGATAGAGGCACCGCGATGTCTGGCCCTCTCGGGCTTTGGGTCGTTGGGGGCTTGGAGCCTTGCGGTTGTCAGGCCGTGCTCCATAGGGGCATCGGGGGATTAGCGATAGTTCCATTCGGTTCTCGCCCTTTTGGCCATCGGGCGGTAGGCTTTGTGCCATTCATCCTATGATCCGCCTACGTTCCTGACGCCATGCACCAGACCCTCGCAAACCGTTCCATCCTGCTCGTCATCACCGGCGGCATCGCCGCCTATAAGGCGCTGGACCTTATCCGCCGGCTCCGCGAGCGGGGGGCGATCGTGCGCTGTGTCATGACCGAAGCGGCGCAAAGTTTCATCACTCCCATGGCCGTCGGCGCACTCACAGCCCAACCCGTCTTCACCGATTTGTGGGACCGGGAGGCGGAGCAGGATATTGGCCATATCCGGCTCGCGCGGGACGCCGACTTGATCATCATTGCGCCGGCCACCGCAGATTTCATGGCCAAGCTGGCCAACGGCCTTGCCAATGATTTGGCCTCCACCGTCCTGTTGGCCGCAGATTGCCCTGTTTTGCTCGCCCCCGCCATGAACCCTGCCATGTGGTCCCACCCGGCAACCCAGCGCAATATCGCGGTCTTGGAAACGGACGGTCACCATTTTGTCGGTCCCGGCGAAGGGGAAATGGCGGAAAGCGGGGAAGCAGGCGTGGGCCGCATGGCTGAACCCATGGAAATCCTCACCGCTGCGGAAACTCTTATGGACGACGCGCCCAAGCCCCTTGCGGGCAAACGGGCGGTGGTCACGTCCGGGCCCACACGGGAAGACATTGACCCCGTGCGTTACATTTCCAATCATTCATCGGGCAAGCAGGGCCACGCCATCGCCGAGGAGTTGGCCCGCGCGGGGGCTGAGGTGACTCTGGTGTCCGGTCCAGTGTCCATCCCCGATCCACAGGACGTGACGGTGGTGAATGTGGTGTCCGCCCGCAACATGCAGGAGGCTGTTGAACGCGCCATGCCGGCCGACATTGCCGTTTTCGTCGCCGCCGTCGCGGATTGGCGCGTGGACGGTCAGGCGGATGAAAAAATCAAGAAAGCCTCGGGCGAAGGGCCGCCCGCGCTGGCCATGGTGGAAAATCCTGACATCTTAAAGGCCATCGGTACCCGGAAGACCGCCCGCCCCGCTCTGGTTGTTGGCTTTGCCGCGGAAACCGAAAACCTTGTTGCCCACGCCCGCGCGAAGCTCGACAAAAAGGGCGCAGATTGGATTGTCGCCAATGATGTGTCGGCTGAAAACAACGTCTTCGGCGGCGATGAAAACACCGTTGTGCTGGTCACCCGCGCCGGGGACACAGCGTGGCCGAAGGCCAGCAAGCGGGAGATTGCAGAACGCCTGGTCGATCGCATTGCCGACCATTTCGACGTGGTGTCTCTCTAGGCCTTGGCGGCTGCGATGGACTTCAGCACCATCTCCCGGGCTTCGTCCGCATCGCCCCAACGGTCCAGTTCAACCCATTTGCCGGGCTCAAGATCCTTGTAGCGTTCAAAAAAATGGACGATCCGCTGGCGTTCGAGGCTGGGGAGATCATCCAACGTGTGAACGTTGTTATAATTGCCCGATACTTTGGGGGATGGCACGGCGATCAGCTTTTCATCCAGGCCCGCTTCATCCTTCATGAGCAGTATGCCGATGGGGCGGCAGTTCATCACGCAGCCGGGCATGAGAGGCCGGGTGTTGGCAATCAACACATCCAGCGGGTCCCCATCGTCCGACAGTGTGTGGGGGATAAAGCCATAATTTCCAGGATACCGCATGGATGTGTACAAAAACCGGTCCACCACCATGGCCCCGGATTCCTTATCCATTTCATATTTGATGGGCTCGCCCCCCACCGGAACCTCCACAATCACATTGATATCGTCGGGGGGGTTGGTGCCAATGGAGACTGCATCAATGCGCATAGGAACGTCCGAAGTTTTTGAGAAAAGGCCGGTTCATCAGGATAGGGAACACAGCGGCCACGTTGCGTTGCACCATGGGCACAACGCGTCGTTTGCTCAAGGGGCATCGGGGCCTGTAGCCTAAACCATTGGGTGAGGTCTAAAGGGGCATGTCGTAAAATCAGCCGGCAGACAGCGGTCATCCAGACCCACTGGGCCTGTTCATGGGCCACCAGTGCAACCGAACCGGCGTCTCCCGGCGTTTGGCGGGCTTTCGACAGCCTATCCGGCAATATAGCGCTTCAACTCTTCCGCGTCCCGCTCGGTTTGTTCGATCTTGCGTTTCACAACGTCGCCGATGGAGATGATTCCAACGAGCTTTGTGCCATCCAACACCGGAAGATGCCGGAACCGGCCGGCGGTCATCTTCTCCATGACGTTATCGATTGTTTCCGCCGGTGCGCAGGAAATCACTTTGGCCGTCATGCACTCGGAAACGGGTTCTGAAAGAGCCGTTGCACCGTTGGCAGCGATGTGCCGCACCAGATCGCGTTCCGAAACGATGCCGCAAACGGAATCGTCGTCAACGATCACGAGAGCGCCGATGCGTCGATGGGCCAGTTCAGCGGCGACATCCCCCAGCGACGTGGTTCTGCTTGCAGTGGCAACCTCATGGCCCTTCTGGGCCAGGATAGCATTTACAGTCATGAATGGTCCTCCTCCATCATAAACAGGATCTTGGAGCACCGTGTTTGTATTCAAAGCCCGCGGTGTTTCGAGCAGTCTTTGCTGTGCGCTTTCCAGAACCCTGATGGTGACAGTGTGCCGCAACTTGCCAAAATTGCAAAACGCGGCTCTGCAACTTGGCGCAGAGGCGATTCAACCGAGAGGAAGACTCGATTGGGGGAGTGGCATCACGGGTTGCGGCGAAAGGTGAGATAACAGGGCGTCCGCCCCTCCCGTATCGCCTTGGCCTCATAGCGCGTGCGGACCCAGCCATGCCACGGTTCGCGCCAGTCCGGCGCACCTTGGGCGGTCCATGAAAACCCGTCGTGGTCCTGCAGGTGATGCAGCGTCCAGTTCACATAGCTTTCAATGTCCGAAGCGAAGCGAAACACGCCCCCCGGTTTCAAAAGACGCGCAAAGCGGTTGAGATTAGCCGGGTTGACGAACCGCCGTTTCCAATGGCGTTTTTTGTGCCACGGATCGGGGTACAGAAGATCAATCCCATCGAGGCAGCCGTCCGGCAACCAGTCGAGCAGCGGCGTTGCATCGTCATTGTAGAGCCGAACCGGTGCTTGTCTGCGCTCGCTCCGGCTTTCACCCGCTTCGGCGCTTTCCGAAGCGGCTAGGAACTTCGCCATGCCGTTGATGAACGGTTCCACACCGATGAAACCAAACTCCGGCCGGAGGACACGGTGGGCGGCGAGGTGCTCGCCTCCTCCAAACCCGATTTCCAGCCAAGCGCCGGCGATGGGTTGCGCAAAGAGTGTGCCGATGTGGTCGGGGCGGTCTGCCGTGGGATCAAGAATGAGCTTTGGCAGCACATGCTCAATCAGCCCCGCTTGATGGGTCCGCAGAGCCGGGCCCTTGCGCCGGCCATAGAACGCGCGACGGGTTTCGGCACCGTTTTCATTCTGAGCCCTAACAGTCATGAAGGATGCCCATGATGAACGGTGTCCGTCGTGATCCGCCGCGCGCGGCTTTCTTGCGCCTTAAATGGCCGCCTTCAGCGTGTCGACCAGGTCTGTGCGTTCCCATGTGAAACCGCCGTCTTCAGCTTTACGGCCAAAGTGCCCATAGGCTGCTGTGCGCGCATAGATCGGACGGTTCAAATCAAGATGGGTGCGGATGCCGCGGGGCGACAGGTCCATCGATTTCTGGATGGCCTTTTCAAGCGCATCTTCGTCCGCGTGGCCGCCGGTATCGACATAGACCGACAGTGGTTGCGCCACGCCAATCGCATAGGACAACTGGATCGTGCACCAGGGCGCAAGCTCAGCCGCCACAATGTTTTTTGCAAGATAGCGCGCCGCATAGGCCGCCGAACGGTCAACCTTGGTGGGGTCTTTTCCAGAAAATGCGCCACCGCCATGGGGAGCGGCACCGCCATAGGTGTCCACGATGATCTTGCGGCCAGTCAGCCCCGCATCACCGTCCGGTCCACCGATCACAAACACGCCGGTGGGGTTCACATGCCACACGGTTTCATCGGTGATCCAACCCTCAGGAAGAACGTCGGTAATCGTCGGCTCAACCATGGCGCGGATGTCCGCGGAGGTCTGATCTTTGCTGGTGTGCTGCGTGGACAAAACGATGGACGATGCACGCACCGGCTTGCCGTTTTCATACACCACAGAGACCTGACTTTTGGAATCCGGACCCAGTTGGTCCAATTCGCCGCTTTTGCGTTTTTTGGCCAGTTGCTCGAGGATTTGATGGCTGTAATGCAGCGGCGCAGGCATCAACTCCGGGGTTTCGGTGCAGGCGTAGCCAAACATGATGCCTTGGTCGCCGGCGCCTTCATCTTTGTTGTCGCCTGAATCCACGCCCTGGGCGATGTCAGCTGATTGTTCGTGCAGCAGCACATCGACGTTGGCATGTTTCCAGTGAAACCCGTCCTGCTCGTAGCCGATGTCTTTGATGGCTTCGCGCGCGACGCCTTCAATCTCGTCTTTCGTGATAGAGGACGGCCCGCGGGTTTCCCCGGCAATCACCACTTTGTTCGTGGTGGTCAGCGTTTCCGCAGCCACGCGCACGCTCCACGGATCCATGCCTTCAGCGGCGGCGCGGGCGAAAAACAGATCAACAATTTCATCTGAAATGCGGTCGGAAACCTTGTCTGGATGGCCTTCGGAGACAGATTCGGACGTAAAGACATAGTTTAAGCGTGCCATGGAGACCCTGACTTAGTTGAGAGAGTGTGTCCGACCTGCGGAGCAGGGGCGACACAAAAAACAAGCGAAATGGCGCAACAAGCCGGGCAGCAAATACGCCGCAGGGTGTCTGACGCTAAGGGCGCAGCAAGTCAAGGAACTTGCGTCAACGTATGCACGAAAGTTTATATCTCAAAGCGTGTGTTTGGTTGTAGCCAAGATCAAGACGAAGAGGTGATGTTGTCTTTTTCTTCAATTCCGGTTTCGTCAGCCAATGTGCGCACCATATCGATGACCCGGCGGCGGATCGCCGTATTGGTGATGCGCACAAACGCCCGGTTGAGCTGAATGCCTTCCGTGGTGGACAGGAAATCGACAACATAGCGCGTGTCGCTAGCCTCGCTCATGCCGGGCACACCGTGGCCGATGCTGGAGGGTGCATCCTCAAAGAAAAAGGAGACCGGCACCTTAAGGGCCGCCGCAATCTGCTGCATGCGGCTGGCACCGATGCGATTGGTGCCCTTTTCATATTTCTGGATCTGTTGAAACGTGATACCCAGGGCTTCGCCCAATTTTTCCTGCGACATGCCTTGCATCGTGCGGCGCAGCTTTACGCGGCTGCCGACATGAATATCGATTGGGTTTGGTGTTTTTTTGTCCGCCATGTCCGCGCTTTTCTCGGTTCGCAAGAGTTATGTGTGGGTGAGAGGGTCCGAAGCTGAGGGGGCGTGACTACAACTTTGAGGTGCTGAATAGTCGTATGCCTACCAAGATCAGGAAAAGCAAGCCGAGCATGGCCAGTATGGGCAAGTTGCCCAATTGGCTAAAGACGGTTGGCGGCAGTGCACCCGGCAAGCGCGAATCGACCACCCCGCGGATATCAAGACCAAGCTGCGCCCGCACTCGCCCTGCGCCGTCGGTGACGAACGAGATGCCGGAATTGGCGGCCCGCACCACCGGAAGTCCGGTCTCCGCGGCCCTCACCTGGGCTTGATGCGCGTGTTGGTAGGGGCCGGCGGTCGTGCCGAACCAGGCATCATTGGTGAGATTGACGATGAAACGCGGCCGCCCGCCTTCGGCACTGGTCTTGGTGCTGGCATTCGTGCCGACATTGGCTGCAGCATCTGCACCCGTTTTGCCGTCATGCGTTCCAAGTGGGGCCTCAACGGCCCCTGAAAAAATGATCTCATAGCAGATGAGCGGCAGGAAGGCTGGCGTTCCGGGAACCGACATCACCTGGCGAACCGTTCCCCGCGCAAATCCACCCTGTTGCTGGGTCAATTGTTGAAACCCCAAGCCCTCCAAAAAACCTTGAAACGGCAGAAACTCGCCAAACGGAACAAGCCGGGTTTTGTCGCTAGCGGCGACGATCTCGCCGCTCCCGTTCAAGACCAAAAGGGCGTTGAAGACCTGAGATGGATTGGACGGGCTCGCACTGCGTTCTATGCGCATGGCCCCGGTGATGAGCGTTGTGTCCTTGGGCAGCAGGGCTGCAATGGCGGCCAATTGGTCACGCCGGTCGGTGAGAATGAACGGGAACGCTGACTCAGGCCAAACAACATGGGTAAAAGCCGCCACCGATGCGGCATCCGGGCCGCGATTGGCGTTGGTGAGGTCGAAATAGCGCGCCATGATGTCCGCTTCGTTGGCGCGGTCCCACTTTTCGCTCTGCCGGATGGCCGGCTGCACGAGCCGCAAGTTCATGCCTGCCACGTCCGCCACAGTATCAGCGCGTTGGAGGGCGACAAAACCATAGCTCGTGTGGGCCACGCCAAGAACGAGAACAAACAAAACTCCGGCCCGCGGGCCAACAAGGCGGCCAAACCGTGCGCCTGATCGTCCCTCATCGCTTAAGGCTGCCGAGCCGAAGGGCGCCAACACGCCAAACACAAGTATGGCAAAAAACGACATGCCGTAGAGCCCAACAAAGGCCGCGCTTTGCATGAACAAAGGTGTTGGCATCAAAGCGTAGCCGATGGCATTCCATGGAAAGCCCGTCAGGACCGTGCCGCGCAGCCACTCCGCCAGGGCGATCATCACAGCCAGCGCAATCACGCGGTTCCAACCCTCGGTGGAAATGATGCGCGCAAACGCTGCGGCAAAACCCCAAAACAACGCCAGACCAGCCGGAAGCACGAGGACGGCTATGGGCAACAGCCAGGCAAATTCATCGCCATCCACCAAAAACGCCTGGCCGATCCACCAAAGTCCAGCCAGGAAGTAACCAAACCCAAACCACCAGCCCACGAAAAAGGGGGGTGCAAAGCGCCCCAAAACGCCCGTGCGACCGTCGGCTTTGATCCGTGGCACGGCGCCATCCAAGAGCCAGATAAAGAGGGGGATCGTGAGCCAAAGGATGAAAAACCCGTGATAGGGCGCCTGCGCCAGGGCTGATGCGGCCCCGGCCAAAACAGCGACCAGAATGGCCCGCCAGCCCTCCAGCAAAACCACGCGGGCTTGAACGCTTTGCAGGATTTTTCCCATCATCCGTTCCTTAGACGGCGAATCACGCCTCATGCACGTGAAGGTTAGCGATGCGGCCCGCTACGGTTTGGGTCAAGGTGTGGGCCAAAGGCGGGCTAGAGTTGCGGGCAACAGTTGCAGGGCCGCAGTTGCATGGCCAGAGTTGTAAGCCGAAGCTGCGAGATGGTTCGCAGCCCCGTGTGCCCCCGTCCGTTTTGCGCAATAAACAAGTTTGAGAGCCGAGTTTTTCGCGGTCGTTTCGAGGGAAGTTTGTCGTCAAAGCCCGATCAATACTGCATTCCCTATGCGTTTTGCACCGTGTGTGCCGCTTATATGCCCCGTAAACGTTCCATATACGCCTATGTGGATGGTCCACAATGCAACTTGACGTTGCTGCCTTGACGTTCAAAACTTAGAATGAGCGTTCCTTGCGGGCGACAATCCCCAATACACCGGTCCTAATCCCATGGAATCCATCGGCAAAATTCCTTTGTTCAAAAACCTCCCGCAGGATGCCATCGAGCGCATGTCTCGCCAGTGCACGTGGCGCAGCTACGAGGAAAACGAGCTGGTGATCGACTATGATGATGACAGCCGGGACGTGCGCTTTATTTTGTCGGGCCGGGTTCGGATCATCCTGCGCATCGCTACGGGCAAGGAAGTCATTTTGACGGAACTCAAAGACGGCGAGTATTTCGGCGAAATCGCCGCAATAGACAATGAAGGGCGCAGCGCCAACGTGACGGCCCTAAGCCGTGCGCAGATGTGCATCATGCCCCAGGCGGTTTTCCTCGCGATCTTGGAAGAAAATGCCGATTTGAACCGCGCCGTCATGGGCCATCTGGCTAAACTGGTGCGTCTTTTGAATATGCGCTTGGCCGAACATTGCTTCCTGCAAACCAAGCACCGCCTTTACACCGAATTGCTGCGCCAAAGCCGTCCCCGCCTTGGCCATGAAGACCAGCGCAGCATTTCACCGCCGCCGACACAAAAGGATTTGGCGGCACGCATCGGCACGCGGCGTGAGGTCGTGTCGCGTGAGATTGCAAACCTCAAACGCGCCGGCGTGGTGGACAAAACCACCGGCGCTCTGGTGCTGAAAGATCTGCCCAAACTCAACGCACTCATTTCCGCCGGCTGGGCGGAAGCGAACTAGGGCCCGGCTTTTGACACATGTGGCTCGAAACCTTTTAGACGGGTTTCATCTTAAGCCCGTTGGCCTGGCCATGATGGGCGCGGGCAGGTCCGATATGCGTTCGTCCTGACCGTGTCCCGCCCCGCTCTCTTTGCACTTCTGATGGTGTTTGGCGTTCTGTGGGGCGGCACCATTCCGCTCACGAAACTGGCCGTTACCGAAGGGAACGCGCCCTTGGGGCTGATTGCTTGGCAGCTTTCTTTTTCGGCGCTGTTGCTGGGGTGTTTGGTTCTTATCCGACGCTCTTCCGTTCCGCTCTCCGCGCGTCATCTCGCATTTTATGCTGTCGTCGCGGCGCTCGGCACTCTGGTCCCCAATTTTTTCTCCTACTACGCCGCCGCTCAACTTCCTGCCGGTGTGATGGCGCTGGTTATTGCGCTGGTGCCGATGTTTGCGCTTGCGGTGGCGGTGATGTTTCGACTGGAACGGCCCGATGGAAAGCGGTTCCTGGGCGTGCTTTTGGGGGCGACGGCGATTGCACTCATCGTGCTGCCCCAGTCCAGCCTTCCTGACCCCACAAAGGCATGGGTGGTCCTCGTCGCGCTCATCGCGCCATTTTGTTATGGGGTGGAGGGGAATTATCTGTCCGTGAACCAACCCAAGGATGTTGGACCTATTGGCACCTTGTTTGGAGCCAGTGTGGTGGGCGCGCTGGTTTCCGTTCCCGCTGCGTGGATCACAGGCCTCGCCGTACCGGTGGACAAAGTGCTTCAGTTTCGAACCCCTGAGCTTGCGCTTTTTGGCTCCGCGCTTCTGCACGTTGTCGCCTATGCCGGCTATATCTGGCTGGTGAAGCGAGCAGGCCCCGTCTTCACAGCCCAGGTCGCATATGTTGTCACACCAGCCGGTGTTCTATTGGCAATGGTGTTTCTGGGGGAGCGACCGGCCACAACCTTGTGGCTTGCGTTGGTTGTCTTGCTGATTGGCCTCTCCCTGGTTCAGCCCAAGGATCAAGATGCGCAGAAAGGTCAGGCCGCAAAGGAGGGCGGACCGGATCATAAACCGGCCACCACGCCGTCAGCACCGCTTGCGCAACCGGTGCCCCGCGAGCCATCGTGACCTCGGCGTCCTTGGTGTTCTTGGTGTCCTTGTTTCACGGCGCGCGCGCCCCTAGCTGCCCGGCATGACAGGCCCCATGACATCCCCCAAAACCCCTAGTTCAAAGACAGCCCACCCTGTGGGATCGATCTTCGTTGGACGGCGCAGTTTCGAGACCGGCGAAGTGTTGGCCGCCCTTGTGGAGCATTTGTCCGTGCCAGCGGATGCGGTTGTCATATCGGAGGCAAAAAACGACGCCCAAAAGGATCCCGACGGCTGGCCCTGTCAAACCCCACACGACGATCTCAAGGCAACTGCGGACGGTGAAACCGAACACCGCCCCGCCTCAACTGCCTCGAGTGCCCCAAGCGTGCGCGTGATTCCCATCCCAGTGGGCCAGGTGGCTTACCGGATTGAAGCCACCGTTCCCCAAAGCCTCGCCCTTCCCCTAGCGCTCCAAAGCCTCGCCCGCAGCCTTAAAACCCGCATCGCCTATGAGCGCGCCGGTGTGGACGCCCCCGAACCACCAGAGAATGCCGAAGCCACAGCCACCCGCCTCGTAGACGTCTATTTTCCTAACGGGACAATGGGTGAAGGCTTCCTGCACTATCACAGTGAGGTGTCTGCGCTCGAAAACTACAAATTCGATCTCAATATCCGCCCCACTTTGTTGGACCGGTTGGGCGCGATGATCGCGCGGCGCATCACCAGCCAGTCATCGGGCTATGAGCCCTACACCCCCTCCGATCCCGACAGCCTGTTGGCTGCCCTGGAGCCCGGCGATGTGCTGTTGGTGGAAGGCAATCAAAAGGTGTCGGCGGCGATCAAATATCTGACGCAATCCACGTGGTCCCACGCCGCGCTTTATGTCGGCGATGCCCTCCCATCGGCGGGCAATGGGCCCCCTGACCGTCTCATTGAAGCCAATCTTGGCGAGGGCTGCGTATCCCGCCCGCTGGAAAAATACGCCACCTACAACACTCGCATTTGCCGACCCGTGGGTTTGTCTGCGGAAGAAAAGAAGCAGGTGGTTGATCACATGATCGTCCATCTGGGAACGGCCTATGACACCCGCAACATTCTTGATATGGCCCGCTATCTGATACCGGTTGTGCCGGTGCCCACCCGCTGGCGACGAAAGATGATCGCCTTTGGTTCCGGTGACCCCACCCGCGTGATCTGCTCAACTTTGATCGCCCAGGCCTTCCAAAGCATCCGCTATCCCATTTTGCCCAGCGTGAAGCGTTTGGAGGATTGTTTGGACGATGATTGCGAAGCCTTCGCCGTGGGCGAGGTCTACCACATCCGCCACCATTCGCTCTTTGCGCCGCGGGATTTCGACGTTTCGCCCTATTTCAAGATCGTGAAGCCGACACTGCAAAACAATTTCAATTTCCGCGATATGATCTGGCACGATGCGCCGAAAGACGATTAATCGGATCAAAATGCCCCATATTGCGAGCCCCACACCAAAGTTGCGTGACAGAGTAACCCCTTGCGGGGTTTCAACTTCCTGCTAGAGACAAAGGCATGCCAGTACCTTCGACCAACATCCGAAACTTTTCCATTGTCGCTCATATCGACCATGGGAAGTCCACCCTTGCTGACCGCCTGATCCAGCATTGCGGCGCGCTGGCGGACCGTGAAATGTCCGAACAAGTGCTCGACAATATGGATATTGAGCGCGAACGGGGCATCACGATCAAGGCGCAAACCGTGCGTTTGCCTTACAAGGCTCAAGACGGTGAGACGTACGTACTCAATCTCATCGACACCCCCGGCCACGTGGACTTCGCCTACGAGGTGTCCCGTTCGCTGTCCGCGTGCGAAGGCTCGCTCCTGGTGGTGGATGCGTCCCAAGGTGTTGAGGCGCAGACCCTCGCCAATGTTTACCAGGCCATCGACAATGACCACGAGATTGTCACGGTCTTGAACAAGGTCGATCTGCCGGCTGCCGAACCCGACCGCGTAAAAGCGCAGATCGAAGAGGTGATCGGCCTTGATGCAACCGATGCCATCGAGATTTCGGCAAAAACCGG
>JBCBCT010000020.1:0-17871 GCA_038530365.1 Pseudomonadota bacterium | reverse complement strand
CAAATTGGCCGAAGTGGGCAGCCTTGGCCCGGGTGAAATTGGCTTTATCACCGCCTCCATCAAAGAGGTTGCCGACACCCGCGTGGGGGACACGATCACCGAAGACAAGCGCCCCACGGTGGACATGCTGCCGGGCTTTAAGCCGGCTCAACCGGTGGTGTTTTGCGGCCTGTTTCCGGTGGACGCAGCAGATTTTGAAGACCTGCGCTCCGCCGTCGGCAAATTGCGCCTGAACGATGCGAGCTTCTCCTACGAGATGGAATCCTCCGCCGCCTTGGGATTTGGGTTCCGCTGCGGCTTTCTGGGCCTTTTGCACCTCGAAATCATTCAGGAGCGGCTGGAGCGAGAGTTTGATCTTGACTTGATCGCCACCGCACCCTCGGTCGTCTACACCATGAAAATGCGCGACGGGACGGAGCTTTCGCTCCACAACCCAGCCGACATGCCCGACATCATGAAGATTGAGGAGATCCACGAGCCGTGGATCAAAGCGACAATCCTCACCCCCGATGAATATCTCGGCCCCATCCTCAAACTCTGCCAAGACCGTCGGGGCATCCAAACCGAACTGACCTATGTCGGCACGCGGGCCATGTTGAACTATGAACTGCCTCTCAATGAGGTGGTGTTCGACTTCTACGACCGTCTCAAATCGATCTCCCGTGGCTACGCGTCCTTCGACTACCAGATGCACGAATATCGCGCGGGCAACCTCGTTAAACTGTCCATGTTGGTGAACGCGGAACCCGTGGACGCTCTGTCCATGTTGGTGCACCGCTCGGCTGCTGAAGGGCGGGGCCGGGTGATGTGTGAAAAGCTGAAAGAGCTGATCCCGCAACATTTGTTCAAAATCCCGATCCAAGCTGCGATCGGTGGAACGGTTATTGCCCGCGAAACCATCTCCGCACTGAGAAAAGACGTGACGGCGAAGTGTTACGGCGGGGATGCGAGCCGGAAGCGGAAACTGCTCGACAAGCAAAAGGCTGGCAAAAAGAAGATGCGCCAGTTTGGTCGGGTGGAAATTCCCCAAACCGCGTTTATCCAAGCCCTCAAAATGGGTGACTAAGACCGTGGGTCTACGCCTGTCGCATGACGTGGCCCTGTTTGCGGCCGAATATGTACGTGCGTGTGCGGTTCATTTTCGGTTTTCTAGCTTCAAGAGATGCGTGTTGTGAGCCTCATCGGGCGTCATGGCGGTGAAAACGCGCTTCGTGAAGAAATCTGCACGCTGGCCAAATCCATGTTCGACCGTGGCCTCACCGGCGGCGCATCGGGCAATATCTCCGCCCGTTTGGACGATGGCCGCCTTTTGGTGACGCCGACGGGATCAAGTTTCGGACGGTTGGACCCGGCCCGCTTGTCGCTCTTTGACACAGCCGGGCAGCTCGTCGCCGGGGATCCGCCCACCAAGGAGATGCCCCTTCACAGCGCATTTTATGAAACCCGCGGTGCCAAAAGTGGAGCCGTCGTTCACCTCCATTCCAGCCACAGCGTGGCGCTGTCCATGGTGGAGGGGATAGACGAGGATAATTTTCTCCCGCCTCTGACTGCCTATTCCATCATGCGCCTGGGCAAGGTGAAGCTTTTGCCGTTTTTCGTTCCGGGTGATCCCGCCATGGGGGACGCGATTCGCGGTTTGGCGGGAAAGCGCAGCGCCGTGATGCTCGCGCACCACGGTCCCGTGGTTTCGGGGAAGGATTTGGAGGGCGCGGTCTATGCCATCGAAGAGCTCGAAGAGACGGCAAAGCTCGCCATGTTGCTCCGCGGTGCCGACTTTAAGCCTTTGAGTGCGCCGGATATTGAAGCGGTGGTGCGCACCTTTGACGTCGATTGGGACTGAGCCCCAACACCAAAGGCGCGAAAGCGGACGCTGGAGGGCATATAAGAGAGGGCAAACGCGGGAAGGCGGACGATGACCCCAAAGTTTTCAGCAAATCTCGGATTTTTATGGACCGACCGCCCTTTGGCGGACGCTATTCGCGCGGCCCATGCCGCAGGTTTTGATGCGGTAGAATGCCATTGGCCCTATGGCGAACCGGTGCAGGCGGTGCGCGCTGCGCTGTCGGAAACCGGCCTTCCTATGCTGGGTCTGAACACAACACGCGGGGACGTGGCCGGGGGTGAAAACGGTCTGTGTGGGCTGCCCGGGCGGGAGATGGATGCGCAGCGCTCCATTGTGGAAGCGGTGGAATATGCCGATGCCATCGGTGCCCAGGCGGTCCATGTGATGGCGGGCTTTGCCACCGGTGAGGCAGCGCAGAACACGTTTTTGTCCAATTTGCGCTTCGCGGTTGAACAGGCTGCGGACACCGAAATCACATTCCTCATAGAGCCGTTGAACCGCTACGATGCCCCCGGCTATTTCCTGCAAACCTGCGAACAGGCGGTCGCCATCGTGGATGAATTGGGTTCTCAGCGCGTGAAGCTGATGTTTGACTGCTACCATCTGCAAATCATGGGTGGTGATCTCACGCGGCGTTTGAAGGCCTGCCTTCCCCATATCGGCCATGTCCAAATTGCCGCCGTTCCAGACCGAGGAGAGCCTGACCGCGGCGAACTCGACTACCGCCATGTCCTGCAAACCTTACAGGACGTCGCCTACAGCCGCCCGATTGGGGCTGAGTACAAGCCCCGCTCCGGCTCCACCGATGAGGGCCTCGCGTGGATGCAGACGCTGCGCGCCGTTGGCGCATGAAACCGTGCGCGACACTTTTAAGCGCAATGAGCTGACAGGGTAAGATTGCGGCGGCGCTCGCCTTGGTTGAACTGTGGAAACCATCCGCAAAACCCAATGTGCATTCTTGCACGTCTCTGCGTAAAAGCGCGCCTTATGGTCATCATCAACAAGGCGCAACGATCTCCAGTCAGGTGTGCCTTCAACGTGACAACCGGTACGGATCCTTCCTGACCCGGTTTTCCTCTCCGGTCACTGCCCCCCGGCCGGAGGGGAACTTGTCTACCCCATGCGGCTCCTCCAATCCGCATTGGGCACTCCCTTAAGAACCAAACTCACCCGCCGTTCTCCAGACGGCGGGTTTTTCTTTTTCGGTGTTGTTGCAGGGATGCAGGAGCGCTTAGCGTGCGATCTGCATCGTTCCACGGTCCCCACGAAACCGACCGCCCCCCAAATCCACCAGCGCGCCGCAACGATTTCCCGTTCTGGGGCCTTGGGTGATGTTGGTGCACAGCTTGCCGCTTCGAAAAACCCAGCTCCCCGAGGCAGGCCCAAGCGGTGTGTTCATTTTCACGGTGCCGTTGGAACTGTAGACGATTTGGATCGCGCGCCCGAACCGTTTCGCCACCAGGGTTTTGCCAACGACCTTAGCTTTGAATTGATTGGCGGTCATTGCGGCCTGTGCACTTGCCGTCCCGACAAAGGGGCTGGCGACATGGCTTGCCAGAAGGATGGTGCCAGCACCAAACATCCAACGACAGTATCTGGAAAAACTTTTCACACGCATGATGTGTCCCGTTCTGCTCTGTGTTTGCACCCCAACATCAAGCGTAGCGGATTGGATTGATGGCGTCAGCTTAAACATCGGACAGAAGGGGCCTGCGGAGACGGCCCCAATCTCAATCAATCGTTATGAACGCGCCCGCGCAGCTTTTTCACGGACCCTCGTTTGACCTTGCTGTCGACGCGTTTTTTGCGGGCGGATAGGCTTGGTTTTGTGGGCTTGCGTTTGGGAGGCGGCGGCTTTGCCGCTTGCTTGAGCAGAGCCACCAGCCGCGCCCGCGCATCATCACGATTTTTCTCGCGGCTGCGAAACCGCGTCGCTTGAATGATGATGTCCCCATCATTGGTGAGCCGGGAGCCAGCGAGTTTTTCGCTCGCCGCCATCACCCGCTCCGGTAGTTCCGCCGCCGCCCGCAGCGCATAGCGCAACTGCACCCCCGTGGACAATTTGTTAACGTTTTGCCCACCGGGACCGCCCGAATGGATGAACTTTTCGGTGATATTGGCTTCGCTGATGGACAGGTTCCGGGTGATCTGCAACCGCGTGTCACCCATCGTTTGATCCTCTCATGCCGTTGCGCTGTCCGCCCGTGCTTCCGCGCGAATTGGCGTTTGACAAGACGGCCCCTTAACGGACACTAAAAAGCAACTTCTGGGAGGAATGTCATGTCGAAAGCTAAGAAATCGCCGTCTGAATTGCGCTCAAAACTCTGGTTTGCCAACCCCGACGATATCGACATGACGGCGCTTTACATCGAGCGTTACATGAACTGGGGCATCACCCGCGAGGAGCTCCAATCCGGCAAACCCATCATTGGCATTGCGCAAACCGGGTCTGACCTCTCCCCCTGCAACCGGCATCATATCATTTTGGCGGAACGGGTGCGGGAAGGCATTCGCGAAGCCGGCGGCATCGCTTTTGAGTTTCCCGTCCACCCCATTCAGGAAACCGGCAAGCGCCCCACGGCCAATCTCGACCGCAACCTCGCCTATCTTGGGCTGGTGGAAACCCTGTTCGGCTACCCCATCGACGGGGTGGTGCTGACAATCGGCTGCGATAAGACGACGCCTGCCATGTTGATGGCGGCGGCCACGGCCAACATTCCGGCCATCGCCCTCTCGGTGGGGCCGATGTTGAACGGTTGGTATAAGGGCCAACGCACCGGCTCCGGCACGATCAAATGGCATGCGAAAAAGGAACTATCCGCCGGAAATCTGTCCTACGAGGAATACACCGACATCGTCGCCTCCTCCGCGCCATCTCCGGGCTATTGCAACACCATGGGTACGGCCACCACCATGAATTCGCTGGCCGAGGCCCTTGGCATGTCGCTTGCGGGGTCGGCAGCGATCCCGGCAGTCCACAAAGAGCGCGCGAACATGGCCTATCTGTCCGGCAAGCGCATCGTGGATATGGTGTGGGAAGACGTGAAACCGTCGGACATCATGACCCGGGAAGCGTTTG
Organism: Pseudomonadota bacterium; assembly: GCA_038530365.1. GTDB lineage: Bacteria > Pseudomonadota > Alphaproteobacteria > Rhizobiales > Rhizobiaceae > Pseudahrensia. The sequence continues at coordinate 12,949 of JBCBCT010000020.1, read as the reverse complement.
AAAACGCCATCGTCGTGAACTCCGCCATTGGCGGCTCAACCAACGCCCCGATCCATCTTAAAGCCATTGCCAATCATCTGGGGGTCCATTTGGACAATCAGGATTGGGAAGACCTCGGCTGGGACATTCCGCTCCTTTTGAACCTGCAACCCGCCGGTGAGTATCTGGGCGAGGACTACCACCATGCCGGCGGCGTCCCGGCGATCGTTCATGAGTTGATGGAGAAAGGGAAACTGCCCAACCCTAACGCGATGACCGTGAACGGCAAGGCCATCGGTGAAAACTGCGCGGGCAAGGAAACCCTGGACCGCAACGTCATCTGGCCATTTGATGAACCGATGGTGCAACAGGCCGGTTTTCTCAATTTGAAGGGTAATTTGTTTGAAACGGCCATCATGAAAACCTCAGTCATTAGCGAGGAATTCCGGGCGCGTTATCTTTCCAACCCCGATGATCCAAACGCCTTTGAGGGACGGGCCGTGGTGTTTGATGGGCGTGAGGACTACCACGCCCGGATCAACGACGAGAGCCTTGAGATTGATGAATACACCTTGCTGTTCATTCGCGGTGCGGGCCCCATTGGCTATCCCGGCGGGGCGGAGGTGGTGAACATGCAGCCACCGGATGCGCTGTTGAAGCGGGGCATCAATTCCCTGCCTTGCATCGGGGATGGTCGCCAATCCGGCACATCGGGTTCCCCTTCCATTTTGAACGCCTCACCGGAAGCGGCTGTCGGCGGTGGCCTTGCTCTTCTTCAAACCGGGGACCGGGTGCGGATCGATCTGAACAGCCGCGAAGCAAATATTTTGGTGTCCGATGCGGTCCTGGCGGAACGCAAGGAGGCGGTTCAGGCCAAACTCGCCAATGGCGGCCTCCACTACGTGCCCGACCATCAGACCCCCTGGCAGGAAATCCAGCGCGGCATGGTGGATCAATTCCAGGAAGGCATGGTGCTAAAACCTGCCACCAAATACCGCGACGTGGCCAAGATTATTCCCCGAGACAATCATTAGAGAGATAATCACTGATGGATGTCTGTGCGGCTTGAGCAAGAGTGGGGAGCAGGAAAGCCATCATGGCCGATGACCAAACGCTTTGGGAGATCGAGCGCGGTTTCTGGCTGAAGGGTGCCAGCCACTATCGGGCGCACCTCCACGAGGCTTGCGTTTTCGCCTTTCCCGAACCCACAGGTCTGATGCGAGGCACAGGCTTTGTTGAGCAGATCGGCGAGTATTCCCCTTGGGCGTCCGTACGCTTCCATGAAGACGTGATCACTAGGCCCAGCGACGCCATGGCCGTTTTGGCCTACCGCGCCGTCGGCACCCGCCACGACGGTGATCCCCACGAAGCCTTTTGCACCACGACGTATGCCCTCGCTCTGGACACCGCCCCCCGCCTTGTGCAGCATCAACAAACGGTTATCGACCCCACATGAGCGAAGGTGACGGGCAGTGAACATTATTGCGGCTCTCATTCTCCTTTTTGCGGGAGCTCTGGCGCTCATAGGTGTGGTTCAAGCTGTAGACCTTCCCGCTCGATTTGCTTCGCAGCGTATGCTGGTCGCTCTTCCCTTCGTCGGGCCCGCTTTGGGTTTGGCCGGATTTGGCATGATTCTTCTGGCTCTATCCAACGTCGACCACAGCATTCGATCTTTGCACAAAGACCTTCGGGTCAGCGCTCTGGTCCCTTTGCAAGCCCGAACATTTGTCCACGCCAGCCATCAGTCCGAGCAAAGCGTAGCAATTCGGTGGCGAGGCCATGATGTGATCGTCCATGCCGATGGTTCGGTGACCACCGGGCCGGAGGAGGCCAGAGTGAACTTCCCGTCCTTGGCTGAGTTTGACGACACTCTGCCCCTACCCAATCTCGAAACATAGCCTGAGGAGCGGGCTTCCAATGAGAACCTTCGGTCCGGCTTGCACCCTTGGTGAGGGCCCGCTGTGGCACCCTGGGCGGCATGAACTCTTTTGGTTCGATATTCCCCACGGCACCCTCTATTCGGCCAAGGCTGACGGGACGATGGTGGGGGAATGGTCCTTTGGCGAAGCGGCGTCCGCCTGCGGCTGGCTGGATCACGACCGTATGGTGGTGGCCACGGCTTCGGGCCTGCGGGATTTCAACATAACAACAGGGGCGCATACGGGCCTCGTAGACATTGAAGCCGACAATCCTGTTACACGATCCAACGATGGGCGCATCGGGCCCGACGGTGCCTTCTGGATCGGCACCATGGGCCACCATCTGGAGCGGCGCGCGGGGGCCTACTATCGCTACGCAAGGGGCACGCTCACAAAGCTGTTCGATGAGGTGACGGTTCCCAACGCCACTTGTTTTTCCCCCGATGGCCGCATCGCATATCTGGCGGACACAGCCCGCAGGCTCATCTGGCGCTGGGCTCTGGCGGAAGACGGCGCTCCCGTGGGCGACAAAGAAGTGCATATCAATTTGAAGGACGAGGGCCTGAACCCCGACGGTGCGGTGTGCGATGCTGAGGGCTATTTGTGGAACGCCCAATGGGGCGCAAGCCGCGTGGCCCGCTACGACCCCAAGGGCCAGTTCGTGAGCGCCATAGACCTGCCCGCTTCGCAAATCACCTGCCCGGCCTTTGGCGGGGAGGATCTCAAAACGCTTTTTGTGACGTCAGCGCGGGAAAATCTAACCGCTGAACATTTGGTGCAAGAGCCGGACGCTGGCCGCACCTTCGCCATCGAAGTGGATGTGCCTGGCATTCCCGAAAACCGCGCCGTGCTGTGAGCGGCTCAACAGTCTTCGCCCATCGCAACGTGCCAAAATGCACAAATCGCGCCTGGTGCAGACGATGAATTTGGTAAAAACGGCATGAAAAGAAGACGTTAACGGCAGTTAACCATACTCTTGAACCGTCTGTTTACGACCAACGCTCTAGTAACCAAATGAACTCGGACGAAAATTTAGTTCAAATTGTTCACTTCGCATTAAGGTGCGCTACGAGAACATGCCCTCGACAAACCAAGGAGGGTTCCATGTCACCTGCACAATCACACTCTTTGAACGAAGCGGCGGTTCCAATCCCGGAAAACCTGTTTGGCCAGATGGCCCAGGCCGAACCGAAGGACGCTGTGGAAATTGCAAAAAAGCTGCCCTTGGCCAACCGTGCCCGTTTGGCGGCGTTTTGCTACGGTCGCCGTCACCTCAACCATTTGGGCCTGTTGATCGCATCCACCTGTGACCGCATGTCCCTGCGCCGCGCCATGGGCATGGCGGGCGATGTGGTGTTCCAGCAATCCCGCAACGTGGAAGAAACGCTGGCCGCAGAAGGCGGTCGTGGCTCCGACGCGTCCAAGATTACCCTGGCCAAAGCAGCCAACGTCGTTCCCCTCCGTCGTGCCGTGAAAACGGATGATGGCACTGACGTAGACGCTGCAGTGTAAAAAAACAGACGAAAACGCAACTGGCACGCCGCACCGCTTTCCGCTGGCTGTGCTGCAGCGTCTCGCACACCATGCGTGCGCAACACTGAGGCGCACGACCCAGGCGAACACTTTGGTTCGTCACCCTCCTTGCTAAGCTTGAAACAGGCTCGCCCAGTGATCGTACCTTCGTACGATTCTACCGGGCGGGCCTTTTTCTTTGTTTTCGCCCAAAGCCTGAGGGGTCGCAGCTTCCCCCCATCCACAAAATCCGTCACATGTTGAACCATCACCTATCGTTCACAGACGGGCTGCCGCCATGGCTGATCTTTCCACCGCCTCCATTACGGAACGCTTGGCCGCGTTGGGTTCAGAACGCTGGGCCGTTCATTTGGAAACCCGCCGGCGAAAGGCCGCCGGTGCTGACATCATCGAACTCACCATTGGTGAACCCGATGTGCCAACCCCGCCCGCCCTCATTGAGGTGGCCCACGATGCCATGAAGGCAGGCCGCACCCGCTATTCCAACGGCAAAGGGGAGCCGGCCCTGTTGGACGCGGTGGCAAAAAAATATGCAAAGCGCTCCGGCCGCCCGGTCACGCCGGCCAATGTTTTGGCTTTCCCTGGAACCCAAGCCGCGCTGTCGCTGTGCATGATGGGGCTCGTGGAGGCTGGGGACGCGGTTTTGGTGCCCGATCCGTATTACGCGACCTATGAAGGCGTGGTGCGCGGCACCGGCGCCACATTCGTGCCCGTGGCCATGGACGCTAAAAACGCGTTTCATCTCACCGCCGAACAGCTGGAAAAGGCCATCACCCCCAACGCAAAAGTGCTGCTTCTCAACTCCCCCCACAACCCCAGCGGCGCAACCCTATCGGCGGATGACATCGCTGCCATCGGTACGGTGTGCCGGAAACACGGTTTGTGGATCGTCAGCGATGAGGTTTACGAGCCGCTGGTCTACGAGGGCACGTTCGCCTCGCCCTTTGACGACCCAGACCTTGCGGATCGCACGATTGCGGTTGCATCAATTTCAAAGTCCCACGCCGCCCCCGGTTTCCGGGCCGGTTGGGCCGTGGGGCCCGCTTGGGTGATGGACCGCATTCAATCCGTTTCGGAAGCGGTCCTTTTTGGTTGCCAGCCCTTCATCGCCGATATGGCAGCCCATGCCCTCACCCATCCCGATGACACCACAGAGCGCATGGCGTCGGCTTATCGTGAGCGCATCGACATCCTCTTGTCGGCCCTGGAAGCGAGCCCGCGGTTGAAACCCATCAAACCGAAGGCGGGCATGTTCATGCTGGTGGACGTGAGCGCCACGGGAAAGACCGGCCACACCTTTGCGATGGAGCTGTTGGACCACGGCGTTGCCGTGATGCCGGGAAGTTCCTTCGGCGATCAAGCGGAACATCTCGTTCGCCTGAGTTTGACCGTGCCGCCCGAGGACCTGAGGGAAGCCGCCGCGCGCATCGCGGGCTTTGTTGAAGCGGAGGCTCCATGACCTCGGGACACACGAGCTCTCAGGGCAACCGAGACCACGTCCACGCTGAAATCCGGGAAGCGGTGCGTGATCTGTGCAGCCGTTTTGCGCCGGACTACCACCGCGCCCACGACCAAGCGGCCACCTACCCCGAGGAATTCATCGACGCGCTGACCCAGGCCGGCTGGCTCGCATCCATGATCCCGGAAGCCTATGGCGGATCGGGCCTCGGCCTGGTGGAAGCCTCCATCGTGATGGAGGAGATCAACCGTTGCGGTGGAAATGCGGGCCATTGCCACGGCCAGATGTACAATATGTCGACCCTGCTCGCCCACGGCTCCGAAAAACAAAAAGCGACGTATCTGCCGAAAATTGCTTCCGGTGCCCTTCGCTTGCAATCCATGGGGGTGACCGAACCCACCACCGGCACCGACACCACCAAGCTGAAAACCCGAGCCGAAAAGCGAGGGGACCGCTATGTCATCAACGGACAAAAGGTCTGGATTTCCCGCGTCCAGCATTCCGAACTGATGGTCCTCTTGGCGCGCACAACCCCCATTGAAGAGTGCCGGAAGAAGTCGGACGGTTTATCGATTTTTCTCGTCGATCTCAGAGAGGCCATCGGCAACGGGCTCACGGTCAAACCCATTCGCAACATGGTGAATCATGAGACGAATGAGCTGTTCTTCGATGATCTGGAAATTCCCGCCGATTGTTTGATCGGCGAGGAGGGGCGGGGCTTCAAATATATTCTGGAGGGTTTGAACGCAGAGCGTATTCTCATCGCAGCCGAGTGTATTGGCGATGGCTATTGGTTCGTCGACAAGGTGAGTGCTTACACCAAGGAACGGCGGGTCTTTGACCGGCCCATTGGCCAAAACCAGGGTGTGCAATTCCCCATCGCCCGCAGTTTTGTGAACGTTGAGGCGGCCAATCTCATGCGCTTTGAAGCCGCTGAACGCTTTGACAGCGGCGAAGCCTGCGGCCCCCAGGCCAATATGGCAAAGCTGCTGGCGGCGGATGCCTCGTGGGAAGCGGCCAATGCTTGTTTGCAGTTTCACGGCGGCTTCGGGTTTGCGGCGGACTATGATGTTGAACGCAAATTCCGTGAAACGCGCTTGTATCAGGTCGCGCCCATCTCAACCAACCTGATCCTGAGCTATGTTGCCGAGCACATGCTGGATCTGCCCCGCAGCTTTTAGGCGCGCTTCAGGCGTTCAGCGCCTCCAGCAGATCGGCCAGAAAATCGTCAAGATGATCGGTGGCAAAATCAATCGCCGCATCGCTCGTGATCTTATGTTCCCAATCTTCAGCTTGGATTTCCGATGCCCGCGCGGGCAACACAAGAACCGTGCGCATCCCGTACTGTTTCGGCACGTCAAGATTGCGCGGCATGTCTTCAAACATCGCAGCTTTCGCGGCGTTGATGCCATGGGCGTCGATAAATTTCGCGTAGGGCGCTTCGGCAGGCTTTGGGATGAGATCGGAGGCCACGATATCAAAAACGGTATCGAAACGATTTGTGATCCCCAGGCGGTCCGTGGTGCGCCGCGCATGGGGCACATCGCCATTGGTGAAAATATGTTTGCGGCCTGGAAGCGCCGCAATCAGATCACCAAGCCCGGGATTGGGATCCACCGGCGAATAATCGATGTCGTGCACTTTTTCTAGGAAATCGTGAGGATCGACATGGTAGCGCACCATCAGGCCCCGCAGCGTGGTGCCAAACTCACGGTAAAGTTCTTTTTGGAGTTTGCGCGCCGCGTCCTTTTCCATCGACAGGAGGTCGGACACATAATCCGTCATCTTCCAGTCGATCTGCGCAAACAGATCGCAGTGGCGCGGGTAAAGCGTGTTGTCGAGGTCAAAAACCCAGTCGGTGACGTCGGCAAATCGCGCCTTCAATTGCTCTGCTGTGGCCTTCATTTGACAAACATCGTCCCTGCGCCGTGCTCGGTGAACAGTTCGAGCAGCACGGCGTGGGCCACTTTTCCATTGACGATGACGACCGCCTCCACCCCGCGCTCCAGCGCATCGATACAGGTTTCGACCTTGGGGATCATGCCGCCGGAAATCGTACCATCCTTGATGAGCGCCCGCGCTTCTTTGATGGAGAGTTTTTCGATGAGCGCACCGTTTTTGTCGAGCACGCCGGGAACATCGGTGAGGAACAACAAGCGGTCCGCATCCATGGCGCCAGCCACGGCACCGGCGAAGGTATCGGCGTTCACATTGTAGGTTTCGCCATCCTCGCCAAAGGCCACCGGCGCCACCACGGGGATCAGGCCGCTTTCGGCCACGGTTTCTAAGACCGATGTGTCCACTTCTTTGGGCTCGCCCACGAAACCAAGGCTGACCAACCGTTCAATATTGCTATCGGGATCCCGCTCCGTGCGCTTCATTTTGGAGACGAGCATCATGTTCCCGTCTTTGCCGCAAAGGCCGATGGCACGGGCTCCCTGGGCGTTAAAATCAGCGACGATGCCTTTGTTGATGGAGCCAGCGAGCACCATTTCTACGACCCGTACGGTGGCCTTGTCGGTCACGCGCATGCCGGCACGAAACTCGCTTTCAATGCCCATTTTCGTCAGCATCTCGCCAATCTGTGGTCCGCCGCCGTGGACGACGATGGGTTCAACCCCAGACTGGCGCAGCAGGGCCACATCGCGGGCAAAGGCACGGCCCAAGTCAGCGTCCCCCATGGCGTGGCCGCCATATTTGATCACCACCGTCTTGTGCTCATAGCGCTGCATATAGGGCAGGGCCTCGGACAAAAGCCGCGCCTGTACGTCGCCATCAACACTGGTGGTATCGCTTTTGTCGGTCACGTCCGGCCCCGTGTTTGTGTTGTTCTATCCATCATTGTGGGCAGCTTTTTCGCAGGCCGCGCCCGCGGGGCAGTAAAGCAAAACGGCGGGGGAGGGAAGAAAAGGCCACAAAAAACCCGGCGCGCGGGGCGGGCCGGGTTCTCATTTGATGGTGTCGTTTGGTGCCCGCGGACTAGACCGAGCCGGAAATCCAATCCGACAGGGTGTTTTTGGGCGCTGCACCCACTTTGATGGCCACGGGCTCACCGTCTTTAAACATCAAAAGCGTGGGGATGGAGCGGACACCGTACTGGGCGGCGAGGTCTGGATTTTCATCCATGTTCACCTTGGCGATGGTCACTTTGTCCGCCATTTCATCCGACAATTCCTCAAGGCTCGGCGCAATCGCCTTACACGGCCCGCACCATTCGGCCCAAAAGTCGACGACGACGGGGGTGGACGCGTTCAGCACATCGGCCTCGAAATTCGACTGGTCTATCTTCACGGTGGCCATGCATTGCTCCTTTTTAAAACCACTGAGCCCAAAAAGAGCACCACCAAATAAGGCGCCATCAGGGGTGTGGAATCGTTTGTGTGTGGTTTTGAGATTGGCCGATACGTAGGGAGCGGCATGGGGAGGGTCAAGGCGCGGCCGAACACGCGCTCTTCACAGCTGGGGGAATGGGTCAAGGTCACAGCGCGTGCGCTCTCCCTCACGTATCACGCCGCACCCTGTTGGATCGCAGTCAGGGCCTGCGCGAGGAGAGCCGGCGGCAGATCAAACAGGTTCGGCTCATCCGCCCCCGTCCAAACCAGCCATGTGGCGATTGCCTTTTTGGGAAAGACGGTTTTCAGCACCTCAGCATAGAGCGCCATTTGACCGACATAGGCCCGTGGGATGTTTGCAATATCCTGCGGTACACTGGCCCCTGTTTTGTAGTCGAGAACGATCACTTGGTCGGGCAACACCGCCAGTCTGTCTACGATTCCCATGATCGGACGCGTCTCCCCTTTGATGATCACGGAACCGGCAAGCGGAACCTCCGCGCGGCTGGTGGACGGGTCAAAACACGGTGCCAGTCGTGGATCGTCCAAAACGTTAAAGACGTGTGCGAGCATCTGCCGGCGCTCATCATCAAGAATGCCCGGGAACGTTTGTGCGAGGAAGGCCGCCGCCTTTTCGCGTTGTTGGCTGCGTTTTTCCTCTCCACGCGCGCCGGTGGCAATGCCGGGCAGCAGTTCTAACAATGTGTGGAGCGCAAGGCCGCGCTGACGGGGGGGCAGCCCACCCCCTGAGCTCGTGTCTCGGTCGGGAGGACTGTTTGGCACCGGCGCATGACGCCGTTCGTCGCTGTCGCCAAGGGCGGTGGACGCTGTGAGCGGCTCGGGCCGTTTTTCAAGAACATCCACCTGCCGACCCGACCACGGAGGCAAGGCATCGTTGGGGCTGTCGGTCGTTGTCTGCCCAGGGGGTTGGCGCGGCGTGCGGGTGTCGTGCCCTTCATGGGTCCAGATTTGAACCACCTGCTCTTCCCCCTCCGGCCCCGTGAGGGAAAAGGGCTCCGTGGTCACATGGCCCGTTGCCGGGCCACTTTCCTGTTGGGCGGCCTGCTCAAATCCCCGCTCCACCATGGTGTGCCATGTGGGCTCAGCCCCGCTCCTCTTGCCTTTGTAGCCACACACCAGCAGATGGTCCGCCGCCCGGGTCATACCGACGTAGAGCAAGCGGCGGTATTCCTGTTCCGCCCGCGCTTTGTCACCCTCCTGGGCAAGACGGGTCGCATCGATATCGTTTTTGTCCTTGGAGGGGATCCAGACGTAATCCGGCCCGGCAGGATGGCCGCTGTCCAGCTTGCGCAGGCCAGGGGCTTTCCCGGGATCATAGGGCGGAGAGCAGGGGTCCACTAAAATCACAGCCGGGGCCTCCAGGCCCTTGGCCGCGTGAACGGTCATGATGCGAACGTCTTGGGAAGCCGCTTCGGTCTCACGCTTGATCTCCGGCGCGTTGGCCTCAAGGTGTTCGAGAAAGGCGGTGAGACCGGGCTGCCCTGCGGTTTCAAACGTCAAGGCAAAGTTCAGGAATTCGTCCAGCACCTCATCCACCTCGTAGCCAAAACGATTGTGGAAGTGTTGGCGCATGCCGCTGGCGCTCAAGACGAGGGCGTACAATTCATAAACCGGTTTGCTGCGGGACCATGTTTGCCACTGGCGCATCCGTTGCTGCGCTTCGCTGTGGGCCGGTTCGGTTGAGCGCATCAATTCGGTAAACAGGCTTCGGCGTCCCGACCCGTCCATCCGCCCCCGGGTCATTTGGAAAAGGTCTTCTTCCGACAGGCCAAGGAGCGGACTTTTAAACAGCGCGGCCATCGACAGATCATCCTGCGGCAGGGCCAACACCCGCCCAAGGGCGATGAGGTCAAGAATTGCGATATGGTCGTTGAGTTTCAGCCGATCCGCGCCGCCCACCGGTACGCCGCGCTCCTTCAAGGCACGGTTGAGCGCCGGTATGAACCTGTCCCGTTTGCGCACCAAAACCACGATGTCGCCGGGCATGAAACGTTTCGTTCGCACCCAGGTTTCGATCTGTCCCGCCAGAAGATCTGCAAGGATGAGTGCCTGATGGCGGTTCTGGTCGATGGAGGTTTGCCAGTTTTCAGGCGCGTCCTCCTCCTCAGGCCGCACCAGCGGCCACAGCGCCACCGAACCCGCCGCTGAGCGTCGCGCGGAGGCATGAACCACGGTGTCTCCGATCTCACTCAATCCATCGGCTTGTTGGGGTACGGCAAACACATGGTCCACAAGGGTCAACACATCGCTAGTGGAGCGAAACGACAGGGTAAGTTTGCTCTCTTCCAGCGTTTTTCCAGCACCATCGGCTTTAACGGCAATGCTGTTTCGCTCACCATTAAACCGGTCAGGCCGCGCGCCTTGGAAGGAGTAGATCGACTGCTTCTCATCCCCCACAACAAAGACGGTCCGCTCCGCAGGCCGTGCCGAAGCGCCGGAGAAAAATTCATCCACCAGGGCGCCGATGACATCCCACTGCCGGGGGCTCGTGTCCTGCGCCTCGTCCACCAGCACGTGGTCGATCCCCATGTCGAGCTTGTAGAGCACCCAGGCGCGAGCGTCTTGCCGGGTCAGAAGGTCCGCTGCCCGCTCAATTTGGTCGGAATAGTCGAGCAAGCCGCGGCGTCGTTTTTCCCGGTCAAACCGAGCAAGCACGGCTCGTGCAAATGTGGCCAACTGCACCGTATTGGCGATGGCAAAGCAGGTCTGTCTTTTTTGAACGGCTTCGGCTGCGGTGTTGCAAAGGTCTAAAAGCCATTCCGCGCCTTCGGGCCAGACGTCCGTGATTGTGTCCGGTAGCGTGCTTTTTTGCGGGCCAACGCCATCATCGCTCTTCAGCAGGCCGTCACGGGCATGATTGAACGCAGCAACCGGATCTTGGGCTTCAAGTGCCTGCTGCAAATGTCTGCTGAACTTGATGGGGCTCTTAGCGCCTGTTTCGTTGGCGTGGCGGACATAGGCGCGGATCATCTCCGCTTGCGCGTTCAGATACCGTTTGAAATCCTCAAGCACACCGTCTGCCGTCGTCCCCACCGGCATTTGTAGGCGACGGTACAGGCTGGCCGCCAACTCGGCCTCATCTCCATGGCGTTCCAGCCAGTTGGAAAACGCTGCGTGGTCGCTCTGGATCGCCTCAAACGCTTTGTCGATCGCGTGGTCTGACGCTGCCCCCAATATGCCGTGCCAGGCGGCGGCCAACGGGCTCTCCGGTTCGCGCAGGATGGCGCGGGTGACATCGCGTCGGGCCTGCGCCATCAGCTCCTTCTTCTGGGCGTCTTCCATCACCGTGAAATGGCCGGGCACATTGGCTTCCAGCGGAAAGCGCCGCAGAAGTTTTTCACAAAAAGCGTGGATGGTTTGAATGTTCAAACCACCGGGGGTTTCAAGGGCACGGGCAAACAGGCGCCGCGCCGCGTCCCTTCGGCCTGCGGTGGGCTTTGTGCCCTCCAATTCAAGCAGTGCGCTGTTAAGATCTTCATCGGGCATGAGCGCCCATTTGCCGAGTTCCGCGATCACTTTATCGGCCATTTGTGCGGCGGCGACCTTGGTGAAGGTCAGGCACAGAATTTTTGACGGTTCCGCCCCTTCCAAAAGCAACCGGATCACGCGGCGGGTCAGGACATAGGTCTTGCCGGAGCCGGCATTGGCGGACACCCAGACCGATTTTTCCGGGTTCACCGCCATCGCTTGCTGCGCTTTGGTGCGGGCGTCAACGGTGAGTGTGTCGGCGGCACCCATCATCTCTCCCCCTCATCGTCGCTGTGTTCATCATCCGCCGTCATCCACTCCCGCACCCGGGCGAGGTGATCAAAATCCATCTGATATTCACGGTCTGTCATCGGTCGGGCTTTGGAGATATAGCCCTTGTCCGGTTCCCCATAGGCGGCGATCAACCCTTGCAGGCGCCGCCACCCGTTTTCACACAACGCATTTAGATCAACGGTTTTTTTCTGCTCCGCCTTGCTTGCCCCCAGCAGTCGGTCTGCAAAGGCCTTGTTGTCGACGCGCAACCGCAAATAGCCCATTTCATCCACCGCACCATCAAGGCGCGTTTCAAACCCACCGCGGTTCAGCATGGCCAAAATAAGAGGGAGTTGCGGGGCGTCGAGACTTTCGACCTTGGACAGCGCAGGCCCGGAACTGGTTTTATAGTCCCACAGGCTCAGCCCACCGTCCATTTCTTGGTCCAAACGGTCGAGCCGACCCGAGAGAGTGAAACCTGACAAGCCCTCCCCTGTGGATCCATAGAGTTCGACAAAGCTCGCGTTGAGGTGGGGGTACCGTTCCGCGTTCCAGGCGAGATAGCGTTCCAAAATGTCTTCAAACCGGGCCCACCACAGCGCCAGAATGTCATCGTCAAGTTCTTCAGCATCAAACCGATAACGCGCGATGGTCAGATGGTCCGCCGTTGCGGTTTGCGCGGTGGGATCAAGCCCATTGGTGACAAAATCCTCCATCACATCGTGGTAGAGCGTCCCCCGCTCCCGCGGACCTGGGCTGCGTGAAAGGGTGTCGAGGCTTTGCAGGCCCAATACGTGTTTGGCGTATATGGCGTAGGGATCTTTGATCCAGGTCTCAATTTCCGTCACTGAAAGGCGGGCGGGGCGCACCGCCACGGGGGGTGTTGGTCGGGGTCGTTCAATCGCCTTGGGCGGCTGGGACGGGGCGTCCAAGGCCTTTGCGTAGCTGATGAACCGCTGACCCCG
>JBCBCT010000019.1:0-34231 GCA_038530365.1 Pseudomonadota bacterium | reverse complement strand
CACCCGGCCCGTTTGGCTGAGGCTGTGCCAGATACGGAGACACAAAGCGCTGTCCAAGCGATTCTCGATGCAGGCGCAGAGGTGCTGGGCAAGGCGCAGTGTGAAGAACTGTGCTTCTCCCTCACTGGTATCAATGCTCACTACGGCGGGCCGGTGAATGGGGCCGCGCCCGACCGGGTGACAGGGGGTTCGTCCTCAGGCTCGGTCTCGCTGATTTCGAACGGCGTTGTTGACATCGCCACGGGCTCCGACACGGGTGGCTCGGTTCGGGGGCCGGCGTCCTATTGCGGTCTGCTGGGGCTTCGGACAACCCATGGCCGCATCCCACTCGATCGGACCATGCCACTGGCGGAAAGTTTCGATGTGTTTGGCTATTTCACCCGCGACCCGGAGGATTACCGGACGGTGGGCGCTGTGCTGTTGGGTGAGGATGAGGCATCGACCCCGCTTGCTCGCTTCCTTCGCTCACCGACGCTCGAAGCCTTGCTCTTGGGGGATGCCGAAGAGGCAGCGTACGCCGATGGGTTTTCGACGGTGGAGCGGGTGCTGGGCACACCGCAATCCACCGCCATAGCGTTTGAGATTGATGAGGCGTATTGGGCGTTTCGGGTTTGCCAAGCGGCGGAGGCGTGGCAGGCGCTTGGAGAATGGATAGAGACCCGCAAACCGGTTTTGGGCCCCGGTGTGAAGGAACGGTTCGCATTTGCCCGTGATGTGACAGCCGACCAGCACGCGAAGGCGCGCAACGACCGGGCGAAGATCACGGACCTTTTACTCGGCATGGTCGGTGACGATGGCGTTCTAGTCTTTCCTACCATGCCCAGTTGTGCGCCGCTTAAAACCGACACGGAGGATGACCTTCAGGCGTTTCGCGAACGCGCGCTTCGCTTGTTATGCCTGTCGGGCCTTTCGGGTTTGCCGCAAATCACGGTGCCCCTCGCCACGGTCCACGGCGCCCCGATGGGGATAAGCCTGATGGGCCCACGGGGCAGCGACCGTCGGTTGATCGATCTGGCTCTAAAGCTCGTTTAAGCGCTCCCAGGCATAACTGCATGTTGGCTCAAAACGATAGCCCGTCTTTTGCTGCGGGCCGTCGGGGCGTCCGCGCCCGCTTTGCTAATTCACAGCGTTTATGAGGATGTGGAGCGTTTCAGTTCGATAGGTTCGCCATGGGGTGTCCTGGCTGCGGCTTCGTGCCAAGCGGCTTCCCGGGCTTTCAAGGCGTCGGGCTTCACCACCCCGTTTTGGGCCAAGAGCTTTTCCAGCGCCGCCAACCAATGCTGATAGTAGCTGCGCTCTTCAGCTCCGTGAATTTCCTTTGATAGCGCGTCGGCCCATTGCGACCACGTGAACAGGCCTTTGGCGTGAAGCGAAAGGCAGAGCGCAAAGGCTTGCGCCTCCCATGGTTCGTGAAACACAGGTTCTCCGTCTTCAAGCACCAGGCCTGGTATGCCGGTAAAGTCCGGTGTGCTGCTGCACTCAGCCAAGGTGTGGTTCCCACAGATCGAGGGTGACGGTGTCTTTGGGATGGGCCTGTTCGCCCCACAACTCTTGGGCGGTAAAGCGCACCTGGTAGAGCCATTTTGGATCATCACCCAAATCGTTGCCGGCGCTGTCGGGAAACACGTGGTGGCCCAGAACCTGTGCGATCACGCCCTCTTTCCCGCGTGCGTAGCGGGGCAGGCGGGTGTGGCCGACAGGGTTTTTGTTGATGGTGCGGACCGTTTGGCCGACCTTGAACGCAGGTTCGAATTGCGCCCCATTGGGGGGCCGGTCGGCCCGTCCCCCCAGGGCATGGAGCGCGTCCCAGACTTTTTCAGGCGCCAAAGCCGGAGGAAGGGCGGAAGAGGGAGCGGCATCAGCTGTGTCGATGGATGCGCCGGCCTGCAACTCCGCCTCGCTGATGAGCTTGCGGCTCAAAAGCAGTTTTTCGACGCCTTCAATCCAGATGCGGTAGTACGGGAAGCTAAGATAATCTGTCGGATTGAGGCTTTCGCGGGCGTATCGAGACTGATCGATGTTCCACTGGCCCAAGGCGCCCAGCGCCACCACCATGGCCATGGCGCGCGCTTCCCAGTCGGCATGGAAGTACGGTTCATTGCTTTCCTCGATGACGGGACCGAAACCCTGCATGCCGCCGAGGTCTTGTCCGCCGTTCATGGGGTTGTCGGCCCATCGCCGGTGGCGAGCGTGCGCTCCACGCCGATCATGGCATTGCGGGTCACCAGTTTTGCCAAACGCTCCGCACCCCAGCCATCGGTTCCTGCTGGACGTTCGGGGATGACGAGATAGCGGGTTTCAGCCGTTGAATCGTGCACCTCCACCGCCACATCGTCCGGCAGCGTTTCCCCAAAGTCTTTCAAAACGCCGCGCGGGTCGATCACGGCTTTGGAGCGGTAGGGGGCGGTTTTATACCAGGTCGGCGGCAGGCCCAACACGCTCCACGGGTAACAGGAGCACAGTGTGCAGACCACGAGATGATGGGTCGTTGCGGTGTTTTCGACGGCCACCATGTGTTCCCCCTGGCGGCTGGTGAAGCCCAGGGAATGGATCGCCGCGGTCGCATCGTCCAACAACCAGGTTTTGTAAGCGGGCTCGGTCCATGCCTTTGCGATGACATGGGCACCGTTTTGCGGGCCGATGCGGTGTTCATAAATCTCGATGATTTCATCAAGGGCGCCGGGATCGATATAGCCCTTTTCAGCAAGTAGGCTTTCCAGCGCTCGGACCCGCGCATCCATCGCGCTGAGGTGGGAATGCCCTTCCACATGACTGTGGTGATGGCCCCCGTCGTGGCCGTCTTTGCCGTCGCTGGCCTCATACTTGCTCATTCGGCAGCCGCCATGACGGGTGCCTTCGTGGCGGCATAGGCGCGGGCGGCGTCGCCGAAGGCCGACAGGATACGGTTCGACGGCGTATCGGTTTCAGCCCAATATTCGGGATGCCATTGGACACCAATGACAAAGCCCGGCGCGCTCTCCACCGACACCGCTTCTACGGTGCCGTCTTCGGCGGTGGCCTCAACGACAACGCCATTGCCAAGGGCGTTCAACGCTTGGGTGTGGAGGGAGTTTACCTGCGCGCTGGTGCTCTCAAGAATGGCTGCCAGTTTTGAGGACGCTTTAACATCGACACTGTGGGCGAGGGCGAAACGCTCGTCCAAGGTTCCTTCCCATGGATAGCCATGGCCTTCGATCTGCCTGTTCTTTTGAAATGCCGCCGTGATCGATCCACCAAAGGCCACGTTTAACTCCTGAATGCCGCGACAAATCGCAAGAAGTGGCACGCCTCGGGCAATGGCCCGCCGGATTAAGGGCAGGGTGGTTGCGTCGCGCGCGGGGTCAAACGGTGCGTGGTCTTCGCTTGGCTCTTCGCCGTAATGGGACGGGTGAACGTTGGAGCGTGACCCGGTCACCAAGACGCCGTCGACGCGATCCAGCAGGGTGTCGATGTCGAGATCATCCCCAAGAGACGGTACAATGACCGGTAGCGCGTTTGAGGCTTTCACGACCGCGTCGATGTAGGGTGATGGGGTGGCATGCCAGTCATAGGGGTCAACGGTTTTGAGGTCTGAGGTGACGGCGATGAGGGGGTGCATATCGATCCTGTGGGCGTTGGGGGGCGGCCTATGTCCATGTGGGTGCGCCGAACGTTCGTTAATTTGAGCCATATGGCCCATCGGTTCAATTGGTAAATTCCCGTGTTCAGATGGGGTGTGGAGGCGTTTTTTGCATGGGAAACGGTGTCTGCGGTGGTGAATGCGCTGGATTCGGCCTGGTTTGTCCCCGGATTTTCGACCAACTGCCTCAAACCGGCGCGCATTGCTCCTCTTTTTCCTCTCCCCTCCCTGGGCGAGGCCTTGGGCACCCCTTCTTGTTGTCGGAGTTTTGGCTTGAACTTTCGGGGCTTTTCCGTATCAACAATCTCGGCTGTACGCATTCTACGGCAACACAAGCAGACAAGACGCCCCCGAGGGTGCTCCTGCTTGCGTGACGCTGTGGACGTGGAGGCAAGGGTGCATCGATAGGCCGGGGGCTGCGTCTTTTTTGAACGCAGGCCGGTTTTTCGGTCTGATTGCCCGCAGGGGCTTGCCATGGTTTATTGGCGTGTCTGAACTCATGAACGGTCGGGTTACCCGCGCCGTTAATTTTGTGAACGAACTGGGAGGAACATCCATGGATAGACGTTCATTTATCAAAAAGGCAGGTGTTGCCGGTACCGTTGGTGCCGCCGCTACGCTTGCTACGCCCGCGCTCGCGCAGGGTATCCGCGAAATCACCATCGTGTCCACATGGCCACGGGACTTCCCCGGTCTGGGCATGTCCGCTCAGCGTCTGGTGCAGCGCATCGGCGAAATCTCCGACGGCAAAATGGTCGGCAAATATTTCGCAGCCGGTGAGCGCGTGGGCGCGTTTGACGTGTTCGACGAAGTCGCCAACGGCAACTCCAACGCTTACATCGCCGCCGACTACTACTGGAAAGGTAAGCACCCAGGTTTTGCATACTACACCTCCGTTCCTTTCGGCATGACGACGCCAGAGTGGAACGCTTGGTTGAAGTTTAAGGGCGGTCAGGAACTATGGGACGAGCTGTCCGGCTCCTTCGGTCTGAAAGCTCTGACTTGCGGCGGCACCGGCGCACAGGCCGGTGGTTGGTTCAACAAAGAAATCAACTCCGCTGACGACCTCAAAGGCCTCAAAATGCGTATTCCAGGGCTTGGCGGCGACGTGATGGCCAAGCTTGGCGCATCGCCCGTCTCCCTGCCCGGCAGCCAGATCTATGAAAACCTGGTCTCCGGCGCTGTTGACGCAACCGAGTGGGTTGGCCCGTTCAACGACTACTTCATGAAGTTCTACGAAGCGGCCAAGTTCTACTACACCACCGGCATGCACGAGCCAGGTGGCGGCCTTGCCTTCGGCATGAACAAGTCTTGGTGGGAAAGCCTTTCCAAAGGTGAGCAGGCTGTGTTGACCGCAGCATGCATGGAAGAAAACGCCGCTCAGCCGGAAGAAGCCATCGCGAAAAACGGTGAATACCTCGCTCGCATGGTCGCTGAAAACGGTGTGCAGGTCCGTTCCTTCAACGACGACGTGTGGGATTCCTTCGGTGAAGCCGCCGCGGAAGTGTTCGAAGAAACCCGTGCACACTCCGACCTGGCAGCACGTATCGACAAGTCTTACCAAGACGCGATGCGTGAGATCGCCGGGTGGCGTTCGAAAGCTGAGATCGCTTACGTCAACCAGCGCAACCGCGTTTTGGACATCACGTAAGTCGCCATCTCAGTTGAGATTGCAGGTTTGGCGGGGCCTTCGGGCCCCGCTTTTTTTAGCGCACATTTTTAGATCTGGGCTGCCGCTTTATCGGTGCTCAAAAGCCCGGGGCGTCTGCCCATACAGGGTTTGGAGCGTGTGGTGATCTGAAGGCTTCCATCCCGGGGTTGCCGGGTGCTGCTTGGCTACCACACCGCCTTTTGTGTGCGCTTTGGCTTGAAAAGCGCGTTTCCTACTTTAAGCCGACTCACATTTTGAAACAGGACGTGGCAAAGACGCGTGCAAGGTAGTGAGGTTTTCGGGCGTTTGCGTGCCGAAATGTGCAACGCACAGTTCCCCCGGGGCCTTTACCGCGCGATAGGATTGGAAGGGTTGGGGCTCAATGAGCGACAGTGTTGGGAATCCACGCAGCTTATCAGCTGGGCGTGATAGGCTGAAATTTGTCACCCGAAGCTTTGGCTGGGGCATGCTTGGTTTCTTCGTGGCATGGATGATCAACAATTTCATGACGCTTTCGTTCGGCTGGCCCGGCGCGCTCACGTTTCTGTCGGGTGAGAATTCGCTGGCGTCGTCCTTTCAGTTTTTCCTGTTTCCGCTCTTCATGGGCCTTGCCGTTGGTTGGGTGTATTGTTCTGAACAGGTGACCTTGCGTGCGGACGCGGTCCGAATTTCCGATTTCAACGCGTTCTTGATCCGTTGGGCCTTCTTCGCCGTCCTCATGGTGGGAATCGTCGATATGACGATCTCTTTCCTGCGGGTTGAGGGCCTGTTGGCCGGATTTGTCGGCGAGGACATGACCCGTGATCTGGGCCGTTCGGCCTATCGTGGACCTTATGTCCATGTGCCCCTTGCCATTTTGGCCTTCTTCATCGCGTTGTTTTCCCGTTCCCTCGGGTTCCATTGGCTCACATTGCTGATCGTGGTGGCGGAACTGGCCATCGTGATCACCCGCTTCATCTTTTCCTATGAGCAAGCGTTCATGGGCGATTTGGTGCGCTACTGGTACGCTGCGCTGTTCTTGTTCGGCTCCGCCTACACCCTGCTGGAAGATGGCCATGTGCGGGTGGACGTTTTTTACGCCGGCATGAAAAACACGACCAAAGGCTTTGTGAACGCTATTGGCACGCTCACCCTCGGCATCACGCTGTGCTGGGTGATCATTGTGTTGTGCCTGGGTGGTCGAAACGCAATCGTCTACGGCGCGGTCTCCAATTTCGAGGTCTCTCAGTCGGGCTTCGGGATGTATGTCAAATATCAGATGGCGCTCTTCCTTGCGATTTTTGCCATCACGATGCTCATTCAATTTGTCTCCTACCTTATGGAATCGGTCGCCGATTACCGCGGTGAAGACGTCACGCGGCTCGACCGCGAAGTTGCGTTGCACTAAAGGGCGCGATCCATGGAACTTCTCTTTCTCCTTCTTCTCGTCGTTCTGATGGCCTGGGCTTTGGGCTCGGGGTATCCGGTTGCTTTTGCGCTGCCCGGCGCGGCCATTCTTTCCATCGCGGCTGCGGGCCTGTGCGGCTTTCTTTTTGCCGGAGACACCGACGCATTTTTCTATCAGGGCGGGCCCAGCCAATGGCTGTCTGCCGGGGTGACAAACCTGCGGGGCGTCTATTGGGAGGTGGAGCGCGACACGTTGATCGCCATTCCGCTCTTCATCTTCATGGGGATCATGCTTCAGCGGTCGAAAATTGCTGAAGATCTGCTCATCACCATGGCGCAATTGTTTGGCCCCGTGCCCGGCGGTTTGGGGATTTCGGTTGTGTTTGTGGGCGCGCTGTTGGCGGCTACGACGGGCATCGTGGGGGCCACCGTTGTCGCCATGGGCCTGATCTCGCTGCCCGCCATGCTGCGCAACAATTATTCGCAACCCTTGGCGACCGGTACCATCGCAGCCTCCGGCACTTTGGGGCAAATCATCCCGCCGTCGATTGTTTTGATCATTCTGGCGGACCAGTTGGCCAGCGCGACGGACCAGGCGTCAACCATCCGCAAAACGCTGCACAAAGAAGCCACGGGCGAACTCTCCATGCCGTCGGCCTTCGGCGTGACGTCCACATCCGCCGGTGAAATGTTTCTCGGTGCGCTCATTCCCGGCCTCGTGCTGGTGGGTCTCTACATGGTGTATATCTTGATTTACGCCTTGATCCGCCCCGCCTCGGCACCGCCGGTTCGGTCGGGCAAGTCGCTTGATGCGGAGTTTTTCTTTCAACTGGGTCTGGCGCTTATTCCACCGCTGGCACTGATTTTTTTGGTGTTGGGCTCCATCATTTCTGGCGTGGCCACCGTGAACCAGGCCGGCGCGATTGGTGCGGCCGGTGCTCTGTTGATGGCCGGCTATCGGCTGCGGCAGGACCAGCGGGGCGCGTTCATTCCCGCTCTTATGGCCTTGGCATCGATTATCGTCATCTCCTTTGTGGTGGCGACCTATTCGCCCAACATCAAAGCCATAACCACGGCGGATGATGTGTTGGGCGTGACGTTGGCGGTTTGCGCGACGGTGGTCTTGCTCATCGCCTTGGCCTGGAGTGCATGGCGGGCCTACACGATTGAAAACACGCTCACCGAGGTGATGATCGAGACGGCCAAGGCGACGACCCTCGTGTTCATCATTCTGTTGGGTGCGGCCATGTTGACGGCGGCCTTCCGCGCCTTTGGTGGTGAAGAGTTGGTGCGCGAGTTTCTTGAGGGCCTGCCGGGTGGGTTCTGGACGAAATTTGTGATCGTGATGCTGGTCATCTTTGTCCTCGGCTTCTTCCTCGATTTCATCGAAATTGCCGTGGTCGTGGTGCCAATTGTGGCGCCTATCCTGTTGGCCGATCCGTCCGCAAACATCACCGCTGTTTGGCTTGGTGTGATGATCGGTTTGAACATTCAAACCTCCTTTCTCACGCCGCCGTTCGGTTTTGCGCTGTTTTACCTTCGAGGGGTTGCGCCTGCGGTGGTGAAGACCATCAACATGTACAAGGGTGTGATTGCGTTCATCGGCCTTCAGTTGACCGCACTGGTGATTGTTGGGCTTTACCCACCGCTGGTGAACTATCTGCCAAACCGCGTATCGCTCCTGTCGGATACGGCACCACCGCCGCGGAACCCGCGCATCCAGTATTGTGTCGAGGAATACATCAACAAAAAGCTCATCGAAGATAAGAGCGCCTTGGACACGGCCATTGCCAACGCAAAAGCGCTGGACGTGAGCTATCTGCCCAAGGATTTGCAGAAAAAACTCGCCGACAGCTACACGGGTGTTGACGATGCCCGTGCTGCGATGGCGGCTGCAAAGGCTGCGGAGGCACGGATTGTTGAAGCGGCGGTTGCCTACAAACCGATCCACACGCGGGTGCGTGATCTGGAGCGGGATGCGCGGTCCTTCAACGAGGAAATCGAAGCGCTGGAAACGCGCATTGAGCGTCTACGGGGTGAAGAAAACGCAGCCGCGCGGGCCGAGCTTGAAGCGATCTTGAAAAAGGACGTGGACGCCCGTGAGGCGCTTCTGGCGCAACGCCCAGCCGATTGGAAAGAGGTCAATGCCGCGTTCACCAAACTGAACAAAGCGGAATCAACGGAACGCGCCAAATTCCGCCGCGCGGCGGATGGCGCCTATGGTGGCGTTCAAGACGTGCTGAACATCCTGCGGTCCACCGAAGCGTTTGAGGCCTTGGCCCCGGAATTTGCGACCATCCGAGCGGCCATCCAAAATGGCGATCCGGCGGAGGTTCAAACGCAGGTGCAAGCGTTTGCTAACAAGTTTTCCGGCGTTGAAGGGGCCTCCAAAATACGGACCGGGGTCAACCGAGCGCGTCGCGCGCTGCGGGCCCGAACACCGGATGTGGAGAAGGCACTGACGGAGTTTGATAAGGCGAAGGCGCTGTTTGATGAGCAGGCAACATGGCGAGCAACAGCAAAGTCGGCTGAGTTGGAAGCGGGCGTGTCCGCCTATGAAGCCAGCCTGCGCACGTCCATCGGTCTTCGCCAACAACGCCGTATGCACCGCACTGCAGCGCTGTCCGTGGCGGGTTGTCAGTCCGGGCACCGGGATCTGTCGCTGAGCTTCTAGGCGACCGGCAGATGGGGACCAACTGATGGCAACCGAAGACGCAGCTCCGCCGCAAAAGCGTGGCTGCCGATTTGAAATGCCGTTTGCGTTCCTCTGATAGTGTGGGCCGCTGATGGTGTGGAGCCGCTGTCTTAAGGTTTTTGGGAGGGGCAGGCCTTTGGGTTTGCCCCTCTTTTTCATTGGCGAAGGACGGAGCCATTGGCGCAGGTGCCGCAAAGCGATGGACAGGATGTTGAGGCCCAGCGCGAGGCGGGCGGCCTCCCTCGAAGGGCAGGCGTTGATCCTTTGCGTGTCGTCGCGGTTCTTTGCGGTGGCCTTTTTCTCGCCATGGGCTTGCTACGGTGCGTCGAACTGCTGCTGCGCGCTTCGGGGTTTGGTTCGGATTTTGCGCGGTTGTTTGATCTTGCACCTTACGGTCACGCGGCTGCGCTTTTGATCCTCTTTGGCGTTACGCTCGCCCTTGGTCGCCATGTGAGTTTGAACGGCTTTTCGACGGGAAATGGCGGGGGTATGTCCGCTGAAACGGCTGACGCATCGGTTTCCAGACCATCGCTACGAGACAATTTGGCCCTGATGTTGTCCCTGACACTCGCAGTGTTGTTCGGTCTCACCCTCCTGATTGTTTCATTGCCGTATGTCTCTTCGTCCTTTGCTGTTGGGGAGCGCTTTGGCGACATCGGCGGCTTGCCGGGGCTGTATGCGATCAAAGCGCTTTTGTTGGTGATGGCTGCGGGCATCACGGCGGGAGCGGTGGCCTACATTTTTCGTCAGCGCAGGCATGTTGCAAAGGCGCATATTTCAAAGGCTCATGTTCCAAAGGCGCACAGACGGTGATCTGCGCGGTCCATCACGTAAACAGTGCAATCGTGGTGCCACGTCGGAAGGTGGAGCCGGATCGTCATGCCGTTTGATCTCCTTCTGGTCCTCTTGGCCTTTGGCTCGCTTTGGCTGCGGGTGCCCGTCGGATTGGCTTTGGGCGGGACGTCCATAGCGTTTGCGTTGTTTGGCGTGATGATGGGCGCTTTTGATGGGGCGTTGCTCTACGCAATTCCCGCGCGCGTGTTTGGCACGGTATCCGCTGAGCTTTTGACCGCGATCCCATTGTTCGTGCTCATGGGACTGGTTTTGGAGCGCTCGGGCTTGGTCGCGGATTTGATCGCCTCCAGCGTGCGTTTGAGCGATGCGGGTGCCGCAAAAGGCGGCGTTCGGCTGCAGCTTGCGGTCATCGGCGTCGGGGTTCTTTTGGCCGCATCCACCGGCATTGTAGGGGCGAGCGTCGTCACCCTTGGGCTCCTTGCACTTGCCCCCATGATTCGGGCGGGTGTTCCCGCCGCACGGGCGTCAGGGCTTGTGGTGGCGACAGGTACCTTGGGCCAAATCGTTCCGCCATCCATTGTGCTCATCGTTCTGGGAGACCAGCTTTCTAACGCTTACCGCACCGTCCAGTTGGATGCCGGCAATTTTGCGCCCGACAGTATCACGGTGTCGGACCTCTTCGCCGCCGGTCTTGTTCCGGGGCTCATTCTTGCTGCGGCCTACATGGCCTATGCGCTTGTGAGCCGGCACGCGGCCGCGACCTCCACCGCCGATAAAGCTGAGAACCTGGCAAGCGCGTTGGGAAAGCAACAGCATGCAAACCCAACGGAGCCTACGCTGCGCCGGACGGTTTTTTCGGCTTTCGTTCTCGTCGCGCTGTTGTTTTCCGTCCTCGGCTCCATCCTGTTTGGCTTTGCGGCTCCTTCGGAAGCGGCGAGCGTGGGGCTTTTGGTTGCGCTTGTTTTCACCGGTCGTCGGCTGATGAAAGCGCGGGCCATCCCTTCGCTTTTGGCTGACGGTGCGCATCTGTCCTCCGCGATCTTTTTTATCATCGTTGGAGCGAGCGTGTTTGCCTTGGTGTTCCGTGGCTTTGGCGGCGACACGCGGTTGGAAGGGATATTTGAAGCCTTGCCCGGGGGCACGTTGGGGGCGCTGTTTTTCGTGATGGTGGCGGTGTTTGTGCTCGGATTTTTCCTCGAGTTTTTGGAAATCTGCACCCTGGTCGTGCCGCTCGTTGCGCCCATTTTGCTGGCCATGCCGATGGCGGATGGGAGCGCGATGAACCCGGTTTGGCTGGGCATTCTGTTGGCGTTAAACCTGCAAACGTCCTTCCTGACACCGCCTTTTGGGGTGTCGCTTTTTTACTTTCGATCCATTGCCCCCGCAGGTCTGAGCGATCTCACACTCTATCGCGGCGTCATGCCCTTTGTTTTCATTCAGCTTGCGGTTCTGGTTTTGGTTTTTGCTGTGCCCGCCCTTGCGACGGCTTTGCCAAATGCGCTGTTTGGGCGATAATCAACCAAGAACGGGGATGTGACTCGATGGTGCTTGACGCACCGGTGCGATAGGTCAACATTCCTGACCTAAGGTGGTTGTTGTTGCGGACGGGAGAACGCGGCGTCCGGAGCGAAAGACCACAGCTTTGAGGGAGATGAAACCCATGGCCTCGACCACATCAGGCGGGACTGGATCGAACAGTAAAAGCGGCAAAAGGGCCAACGCGAGCGTGGCTTCTGAGGCTGGGGGCGCTGTCGGCATCGGGCACAATCAGGCGCTCAAGCCCGTGCACATCGATGACAAATATGATCTCGGCAAGGATCAGGTGTTCATCACCGGTACGCAGGCTGTCATCCGCCTCACCCTCATGCAGAAGGAGCGGGACAGACAGGCAGGCTTGAACACCGCCGGTTACGTCACGGGCTATCGCGGTTCGCCCATCGGTGGACTTGATCTGGCGATGTACAAGGTGAAATCGCTGCTCACCAAGCATGATGTGGTGTTCGAACCCGGTCTCAATGAAGACCTTGCTGCCACTGCGGTGTGGGGATCCCAGCAGGCGCAAATGCGCGGCGAGGGAAAATATGACGGCGTGTTCAGCATTTGGTACGGGAAAGGCCCCGGCGTGGACCGGTCCGGCGATGTCTTTCGCCATGCAAATTTCGCCGGCACGTCCCCCCACGGAGGCGTTTTGGCGCTCATGGGGGATGATCACGTTGCTGAATCCTCCACCACTGCGCACCAAAGTGAGTTCACCTTCGTCAACTACGGCATGCCGGTGCTGTCCCCCGCTGGGGTGCAGGAAATTCTGGACTACGGGATTTTTGGCTACGGCCTGTCGCGTTATGCGTCTGTTTGGGTGGGCATCAAGTGCGTGAAGGATACGATTGAATCCACCGCCGTCGTTGATGGCCGCATGGACCGGATGGAGCTCGTGGAGCCCGCCGTTGACAATCGTCCCGCGGACGGTCTGCACATTCGCCCTGGCGATACGATGCTGCCGCAGGAAGAGCGATTGTTTGAGCACAAGCATCCGGCGGTTCTGGCCTATCTGGAAGCCAATAAGATAAACAAAACTATCCTTGCCGGTGGACGCAAGCCACGTATCGGCGTCGTGACGGCGGGCAAGAGCTATCTGGACGTGGCCCAGGCTCTGGATGATTTGGGGATCGACGAAGCGCGGGCGGCAAAGCTTGGCCTGCGGCTCTTCAAACTGGGCTGCGTCTGGCCCGTTGTCCCGGCTGAGGTCCATGCCTTTGCCAAAGGGCTCGACCAGATCATTGTGGTGGAAGAGAAAAAAGCGCTCATTGAGCAGCAATTGCGCGAAGAGCTTTACGGGACAAAAGATGCACCGTCGATCCTAGGTAAAAAGGATGAAACCGGCGCTTGGTTGTTCCCCGCAAAGGCGGCTTTGGATTCAAACCAGATCGCGATCGCCATCGGTGAGCGTTTGGGCAAGGGGGCAGGCGATAAGGCGCTGAACGCCGCCGTTCAGCGGCTGCGCGATGCCCAAGAGACGCTGAAGGTTACCCAAAGCGTGGCCAATCGCGTGCCTTATTTTTGCGCCGGCTGTCCGCACAATTCGTCCACCCACGTACCGGAAGGCAGCCGCGCCTATGCCGGCATTGGCTGCCATTTCATGGCGATCTGGATGGACCGCAGCACCGAAGGCTTCACCCAAATGGGGGGTGAAGGCGCGAACTGGATCGGCGAGCACCATTTTTCCAAGCGCGACCATGTGTTCCAGAACCTAGGAGATGGCACGTACAACCATTCCGGCCATCTGGCGGTGCGTGCGGCGGCGGTGAGCGGCGCAAACATAACCTATAAGATTTTGTTCAACGACGCGGTCGCTATGACCGGTGGCCAACCCAATGAGGGCAATCTCACGCCGTGGGACATCGCCTCCCAAGTGGCAGCGGAGGGCGCAAAGCGGGTGGTGATCGTCTCCGACGAGCCGCACAAATATTCATCCCAGGTCGCATGGCCCATGGGGACGACGATCCACCATCGATCCGAAATTGATGCGGTTCAAAAAGAGTTGCGGGAGATCGGCGGCTTGTCGGTCATGATTTATGATCAAACCTGCGCCAGCGAAAAACGCCGTCGCCGGAAACGTGGCGCGTTTCCCGACCCAGACAAGCGCATCTTGATCAACGAACAAGTGTGCGAAGGCTGCGGTGATTGCGGTGTGAAATCCAATTGCGTGGCTGTCGGTGCGGTGCAGACGGAATTTGGTCGGAAACGCCAGATCGACCAATCGTCCTGCAACAAGGATTTCTCCTGCATCAACGGCTTCTGCCCCAGTTTTGTGACCGTCAATGGCGGCAAATTGAAAACTGGGAAGAGTGCGCCCGGCCTGTCGGCATCACTTCCTGCGTTGCCGGAGCCGGATCTGCCAGCCTTGGACGGCTCCTACGGTGTCATTGTGACCGGCGTTGGCGGCACAGGCGTGGTGACGGTGGGCGCTGTGCTGGGCATGGCAGCTCATCTGGAAGGCAAGGGGGCGGCCATTATCGATATGGCGGGGCTTGCACAGAAAGGCGGGGAGGTGGCGAGCCATTTGCGCATCGCGCCCACGCCCGAGGACATCAAATCGATCCGCATTGCCGCCTCCGGAGCCGATTTGATCCTTGGCTGCGATATGGTGACCGCATCCACCCAAAAGGTTCTGGGGTCCATCGAAGCGGGCCGCACGAAGGTTGTCATCAACAGCCATGAGAAACTTTCTGGCGAGTTCACCCACAATGTGGACTTCTCATTCCCGACACAGCGCATCATCAAGGTGCTGGAAGGTCTGGCCGGGGAAGAGCGCACCGCCGTTGTGGAAGCGGAAAAGCTCGCCGTTGCGCTGCTCGGTGATGCCATCGCCTCCAACATGTTCATGCTGGGATTTGCCTGGCAAAATGGTGGCCTGCCCATCAGCCGCGCCGCGATCATGCGGGCGATTGAGTTGAACGGTGTGCAAATTCCCATGAACCAGGCGGCATTTGAATGGGGCCGCGTGGCTGCCCATGACAAAGCGCTGCTGCCCACCAGCGAAACGCCGGTGGCGGATGTTTTGGAACACCGCCGCTTGTCGGACACGCTGGAGGAAACCATTGCCCGCCGTGTGGAACGGCTGACAGCGTATCAGAACGCCGCCTATGGGGCACGTTTTGCGGAGCGCGTGGCCAAAGTGCAGGCGGCGGAAAAGGCTGTCGGTGGCGATGGGCTTGCCGATGCGGTGGCCCGTAACCTCTACAAACTCATGGCCATCAAGGATGAGTATGAGGTGGCGCGGCTGTATTCCAACGGAGACTTCAAGCGCCAGATCGCGGCGCAGTTTGAAAGCTATGACAGCCTCGAATTTCATCTTGCGCCGCCTTTGTTTTCCAAGCGGGACGAGAAGGGCCATCTTATGAAGCGTGCCTATGGGCCGTGGATGATGAAGGCCTTTGGCTTTTTGGCTCGATTCAAAGGGTTGCGCGGCACCGCTTTTGACGTGTTTGGCTACACCGAAGAGCGCAAGATGGAGCGTCAGTTGCTCGCCGATTACGAAGCGGTGCTGGACGAGATCACCGACAACCTTGAAGGCAAAAACGTGAACGCGGCGATTGCGCTTGCGTCCTATCCAGAAACCATTCGTGGCTTTGGCCATGTCAAAGAAGCCAATGTCGAAAAAGCCAACCGAGAGCGTATGCGCCTGCGGGCGGGTTTTAAGAACGTCGATGGTTTGGAAACCCTGGAGGCGGCGGAGTAACGCATCAATGGGGGCGGTGCAGCGCAGTCCCGCCCTTCGAG
Organism: Pseudomonadota bacterium; assembly: GCA_038530365.1. Taxonomy (GTDB): domain Bacteria; phylum Pseudomonadota; class Alphaproteobacteria; order Rhizobiales; family Rhizobiaceae; genus Pseudahrensia. Next base: position 18,805 of record JBCBCT010000019.1, on the reverse strand, counting down.
ACGCGGCTGCGCCGCTCCTCAGGGTGAGGGGGGCGCTTCTAAGCGTGAAGAATTTGCGACGGCCGCTGTCTTACAATTGACCGCATGCCTGTGCTTGTGTCTGTAACAGGTATGCACGCAGCGCCAGCGTCGTTGCCAGAGAGCTGGTGCTAACCGGCTTTGGCTGGAGCGAGTCGGGTGTTTGACCGCCTGTAGCGCGGGGCTCGCGCGTTGAATTCTCATTACATTGAAAGTTCGATTGCCGCTGTTCCGTCCCGCCGGGCACCCCAAAAAACGGGTCGAAAACCCTCTAAGCCAGCCAGCGCTTGCGGCGCTTGTAGTGTTTGACGTCCTTAAAGCTCTTGCGGCCTTCGCCGCCGACGCCGAGGTAGAATTCCTTGACGTCCTCGTTTTCGCGCAGCGCTGCGCCTTCGCCATCGAGCACAACGCGACCTGATTCCAGAATATAGCCATAGGTTGCGTAGCGCAGGGCGATGTTGGTGTTTTGCTCTGCCAGCAGGAACGACACGCCCTCCTGGCTGTTCAGCTTTTTGACGATCTCAAAAATTTCTTCCACCAATTGCGGGGCAAGACCCATGGAGGGTTCGTCGAGCAAGATCATTTCCGGCCTCGACATAAGCGCGCGGCCAATGGCGGTCATTTGCTGTTCCCCGCCGGACGTGTAGCCCGCTTGGCTTTGGCGGCGTTCACGCAGGCGTGGGAAATAATTATAGACCATCTCCAGATCATCTTTGATCGCCGATGATCCGTCTTTGCGGGTGAATGCCCCGGTCAGAAGGTTTTCTTCCACGGTCAGATGGCCAAAACAGTGGCGGCCTTCCATGACCTGAATGCAGCCGCGGCGCACCAACTCGTTGGGGGAGAGGGATTGAACTTGTTCGCCCTTAAAAAGGATGTTGCCTTTGGTGACATCGCCGCGCTCCGCCCCCAGAAGGTTTGAAATCGCCTTGAGTGTTGTGGTCTTGCCGGCACCGTTTGCGCCCAAAATGGCGACGATGCCGCCGCGGGGAACGGTGAGCGAAACCCCTTTCAGCACCAAAATCACGTGGTCGTAGATCACCTCAATGTTGTTGACATCGAGAATGGTTTCGGCGGCGTCGATCTCAGCGGCGGTGGACATCGTGTTTGAGTTCCCGGTTCTATCATGAAAAACCGCCCCCGGACGGGGTCAGGGGACGGTGTATTGTTCGCTCAGACTGCGTCAAACAGGCGGGATTAACCGCAGGTTTGGCCTTTCCACTCCGGCTTGTCGGACACGTAGTTGGCAGCCGCTTCTTCCAGAAGCGGGCGCACAACGTCCGTCATCGGTGGGATTGGATCGGTAACTTTTTCCCAATCGGAGCCGTTCCATTGCTGGATGAACACGCCACCTGCGCCCTCGTGGTCTTTACAGGAGCCTTTGATGGCGCCGGTGAAGTTTGCCAGACCCAATTCGGCCAGACGCTCCTGGGAAAGGTTAATGTTTTCCAGACCCAAGCGGACGTCTTCACCCGTCACGTTCTTCTTGCCGGTCATCTTCTGCGCCACCGTGATGGCCTCAGCAATGATGACGGCGTTGAACAGACCACGGTTGTACAAAACGTTGCCCACCTTGTCGGGGTCGGATTTGCTCTTGCCCGTATCGACGATGTACTTCTTCACGTCTTTGAGGGCTTGGAACTCAGTTCCGACGCCGGAGAAGTTGGCCGCTTTGTAGCCTTTGCCGGGGGCACCCACGGGATCAAGGTCGGCATGGGCACCGGCCCACCAGTTGCCGATGAACTTGTCGAGGGGAAAGCGGATTTTATTGGCTTCACGGATGGCGGTGGCGTTCATCGCGCCCCAGCCCCACATGATCATCCAGTCCGGGCGTTCTTTGCGCACGTTGAGCCACTGGGACCCCTGGTTTTGCATGTCCTTACCGGCGACGGGGAAACCAACCCACTCAAATCCAAGCTGCGGTGCGAGCTTTTCAAGCAGTGGGATGGGTTCGCGACCGTAGCCTGCATCGAGATAGATAAAGCCGATTTTCTTGCCCTTCAGGCCGCCATTGGCATCGATGTATTTGAGGATCGACGACATCTGGCTCCAATAGCCTGTTGGGTAGGTGAAGGTCCAAGGGAAGGTCTCGCCAACTCCAGCGGCCGACAGGCCGTAGCCCATGGACAGGACCGGAATTTTATCCACCGGCGCTTTTGCGATCAGCTGAAGCGTGATGCCCGTGGACCATGGGAAGTAAACCAGCGCGCCGTTGCCTTTGGTGGCTTCGTAGCACTCGACGCCCTTTTGGGCGTTGTAGCCGGTTTCGCACTCTTCCAATTTGATTTTGACACCGCCGATGCCACCGTCGCGCTCGTTGAGCATATTGAAATAGTCGGCCACGCCGTTGGCGAGGGGAATGCCGCCGCCTGCGAAGGGTCCGGTGCGGTATGTCAGGGATGGGATGTACAACTCATCCGCATACGCTGCTGTGCTCATGATGCCCGCTGAGGCCATCACAGTGGCCGCAGCACCGACAATCAGTGACTTCATCTTCATTGTTTTCCTCCTTGTGGACGTGGTTACGTCCGGTTCGAAACCATTTGAGTGTTTTGGACCGCCGCGCAGGGTTTCATCTGCAACCAGCCTCCCAGCTGGTTTGGCAGTCCGTTTGCCGGTCTCCTTATGAATAAGGGAACGGCCAGTTTCTCAGCTTCTCCTTGGTGATCTGCCACAGCTTTGCCAGGCCATGGGGTTCGACGATCAAGAAGAAGATGATCAGGGCTCCAATGAGCATCCGGGAGATATGGTCCACGGTTGCTGCGTCGACATCAAGGCCAAACAGACCGGGCGCCGCGCGAATGACGATGGGGAGCACAAAGATGAAAGCCGAGCCAAAGAAACAGCCGATCAACGAGCCCATGCCCCCGAGAATCACCATGAACAGCACCTGGAAGGAGACGTTGATGTTAAAAGATTCAACCTCTGCCGCACCCAGCCACATGAAGACCATGAGCGCGCCCGCGACGCCGCACAGATAGGACGACATGGCAAACGCGGAGAGCTTTGCGTTTAAGGGCTTGATGCCCATGAGTTCGGCGGCGATGTCCATATCGCGGATCATCATCCACGAGCGCCCAATGCGGCCTCGAATGATGTTGGATGTGACCCAGGTCAACAGGATCACGAGGAACAGGACAACATAATAGCGCGCCATGGGGGTGGCGGCTGCGCCGGTGATCGCGACGCCGAAGACTTCGCGCTGTGGCACCTCGATGGCGCCGGATTCGTTGTAATTGTAAAGCCAGGCGATGCGGATGAAGGCCCATTCGAGAAAGAACTGCGCGGCCAACGTCGTGATGGCGAGGTAGAGACCCTTAATGCGCAGGCTGGGCAGGCCGAAGATAATACCGATGCCGGCGGCGAAAAAGCCGGACAGCAGGACGTGGATGATGATGTTTACGTCCGGGAATATCGTTGTCAGTTTGTAGCAAGCGTAAGCGCCGACGCCCATGAACGCCCCGGTCCCGAGGGAGAGCTGACCTGCGTAGCCCGTCAGCACATTCAACCCCATCGTCGCCAACGCGAAGATGAGAAACGGGATCATCAGCGAATTCAGAAAGAAGTCGCTGCCGAAGAGCGGAACAATGAGTGCAGCCGCGATGATGAGACCCAGCCCAACACGGTCCTGTAGGATCGGAAATATCGATTGGTCGGCGGCGTAGGACGTTTTGAACTGTCCGGCTTCGCGGTAAAACACGGCTTATCGTCCTTCTGTTTGGGTTATGGCAGCGCGGGTGCGTTTTTGGACTGTGTTCATCACACCCTCTCAATGATCTTTTCGCCGAACAGGCCTTGGGGCCGAAAGAGCAGGAAGATGAGGGCGAGGGCGTAGGCGAACCAGGCTTCCACGCCGCCGCCAAAGAGCGAGCCCCAATAGACTTCAAAAACCTTCTCGCCGATGCCGATGATCAAGCCGCCCACAATCGCGCCTGGGATCGAGGTAAAGCCGCCCAGGATGAGGACCGCGAGGGCCTTAAGTGCGATGACTTCCAGCGCAAAGGACACGTCGGACCGCGCGCCCCACATGATGCCCGTCACTAGCGCCACAATGCCGGCGGCAAACCACACGATCACCCAAATCTGGTTGAGTGAAATGCCGACGGACAGGGCGGCTTGGTGATCGTCGGCAACGGCGCGCAGGGCGCGGCCAATGCGGGTTTTGGAAAAGAAGACTGCAAGTCCCACAACCATAATGACGGCGATGACGACAGCGGCAATGTCGATGTGTTGGAAGGTGACGCGGAAATTATCACCGGGTTCCCAGTCTGTTGAGCCGGTGGGCAAGCCCAAGGGTTCGGTGATCATGGCTTGGGGCTCACCACCAAAAATCGTCTCACCTGCACCTTGGAGGAACAGGGTGAGACCGATGGTGGCCATCAACAGGATCGCATCGGGTTGGCCCACCAGGGGGCGCAGCACGACCCGTTCAATGCCCCATGCCAAAACCCCCATCATGACAATGGCCAGCAGCAGCGCGAGCCAAGCAGGGACACCGTATTTTGTGTGCAGGGATACGAGGGCGAGGGCGGCAAACACCACCATAATGCCCTGCGCAAAGTTGAAAACGCCGGATGCTTTGAAAATCAGCACAAATCCCAGGGCGATCAGGGCATACAAAATGCCCGACACAAAGCCTTCCCACAGGGTTTGCAGGAAGAGATCGGGGATGTCCGCCATGAGCACAAAGGGTTCAACAAAAATGCCGTTGAGAAGTTCCATGGTGTTCCTAAGTTCCCTGCGCGTTGGACGTATCGGGTGGCGGTGTGACCGATGTGAATAGATCGGGGTAAAGCTGCATGACGCCGGCGAGTATGAGCCCGAAGGCCATGACGATGCGCAGCCATTGCGGCACGATCAAAAGCGCCACGCCCACCCCAATCAAAAGGCCAGGGGAGTAGGATTTGAGTTGATCTAAAATAAATTCCATCAATGGGGCACTCCCAGATAGGCGTCGATGACGGCCTGGTTGGATTGCACTTCGTCGGGCACGCCGTCGGCGATCTTTTTACCGTAGTCGAGGACGACGACCCGGTCGGCGAGATCCATCACAACGCCCATGTCGTGCTCGATGAGCGCGATGGTGGTGCCGAACTGCTGGTTCACGTCCACAATAAAGCGGCTCATGTCCTCTTTTTCTTCCAGGTTCATGCCGGCCATTGGCTCGTCGAGAAGCAGGAGGTCCGGCTCTAGCGCCAAAGCCCGCCCCAGTTCCACCCGCTTTTGCAAGCCGTAGGGCAGCTTGCCCACCGGCTGACGTCGGATGTGGGCGATCTCTAAAAAGTCGATGATCTCTTCCACTTTTTCGCGGTGGACGATCTCCTCGCGCTGGGCCGGTCCGCGGTAAAACATCTGCCAGAAGAAATTGCTGTTCATTTTCAGGGAGCGCCCGGACATAATGTTGTCGAGCGTCGACATGCCCTTAAACAGCGCCACGTTTTGGAACGTGCGGGCGATGCCGGAGGCGGCGGCTTCATATGGCTTCATTTTGCGCCGCTTTTCACCGCGAAACGTGATCGTGCCTTCCTGGGGGTGATAAAAGCCGTTGATGACGTTGAGCATTGACGTTTTGCCCGCGCCGTTCGGCCCGATAATGGCGCGAATTTCGCCCTTCATGATGTCGAAGGAGATGTCCTTGATGGCGGTCACGCCTCCAAAGCGTAGGGTCACATTATCAACCCGCAAGAGTTCCGCGCCGTGGGCGATGCCATCGTCGGGGGCGTGAAGCGTGGTGTCATGGGCGTTCATGGTGTGCGGTGTCCTTTTCCAGTTTTGGGGCCGGACGTGGGCGGTGTGGTTTTTGAAACTGTGGTGATCTCGATCCCGCCCCCGCCCTTCGAGACGGCGCGTTGCGCCTCCCCCGGATGAGGGCTGCTGCTGGTTAATTTTAATAGGGACAGGCCCATGGTTGGGTTCAATCCAGCCCTCATCCTGAGGAGCCACCGCAGGTGGCGTCTCGAAGGGCGAGGGCGGGCAGCTGGCGCGCGATTGTGAACCATAAACTGCTCGGTCGAATTAGCGGCTTTCAGCAGCCCCATCACTCCGCCGCCTCTTTCATGGCGTCGGCAGCGTAGACTTTGGCGTCTTCGATTTTTACCGTGGCTGAAATGCTGCCCTTGCGACCGTCTTCAAAAACGACTTCGGTATCGACGTATTTTTCCTTCGACCCGTCGTAGAGCGCTTCGATCAGCGGCGCGTAACGGTCGTTGATCAGCGAGCGGCGCACTTTCATCGTGCGGGTGAGTTCGCCATCGTCAGCGTCGAGTTCCTTATGCAGCACCAGAAAGCGGTGGATTTGCGCACCGGCCACCCGCTCTTCGCTGGCGAGATCGCGGTTCACCTGGTCCACGTGCTCGGCCATCATGGCGTACACTTGCGGGTGGTTGGCGAGTTCTTGGTAGGAGCCATAGGCGATGTTGTTGCGCTCCGCCCAGTTGGCCACCGGTTGCAGATCGATGTTCAACATGACGGCGGCATAATCGCGCCCGTTGCCGATGGCGACGGCTTCTTTGATGTTGGGGAAGAATTTGAGTTTATTCTCGATATATTTCGGCGGGAACATGGAGCCGTTGTTCAATCGTCCGACATCTTTTGCCCGGTCGATGATGCGCAAATGGCCGTTTTGGTCGACGAAACCGGCGTCGCCGGTTTTCACCCAGCCTTCGGCGTCTTTGGTGTCCTTCGTGGCTTCGTCATTCTTATAGTAGCCCATGAAAACGCCGGGGGATCGGTAGAGCACCTCGCCGCTGTCATCCAGCTTCAGTTCCACACCGGGCATGGCCGTGCCGACCGTTTCAGCTGAAATTTCCCCGTCCGGTTGGCCGGTGACGTACACGCTGGCTTCCGTTTGGCCGTAAAGCTGCTTCAGATTGAGGCCGAGCGAACGGTAGAAGCGGAAGATTTCCGGACCGATGGCCTCGCCCGCGGTGTAGCCCACCCGCATGCGGGTCATACCGAGGCGATTTTTGAGGGGGCCGTAAACCAGCACATCACCGATGGCGTAGAGCGCCCGATCCTTGGGAGAAACACCGTCCTGTTTGTTCAACAGCTTTTCGCCGACACGGTTCGCCACGCCCAAAAAGTAGTGAAACATCTTCTGTTTCAGCGCGCTTGCGTCTTCCATGCGCACCATGATCTCTGTGAGCATGGCTTCAAACACCCGCGGCGGGGCGAAGAAATAGGTCGGGGCGATTTCGCGGCGGTTTTCGGTTACCGTGTCGCCGCTTTCGGGGCAGCAGACACAGTAGCCCGCGGCCAATGATTGGCCGTAAGAAAAGATATGATCACCAACCCAGGCCAGGGGCAGGTAGGCCACGATTTCCTCGTTTTCATCCAGTTGATCAAACCGGTTGGCGTTGATGGAGGAAATGACAAGATTGTCGAAGGAGAGCATCACGCCCTTTGGCTTGCCCGTTGTGCCGGAGGTATAAAGGATAACGGACAGGTCTGCGCCTTTGGCCTGAGCGATCCCGGCTTCCCATGCCTGCTGGTTTGACGCTGAAGGGTCCGCCATGCCTTTTTTCTGCAGGTCTGCCACGGACATCAGATCAGCCTGGTCATAGTCGCGCAGACCGCGGGCTTCGTCGTAGAAAATTGCCTGAAGGTTGGGGAGTTGGTCTTTGATCGACAGGAGTTTGTCGACCTGCTCCTGGTCTTGAACCACCGCAAAACGCACTTCGGCGTGTTGCAAAACGTAGACCATCTCTTCGGCAACGGAGTCGGCATAGACCGGCACGGGGACGCCGCCGAGGGCCTGCACCGCGGGATACGTCCAATAGAGCACCGGGCGGTTTGACCCCACCACGGCAACCTTGTCCCCAGCCTTCAACCCCTCCGCTTTCAGGCCGAAGGAGAATGCGCGCACCTCTTCCAGCATGTCCGCCCAGGTCCAGCTTTGCCAGATGCCATAGTCTTTTAGCCGCATGGCTGGGCGGTCGGCAAACTGCTTGGCATTGCGCAGCAAGAGTTTTGGAAACGTGTCGAAGGCATCATCGCGGGGCGACGCGCTCGCCATGGTCGCGGTGGCTGATGTCATGGTTGAAACGTCCTCCCAAACGTTCCACGCAGTTCGGCGTGCCCAAACTGCGTTATGTTACAAAACGCTTCCGATTTTCGCGTCTCTTGTAACTAGTGTCCAACAGGAGCGGCCTTTGCGCAAGGGGGTGTGTTGATCTCGTGTTGTCCTTGGCCCCTAGCTAAATTGAGGACGAGGCTTATCCGACCGCGACGTAATCCGGATTTGCTACCAAAGCGAGACCGCCAAGTGCAGGGCTTTAGCGCAGACCTTGCCAGTCCACCCAGCGTCCGTGGAAATCAACGCGGCCCACAATGGTGTCGATGGCGTCGGGCCAATATTTGAGACTGAGGGCCGCGCCTGGGCTTTGACCGTCCCCTTCCATTTGTATGAAGGCCAAGGGGGCTTTTGTGTTGCGGCCTGCCGCTTCGATGAGCGCCTCACCCTCCGCCTTTGCGGCGTCGGGCAAATATTGCCATGCGATGGTGGTGTAAATGACGGTGACCCGGTCGTCGCGCCTGTCGGGAAGCTGCTGTTTGAGCCATGCTATCGCGTCTTCCCGGGCGATCTCGGCCGGGTTTACCAGGGCGATATCGATGGCTGCGCTGGTGCGTTCCACGCGGTGTTTTTGGTCCGCCCACAGATAGGCCAACAGGCGCAGCCGGTCGCCCGGTGTGCTGGGGTCGAGGGGATTGAGGTCGCAGCCTTTCAGTGCATCGATCTCGGGAACAGCGGTCGGGGGCGGTGCGCCCCGCCATTCCGGTTCCAAGGCTACGGCGCTGTCCGGCTCGCCAGACACCATCCCGTCGTGGCGGTAACAAAAGTGCCCCAGGCGCAGGTTCAAGCCACCGCTACAGCCGATTTCCCACAAATCCATGGGCAGGTTGCTAAGCGTTGCCACCGTTTGGAGGATTGGCCAGATGCCGTTGGCGCGGCGCACCTCGTTGGTCTGGGGTGGCGACGTCATCCAGTCGAGGATGAAGGTTTCGTGCTCCACCAAGGCCGTGTGGATGACCGACCAGTCCGGCACTTTGGTGCGCGCGATGGTCTGTTCGTCTTGGGACAGGTCCGGGTAGTGGGCTTTCAGGTTTGGGCTTTGATCGGTCAGCGTCAGCGCGTGAAGCGCCCCACAAAGCCGAAGGGGCACGGCATCGGCCCGGTAGGACGCACGCCCCGGCCAGTGGAGCACATGTCGCCCCACCGCCGTCTCTTCATCCAAATGCTTGGCAAACAGCAGGCACAGATCAGCGGTGAACGGTGAGCCGAGGCCGCGGCAGTGGTAGGCCTGGGTCTCAAAGATTTCAGAAAGGTCTGCCCGCTGTGTTGCCGTCGTTGTCATCCCCGCGCCCCGCTTGTGCCTTGACTGCTGTGTCCGACCCAGTGCCCGATTCGTTTCTCGATCCAGTGCCCGACCAGTCCGTGTCGCGTGTAGCATACATAGTGGTGGCGATGGCGACAAAGGCGATGAGTGCGCCGGCCAAGAGCGCATATTCCTGCTCTTTCATCACCAGATAGATGATCGCATAGGAAAGCCCGATTACCACGCCCATGATGATCCCGCTGCGCTTGGCCGACAGGGTGCGGCCCACATAAAGAGCGATCAGAAGCGCTGTGGCGGTTGCAGCCAGTCCATAGGCGAGGTCAAAGCCAATGTGTTCGGCCAGCGCGAGCAGCAAAATGTAAAAGACCACCATCGCGAGCCCGACCAGGATGTACTGGATCCAGTGTAGTTTATGGGTGCCCGACAACTCCATGATGAACACCGCCAGGAAGATAAGCGCGAAGAACGCTATGGCGTATTTCAGGGTTCGGGAGATGATCTGATAGAATTTAAGCGGCTCGACAAAGTTGATCTGTATGATGGAGGAAGGGTTTGGCAGGCCGGTCCCGAGGGTTTGGAGGTCGATCCCGCGGGCGAGATTGGGAATGGACCATGCCGCCTCAAAGCCGGTGTCCGTGATGCTGCGCTGGATGGGAAGAAAGCGCCCGTCAAATCCAGGATGGGGCCAATTCGATGTGGTGGAAAGCTGGGTGTTTTTTGCCGCTGGTACAAAGGCGACCGTGCGCGATCCGTTGAGCACAAACTGCATATCAAAGGTGAAGCCGTTTCTTGCTTCGCTCTGATTGACCAGTGCGTGAATCCCGCCGTTTGCCGTGCGTCTTCCTCTGCTTCTCACTGGTCTTGCCGTGCGGGTGGCCCGCCAACCGGGGGCAGCCATGCCCCGCAGGCCGGGGGAAACGGCGAGGGCGCGCGTTTGACCGGCACCAATCTTAAGATCGACATCGGACCGGAAACCCGAGGTATCCGCTATGCCCATGGCGATGAACGCGTTGTTCAAATCCGGCTTCCCGTCCCGGGCCGTGATGGCGTCCAATGAAACGGCGGCGAATGTGCCCTTTATCGAGAGTTTCGACTGGTAAAGCGGTGTCGAATAGATCGATTTTCGCCGTTCTTCGACGTCAAACGTGGCCAAAAACGCGGCATCTTCCGCGGAAAATGTTGCAAAGCGAGTTTCCTGCTCCGTCTTATTGCTGCGCGTCACGCTGACCGAATACGGGATCACCAAATAAGGACCGTTGATCAACTGTCGGCCGCCCCAACCCAATGAGATTTCGGCGGCAACGTCCGTTGCGCGTTGCGCCCGCTCTTCCACAACGCCCCAAACCAACAGCGTCGGCAGCAACAGAAGCAGTGAAATGAAGCCCAAGAGAATGAACTTGAAACCCGGTGTGGCGGTGATTTTCGTTCCGGTGGATGCCCTTGCGCCGGTTTGTGCTGGTGATGAAGGTGTGGTCGGATTGGTCATGAAGTGTACTTAAAAACGCGTTCTTGATGTCGGCGGGATAATAGGGGTGAATGTGACCGCCCGGCGGCGGAATTTGGTCGCTTTTCAGGTCATTTATCGATGCGCATCGTTTTGAAATTTTATGTTCTGAGATTTTATGTTTTGGTTGCTCTTATTGGCGCTTTGGGGGCCCAGAGTGCGCGGGGGCAGGACACGCGAGAGCCAGCGCGGGCTCAGGTGAGAGCCCAATTGAAGGCCATGGGCGGGCAGGTGCCGAACCCGCATTTTCGTCCAGATGCCTCCGTTTTGCCCGACGGGCCGCTTGGATCGCCGAGACCGCTTGGGCCCTCGCAGGATGATGCCTCCGCCGCCAAACCGGACGATCTTGGACCCTTGCCCGATCCCCCAAAACCCAACCTTGCCTGCCGTGCGGCGCTTGGCAAATTGGCGCAGTTTGAACCCGTGGACCAGCAAAGCGCCGATCCCTATTGCGTCATCCCAGATCCGGTTCGGCTGCGTTCCGTTCGTGGCACGACCGTCGTGGACTTGCCGCAGCGCTTTGTCGTTGATTGCGCGTTTGCCCTGCGCTTTGCAAAATTTGTGGCGGGGCCGGTGCAAACGCTTGCCCGTGAAATGAAAACTACGCAGGTGTCACGCATTGTCACCGGCCCAGGGTTTTCCTGTCGACGGCGCAACAACTCTGCCACCGGAAAACTGTCCGAACACGCCTTTGGCAATGCCGTGGATATCAACGCGTTCTTGTTTGCCGATGGGTCCCGCCAATCGGTGATCGATCCGGCGGTGTTGGACGACGCTTCGGCAGCCTTTCAACGGGCGGTGCGGGCGGCGGCCTGCGGGCCGTTTTCCACGGTGCTTGGCCCCGGTTCAAACGCGGCCCATGCCACCCACTTTCATTTCGACTATGGCCGCTCAAAAGGGCGCAAAACACCCTATCTCGTGTGCGAATGACGGGTGTCTGCTCAATTCGGGATGCTGTTTGAGAACAGGTTTAAAACCAACACCCCGGCAACGATGAGCCCGATGCCCAACAGGGCTGCTGCATCGAGTTTTTGGCCAAACAACACAAGCCCCAAGATTGCCACCAGAGCGACCCCGGCGCCGGACCAAATGGCGTAGGTGACCCCCACAGGGACGGTGCGCATGACTTGCGTCAAGAAATAAAACGCGATGGCATAGCCTACAAACGCCAGAGCGCTGTATTGCAGGTTTGCGAAGCCGTTTGACGCTTTCAAAGCCAGCGTGCCGATCACCTCGCTGACGATGGCGATGGCAAGGTAGACATATGCCATGGGCGTGAACGCTTTCGTGAACCAGTTGTTGATGCCGTTGTGGCACGCTTCTTCCGGTTATTGAATACGCATTCAGCCTGTGGCATTGTGCCGCTAAGTCGAGACACCACGCCCCGCTTGATGGGCGCCTTTGGGAGGAGGCTTTAACGATGGCGCGTCAGCGCGTGACATCCCATGACGTGGCGAAACTGGCCGGGGTAAGCCAACCCACGGTGAGCCGTGTCTTTGCGCCAAATTCTCGGGTGTCGGCGCGGCTGCACGACCGTGTCAAAGACGCTGCCAGCCGTTTGGGTTACCGCCCCAACACATTGGCGCGCTCGCTCACCACGGGCCGGTCGGGCGTTATTGGCATCGTCTTGGCGGGGCTGAGCAATCCCTTTTACGCCGACGCGTTGGAGAAATTGTCCGCAGCACTTCAAGCGCAGGGCTATCGTACGCTTGTCTTTTTTTCAGCAAACCACGCAGCGGAGGTTGATGGCGTCGTCGAAGATCTGATCGATCACCAAGTCGACGGGATCGTCCTTGCCTCCGTCAGTATCTCAAACACACTCACCGAGCGTCTGAAAACGTCGGATTTGCCGTTTGTGCTGTTCAATCGGGGTCAGATCGACGCCTCCATCCCCAGCATCACGGCGCAAAACACTTTGGGCGGGCGCATTGCAGCCCACGCCCTGGCTGCCTGCGGGCATCGACGCATTGCGCATTTTTCGGGGTGGCAACAATCGTTGAACGGACAAGAGCGGCAGGCAGGTTTTCTACAGGGTTTGGCGGATCTGGGCTTGCAACCCCACAGTCTGACGGACTGTGCATACCGACCGCAGCAGGCGGCTGAAGCCGCGCGGCATGTTTTTGGTCCGACGGCAGCCGAGCGTGCGCCCGATGCGGTGTTTGTTGGCAACGACAATATGGCTTTCGCCGTCCTGGACGTCCTTCGCTACGAATTGGGCATTGATGTTCCGGGGGATGTTTCGGTCATTGGGTTTGATGATGTGCCAGCGGCGGCAAGCCCAGCTTACGCCTTGACAACCGTCCGCCAGCCGACCAATCGAATGGTGGCTGCCACGGTCTCCACACTGTGCGCCATGATTGATGGCACGCAGCCTCTCCACACACACATTGAGATTGAAAGCACGTTGATCCAACGCGGATCTGCGCGGCTTCCAAAGGGCTGGACGGTGCCCCTTTTTGCGCCGCTGGCCCCAGACCTGCCCTCCCAGGAGAGGGCGAAAATAGACGCCTGACTGCGGTTCAGGAGCAGACTTAGACATAAGAGGGAAACTTATGACGTTACAGGAATTGGAACAAAATATCGTCCGATACGGCGATTTAAGACCTTGTAAAACAGCCTTTATTGACGCTCACACTCCGGGTTCCGACCAGAAGGAAAACTTTACGATCATTGGCGGTGGTGTGTCGGAAAGTGCAGATCAATTTGTGCACATCAACAAGCCAATCGGCTTTAACATTGGGGCCGCCGGTCAGCCCCCCAAATGCCGCAACTCGCTGCACTCGCACCGTACAGCTGAGGTGTTTTTCGTGCTCAAGGGGCGCTGGCGTTTCTTCTGGGGTCGTTGGGGCAATGCGGGGGAAGTCGTTCTGGAAGAGGGCGATATTTTTAATATTCCCACGGGTATTTTCCGCGGCTTTGAAAACATCGGTACCGACTACGGAATGATCATGGCAGTTCTGGGTGGAGACGACGCCGGGGGTGGCGTGATTTGGGCCCCGCAGGTGATCGAAGACGCCCACGATCACGGTCTGGTGCTGACGGAAACCGGGCGTCTGTACGACACCAAAAAGGGCGAAGTGCCGCCCAAGAACGTCAAACCCATGAAGCCGTTGTGTGAAGCGCAGTTGAAAGCGTTTCCTGAACCGACCACCCGGGACGTCATTCCAAACTATGTGGCCCGTTATTGGGATTTGATGGCGTTGGCCGACGGCGAACCCGCACAGGTGATTTGTGAAACCGGCCGTTTGCGGGATAAGCCCGGCTTTGAGGTTTCGTTTCTGAACCGCACATCGGGGGCAGAAGTGCCCTATGCCATCGAGCGCTATGAAGTGCTGATGCCCGTGAAGGGCCACTGGCAGGTGTGCATTGAGGGGACGGCCAGCGTGCTCAACCCCGGCGATACCTGCCTCGTTCCCCCCGGCAAAGAGCGGTGGCTGAAACCGACGATGACCGGTGAAGCGAGCCTTTACCGCATCCGCAGCACCGATGATCCCGCCGGTTCCACCAAAGTGTTTGACTAAGCAACACGCGGTTGATCCCGAGTGCGTGCGCAGTTTCGCTATTCCCAGACGTCGCTGCGCACCGTGATCATCACGGCGCTTGGCCTGACGGCCATCGTTTGCTTTTTGATCTGGTTGTTTTTGCGCCTTTTTGTGGTTCGTGAAGCGCTTTTGATCACCGCCGTTTGCGGCGTGATCTTCTTTGCGTTTTGCTCGGCAGCGGTGTTGTGGCGCTATCTGTTTAATGAAGTTGTGGTGGCCGCCCGGCCGGACGGTCTGCTTTATGCGCCGTTTCAGGCTGAGGCCATCGCCTGGGACGACATTAAAGAGCTGCGCTTGCTGCAGGCTGAGCAGGAATTTCAACTGGCCGTTTATCTGTGGCGACCGCAGCGCAAATCTGGCTCGCGGGCGCAAGGCTCTCACGCAGTCGGATCGAAGTCGCAACCGGATGCAGCATCCGCAAAGCCCGGTTTTGTGATGGATCTTGCCAATCTTGATGGCGACGTTGAAACGGTTCTCCAGTCGATTGCAGCCTATAAACCCATCTTGGTCGAGCAGGGCTAAGCGGGTAACGTTGGGGGCAGGTAAGGGTTTGTCGAACGGGCAAACCGCATCGGGAGAGAAGCGCGTATGGACATGTTTGACAGCAGGGACACGCTTGCACCAACCGCACGGGAAGAGGCGTTGTTCGCCCGCTTGGCGCAGCATTTGCCGAAGGCGATTGCCTCGTCCCCGGGGCTTGCTCGGCATCTTGCGGGTCATGATTTGGCGGGGGTTACGGATCGCGCATCTCTTGCCGCTTTGCCGGTTTTGCGAAAAGCCGATCTCATGGCTGCCCAGGAGGCGGCGCCGCCCTTTGGCGGGTTTGCCAATCTTGAAGCCCTCGCCGGCAGCCGCGTGTTTTTGTCCCCCGGCCCCATCTGGGAACCGCAAGGTCTGGGGGCCGACCCCTGGCTTGCCGCGCGGGCCCTCCACGCTGCCGGCTTTCGCTTGGGCGATGTGGTGCACAACGCTCTTTCCTATCACATGACGCCGGGTGGCTTCATACTGGATGAAGGCCTTCGGGCGCTTGGCTGCACGGTGTTTCCTGGCGGCATTGGCCATACGGACGCGCAGGTGGAAGCGGCGGTGGCGCTGAAACCCAGCGGTTACGTTGGAACTCCGGATTATCTCAAAGTGATTTTGGATCGCGCGGCAGAAATGAACGCCGATCTTTCTTCAATTGGGCGGGCGCTTGTCTCCGGCGGTGCGCTTTTTCCCTCCATGCGGGCGGAATACAAGGCGCGGGGCGTTACGGTCATGCAAGCCTATGCCACCGCCGATTTGGGCGTGATTGCCTATGAGAGCATGGCCGACGGTGAACTGTGCGATGGCATGGTGGTCAATGAGGATCTGATCGTTGAGATCGTCCGGCCCGGCACGGACCAACCCGTTGCTGCGGGCGATGTGGGGGAACTGGTCGTCACGAATTTTTCGGCCAGTTACCCGCTGGTGCGGTTTGGAACCGGTGATCTGTCCGCCATCCTCGACGAACCATCCCCCTGTGGACGCACCGCGATGCGCATCAAAGGCTGGATAGGCCGGGCCGACCAGCGCACCAAGGTTAAAGGGATGTTTGTTGATCCCAAGCAGATCGAACAGGTGCGTAAAATCCATCCAGACATCGCCGCTGCCCGCTTGGTAGTCAGCCGCTCAGGCGAGCAGGATACCATGACGCTCCAAGTTGTGGGCTCTGGGGTGGATGCCGCCGCCGTTTCAGAAACGTTGCGGGCCTTCACCAAACTTAGCGGACAGGTGGAGATCGTTGATGATCTCCCCAACGATGGAAAAGTGATTGCCGACAAGCGAGATTACGATGCCTAAAGGCCGCGTCGGTTCATCGCCAAAGATGAAAAAGGCCGCCTGGTTTCCCAGACGGCCTTTTTTTGATCGTTTGATTGCTGCGGCAATTATTTGATCGTCATGCGGCCTTCAATGTTGGTGGTGACCGAACCGAGGGCGCGGACGCGAACCATCACATCGTTGGCCATCAATTTGGCGCTGTCGGCGTCGATCAAGGTTTTGCCTTTGCGCAACATCGCATAGCCGTCGCCACCACGGGCCATAAAGTCATTGGTGGCCAGGGTGTAGGTTTTCGCCATGTCCAGGGGCTCACCGCCCACGGTGATGTCGCTAACCCGGCTGCCTTTTTCCTTGGACGTGTCGACCGTCAGTTTGATGTTGGAGACGTGCAGGAAGCTGCCCGCAGCCTCTGGAACAGCTGCATAGCCGTGCTCCAAGGCTTCTTTCAAAATCGCGCCGGTGATTTCCAGTTTCACCGTGCCATTGCCAAACGGCAGCTCAGACAACACATCGCGGCGGGTCACCTTGTGGCCGGCGTCGTAGACCGTGTTGCCGCGGATGCCGCCACCGTTTGTGAACGCAACGTCGGCATCGACTGCGACGCGCATGGCATCGGCGACGAGGTTGCCAAAGGCGTTTTCCTTGGTGCGCACGGAAATGCGTCGTGTGTCCAATTCCACTGCTGTGTCGCCCAGCTCGATGTCGAGCTCTTTGGACAGATCGGCTTCGTAGGCTGCCACTTTTGCGGCCACTTCAGGGTCCGGCGTCACTTTTGCGGTGTCGATGATGCGGTAGTTCGGCCACCAACGCACACGGCGCTTGCCACGGCTCTCGCCGATTTCAAACTCCACGTCCATGACGACCACGTATTCAGATTCTTCCTTGGATTCCACCAGCGCGTTGCGGCCGTCAAAGAAGATGTGGAGGTTGTGGTCGTGGCCCGACAAAACGACGTCAGCCCCGGACCGATAGAGTACGTCAAAATCCACCCGCTGCGAGGTATGGAGTGCCGCGACCACCATGTCTGCGCCGTCGGCGCGCAACTGATCGGCGGTTTTTTGCGCGGTTTCCAGCACGTCGTTGAACACAATGTTGCCGGGGCTGGAAATTGCGGTGGTTGTGGCCGTGGTCATGCCCATGACGCCGATTTTCACGCCGCCAAATTCAAACATTTTGGTGTCTTCAAGGCCTGGGACTTTGCTACCATCGGACAGGCGTGTGTTGGTGGCCAGCGTGGTGAATTTGCCTTCGCCCATGCGTTCGATGAAGACTTCGGCACCGAAATCGAACTCGTGGTTGCCGGGAACAAACACGTCCGGCGGGATCATGTTTAACAATTCCACCATGTGAGCGCCTTTATCAAAGCCCGCCAGGATGGAGGGTGAAAGCAGATCGCCGGGGAAAACAAAGATGCTGTTTCCGCCCTTGGCGCGCTCGCCTTTAACAACAGCGGCCAGACGGGCCGCACCGCCGCGGGTTTTGCCGGACATGGTGTCCATATCACTGGCGACGATGAAACTGACATTCACCTTTTCCTGGGCAATCGCGACCGCGTAGGTGCTG
Source organism: Pseudomonadota bacterium (assembly GCA_038530365.1). GTDB lineage: Bacteria > Pseudomonadota > Alphaproteobacteria > Rhizobiales > Rhizobiaceae > Pseudahrensia. The sequence goes on along the minus strand of JBCBCT010000019.1, from coordinate 1,043 downwards.
AGCGCAAGGCCCAGACCCAGCGCGGCGGCGGCTGCGCGTTTGATGGGATTTTTGATCATGGCGATTTCTCCTTGGTGCAGAGGCGATGGGAAGACTGGCTGTAGGCTTTAGCCCCTGTCTTGGCGCGCACTTTGTCTTGGCGCGGACTTTGGCCTTGATCCCAAACGGGACCTTGGTGCGAATGCGGGCCGGCAACGTGTGCTCGATGTCAGGATATCATTACACTTGTGCGACGCGCCGTCACCCCAAATGCTATGGATTGCGTTTGCACGGTTTGGGAAGCGTGTTTGCCCCTGAGACCGGGGCGTTTGCAGGGCCTCCAATATGGTCTCACAGGGCGCCTCGCGACACAAAGTAACACAGTGCTGAGTTGAAGGGAGCGCGCGCAACCTTTAGGGGAAGTGCAGGGAGCCGATCACGACCACAGTCTTTTTGATAAACGCGATCCGGCGACAGTCCGATCGGGGAGTGAGCCGGAATGAACATGTTCTATAAATCGAGCGCCTTCACCCGTGACACCACTGGTGAACACCTCCCGGAGGCGCATCCCAAGGTCAATTTCGGAAAAGTTGGCGTTCTGCTGGTCAATCTCGGCACCCCCGATGGCCATGACAAAAAGAACATGCGCCGCTACCTCAAAGAGTTTTTGTCGGACAGGCGCGTTATCGAACTTCCCAAGGCCGTGTGGTGGCCGCTGCTGAACGGCATCATTTTGAACACTCGGCCCAAGCGCTCCGGCGCCCTGTACGAATCGATCTGGAACAAAGAGCTGGACGAGTCGCCCCTGCGAACATTCACGCGGTCTCAGGCGGATCAGTTGATAGAACGTCTGTCCGCTGTGCCACATTTGGAGGTCGACTGGGGCATGCGCTACGGCAATCCATCGATCAAAAGCCGTTTGGAAGCGTTGAAGGAAAAGGGTTGCGAGCGCATTTTGGTGTTCCCGCTTTATCCGCAATATTCAGCGACAACGACGGCCACGGTGAACGACAAGACATTTGAAGCGCTGATGGCCATGCGCTGGATGCCCGCAGTTCGGACCG
>JBCBCT010000018.1:0-34396 GCA_038530365.1 Pseudomonadota bacterium | reverse complement strand
ACCTTGTCGAGGAAGCCGGTCGTGGACAGCCATGGCTGGTCGGGGCCGATGAGCAGAGCCAAATCCTTGGTCATGTGTCCGGATTCCACCGTGTCGATGCACACCTGTTCCAAAGTCGCCGCGAATTTTTCCAGCGCTTCGTTGTCATCGAGCTTGGCGCGGTGGGCGAGACCTCTGGTCCAAGCGAAGATCGAGGCGATTGAGTTTGTTGAGGTCTCTTCACCCTTTTGATGGGCGCGATAGTGGCGGGTCACCGTTCCGTGGGCAGCCTCTGATTCCACTGTTTTGCCATCCGGTGTCATCAATACTGAGGTCATCAAGCCCAGCGAACCAAAACCCTGGGCTACGATGTCGGACTGCACGTCACCATCATAGTTTTTACACGCCCAAACATAGCCACCGGACCACTTGAGCGCGGAGGCCACCATGTCGTCGATCAGGCGGTGTTCGTACCAGATCTTCTTTTCATCAAACTGTGCTTTGAATTCTTTCTGGAAGATCTCTTCGAAGATGTCTTTGAAGCGACCGTCATAGGCTTTTAGGATCGTGTTTTTCGTGGACAGGTAGACCGGAACGGAGCGCTGTAGGCCGTAGTTGAAGGACGCGCGGGCGAAGTCTTCTATGGACTTGTCGAGATTGTACATCCCCATGGCGATCCCGGAGGAGGGCGCGTCAAAAACTTCGAACTCTTGCGTGGCACCGTCTTCACCAACAAACTTCATGGTGAGCTTGCCGGGTCCGGGGAAGAGAAAATCGGTGGCGCGGTATTGGTCGCCAAAGGCATGACGGCCCACGATAATGGGTTGGGTCCAGCCGGGCACGAGGCGCGGCACGTTTTTCATGATGATCGGCTCGCGGAAGATCACACCGCCCAAAATGTTGCGGATGGTGCCGTTTGGCGAGCGCCACATTTTTTTCAGGCCAAATTCTTCGACCCGGGCTTCATCCGGCGTGATGGTGGCGCATTTTACGCCTGCACCGTGTTGCTTGATGGCATTGGCAGCATCGATGGTGATCTGATCATCAGTATCGTCCCGGGCCTCTATCCCTAGATCGTAGTATTTGAGATCGATATCGAGATAAGGATGAATGAGCTTGTCTTTAATGAACTGCCAGATGATGCGGGTCATCTCATCGCCGTCGAGTTCGACAAGCGGGTTTTCAACCTTGATTTTTGCCATAGTGGACCGTTCCTGTTGCGAGCCTGTGCAAGCTGCGCCGGAGACGTGTGAGCGCAAAGCCCAGGCGTCATGAGCGCAATGGTCTCAAGACGTCCCTATGGCGGATGCGCGTCGCAGGCTCCCCGGTGCGACAATTGTTACGCGTACGTCGTCTATAACACCGTCGTCTAACAAGGCAAACGCGTGGCGGCGCGGTTCCGCTTGGCAATTGGTCAAAGACCGATGTTTTTAGTTGGAACCGACCCGGTTAAGCTGGGCCGCTTGCAGGTTTTCGAACACGGTTTTCAACTGCGCCCGATCCACGGGCCATGAGTCCTGCTTGTCGGGATCGAAAGCCGGACCACGCCATTCGCGATAGAGCCGGACGGCTGTTTGCCCGTTTTGAAGAAACACGAAAACGCCAATTTGCCCTTGTGTCTGGTCTTTTGTGTAGGCGCCGCAGGCAACAAACAGGGTTGGAACGCCCACGCGGGCCGTGCCTTGGGTCAATCGCAGACGGTCAGCGGCGCAGTTTTGGCGGAAGTTGCCCTCAGTAATCGCCAGATGGCGCAGGGGGCCGCCCCGAAACCGTTCAATCGCCAAAATCCCATAGAGATTGCGCCAGTTGTTTCCGGTCTCGGTTTTCGGGATCGCCTGCAGCGCAAAAACCCCAGGCCGTTGCTGCCGGTTGAAGCGACTGGCTTTCAGCGCGTTGGTGTTCAGTGGCGTCCAATCGGGGAGGGGGTAGACCAATACGGTGCCAAATAGACGAATCACGCCGTTGACACTGTTCAAGGATCGGGGCGTTTTGGCTTCCGGAGCAGGGTCTTTGGCAGCTTGTGTTTTGATCACCGGTGCGGGGAGCGCTTGGGCCGACGTCTGCGACGGCAACGTAGCGAGGACGCAGCCGGTGAGCGTGACTATCCCCATCCCGAGCCAGCCGGTAAACGTTGGCGTGGTACGGGCCTGTACCGCTTTCTGGAGCTGCATTTTGTTTCTGAGCGTATTCAAAATTGACAGACTTTCATGTGTGGGCCATCGAAAAGGCCATCGCTATCGCAATGGGACGTGCGACCCGGATCAAACGTGCTGGGCGGCTATCTTTTATATATGCGTCATGACGCAAAATCGTGCAGGTGAACATGGCCGGGACCGACCGTCGCCAAAAATTGATCCAAGACGGGCCGGTCATCGTGTTGGTGAACCCACAATTGGGGGAAAATATCGGCGCGACGGCGCGGGCCATGGCGAATTTTGGACTGTCCGAACTTCGATTGGTGGAGCCGAGGGATGGTTGGCCCAATGACGTTGCCCGGGCGAATGCCGCCAAGGCCGACCATGTGATTGACGGCGTGACGCTCCACGACGATTTAACGTCCGCTATTGCCGATCTAAATTTTGTCTACGCCACGACCGCGCGGCAGCGCGAAATGCTCAAGCCCGTGCGGGGGCCAAGGGAGGCGGCAGCAACCTTGCGCCAGCGCCACGGCGCGGGACAGAGAACGGGCATCCTGTTTGGACGCGAACGGTCCGGTCTTGAAAGCGTTGAAGTTGCCCTAGCCGATGAGATCGTGACGTTTCCGGTCAACCCTGCCTTTGCCTCGTTGAACATAGCCCAGGCGGTCTTGCTGATGAGTTATGAATGGCTCAACAGTGCTGAGGTGGCCCTGCCTATCGCCGAACCGCCCAGCTTGCCGGCGCAGAAGCATGAACTGTTTGGCTTGTTTGAACATCTTGAAACGGTGCTCGACCGAGAAAACTACTTCAGACCGGACCATAAGCGCGCCACGATGGTGGAAAACCTTCGAACGATTTTCCAAAAAGCGGAGCTGAGCCAACAGGAGATCCACGCGCTGCGCGGTGTCGTTGCGACGCTGGAAGGCCGCAAAACCCGACCGAGGAAAGAGCGATAGCGCTACGCCCGTTTTGTCTTCGATCTAATTTTCTTGCGGTGGCCTTCGACTGCGGCAACGTTTGCTTCCTCCGCAGGCCTTGTTTTGAACGTGCCGATGGGGTTTAGCTTCGGGCGTTCTTAGAGGGCGAGTCCCACCCACGGCGTCTTGCTGAACGCCCCACAGTTTTAGGCCGAAGCCTTGCGCATTGCGCACAGCCTGCTTCTGCGATCCGAGCCGGGAAGTTTTATGCGTCTCACCGACTACTTTTTGCCCGTGTTAAAAGAAGCGCCGCGGGAGGCGGAGATCGTCTCCCACCGCCTTATGCTGCGCGCCGGCATGATCCGCCAACAGTCTGCCGGGATTTATTCATGGTTGCCGCTGGGCCTGAAAGTTCTGCGCAAGGTTGAGCAGATCGTGCGCGAGGAGCAAAACCGGGCCGGTGCCGTTGAAGTGCTCATGCCGACCATTCAATCGGCTGATCTGTGGCGCGAATCCGGTCGCTATCATGACTACGGCAAAGAGATGCTGCGCATCGAAGACCGCCATGGCCGCGACATGCTGTTTGGGCCGACCAATGAGGAAATGATCACTGACATTTTTCGCACCTATGTGAAAAGCTACCGCGATCTGCCTCTCAACCTCTATCACATCCAGTGGAAGTTTCGGGACGAGGTGAGACCGCGATTTGGCGTGATGCGCGGTCGGGAATTTTTGATGAAGGATGCTTATTCCTTCGATCTGGATGAGGCGGGTGCGCGGGCATCCTATTACCGGATGTTCGTCTCTTACCTGCGCACGTTCGAGCGTTTGGGCGTGACGGCCATTCCCATGCGCGCCGATACGGGACCTATCGGGGGCGATTTGAGCCATGAATTTTTGATCCTCGCCGCAACCGGTGAAAGCGAGGTTTTTTGCGACAAGCGCTACCTCGATCTGCCTGTTCCCGGCGCGGGGGTGGACTACAAAAACGATGCTGACATCGCCGCGATATTTGATGCGTGGACCGAGGGCTATGCGCGAACCGATGAAATGCACGATGAGGCGCTTTGGGACGCTGTTCCTGAAAACAATCGCGTCAGCGCACGGGGCATTGAGGTCGGCCATATTTTCAACTTTGGCACAAAATACTCGCAACCTATGGGCGCGAAGGTGGCAGGTCCGGAAGGCGCTGATATTCCGGTACAAATGGGGTCCTACGGTATCGGGCCCAGCCGTGTTGTTGCCGCGTTGATCGAAGCCTTCCACGATGATGAGGGCATTCAATGGCCCGCGTCCGTGGCACCGTTTGACGTCGGCCTGATCAACTTGCGCCAAGGTGACGAAAAGACCGATGCAGCCTGTGAAGAGGCTTATTCAAAGCTCATAAATGCCGGGTTTGATGCGCTGTATGACAACACAGAAAACCGGGCGGGCGGTAAGTTTGCGCTCGCTGATCTGATCGGTCTGCCGTGGCAGCTCATTATTGGACCACGGGGTGTCGATAAGGGGGAAGTCGAGTTGAAAAACCGTGCGACGGGCGACCGGTCCTCCCTCAGTCTGGATGCGGCGCTCAACCAATTAAGCGCGTGGCAGTCGGACGTGCGCGCGCGGTTCGGTGGCTAGGTGGCCGGGGATCCAACCATGACCGCGCAAAGTGCGGAAACAACGCTCGGGCCGGAGAGTGCCGACCGCGCTGGCCGGACCGGGCCTTTTTCGTCTTTTGAGTGGATGCTCGCCCGTCGTTATCTTGGAAGTCGACGCAAAGAGACGTTCATCTCTGTCATTTCCATTATTTCGTTTGTGGGCATCATGCTCGGGGTGATGACGCTCATCATTGTCATGGCGGTGATGAACGGTTTTCGTACAGAACTGTTGGACCGGATCCTTGGGATCAACGGCCATATTATCGTGCAGCCCGCCCATTCTGAACTCACCGATTATGATGCCGTTGCAAAGAGACTGGCTGGCGTTGACGGGGTGGTCCTTGCTTTGCCGCTGGTGGAGGGCGAAGTGCTTGCCTCCGGCGGAAAAGGTGGCAACGGGGCTCGCGTGCGCGGCATGCGCGAGATTGATTTGAAACGCCTGCCGTCGGTGGGCACCAATATTATTGAAGGCACCCTCGATGGATTTGATCAGTCGGAGGGGGTCGCCATCGGCATCAATATGGCAAACAATCTGCGGCTTGGGCTTGGCGACCGCATCACGCTGATTACGCCCGATGGAAACAGGACGGCTTTTGGCGTTTCGCCGCGGGTAAAGTCCTATCCGGTCGTGGCGATCTTCAAAATGGGGATGTCGGAGTATGACAACATCTTCGTTTTCATGCCGCTGCAAGAAGCGCAGTTGTATTTCAACAAAGAAGACAAAGCTGATGTGATTGAGATTTTTGCGACCGATCCGGACCGTGTCGGGCGGCTGCGCGCGCCGCTGGAGGCCGCGGCGGGGCGGCAGATCACGATCTACGATTGGCGACAGCGCAACACGTCCTTTTTTCAGGCGTTGGAGGTGGAGCGCAACGTGATGTTCCTCATTCTTACGCTGATAATTTTGGTCGCTGCGCTCAATATCATCTCGGGTCTGTTCATGCTGGTCAAAGACAAGGGGCGCGACATCGCAATTCTGCGCACCATGGGCGCGACCCGTGGGGCGGTGATGCGGATTTTTCTCATCACTGGCTCCAGCATCGGTGTGTTGGGCACGCTTGCGGGCTTCGGCCTTGGCGTTGTGGTTTGCTTGAACATTGCCTCCATTCAGCGCGGTCTAAACACCCTTTTCGGTGCCGATCTGTGGGATCCGACGGTGCGCTTTTTGAGCGAGATTCCGGCGCGTCTCGATATGGGAGAGACGATTTTAGTGCTGGTGATGGCGCTGTCCCTATCCCTTTTGGCCACTTTGTTCCCGGCTTGGCGCGCGGCGCGCCTCGATCCGGTCGAGGCCCTTCGATATGAGTGAGGCCAAAGCCACCCCGGTTTTTGTCATGAAAGGGGTCGAGCGCACCTATGGCAGCGGCGGGTCTGCTCTGACCGTGCTGAAAGATGCGGATTTTTCGATCCAGCCCGGGGAATTGGTCGCCCTTGTGGCCCCATCCGGTGCTGGCAAATCCACATTGCTGCACTTGGCGGGCCTTTTGGAAATGCCCACTGCTGGCTCCATTTCTCTTTGCGGAACCGAATGTGGTCATCTTAACGACCATGCCCGCACCCGCATGCGCCGACTGGATATCGGCTTTATCTACCAATTTCATCATCTCCTTCCCGAGCTCAGCGCGCTTGAGAACATCACGCTTCCCCAGTTGATCGCGGGCATTAAAAAGACCGCTGCTCAAGCCCACGCAAAAGCGCTTCTCGACGAGCTTGGTCTCTCGGCTCGGGCAGATCATCGCCCTGGGCAATTGTCCGGTGGGGAACAGCAGCGTGTTGCCATAGCGCGGGCCGTGGCAAACAAACCAAAACTCCTCTTGGCTGATGAACCGACTGGCAACCTGGACCCGGCAACGTCCGATGTCGTGTTTGCCGCGTTGATGGACCTTGTGCGTGCCACGAACCTCGCCGCCCTCATCGCCACGCATAACCATGCGCTCGCCGCACGCATGGATCGAATTGTCACCATTAAGGATGGCAAGATTGTCAGCGCCGCTGTCGATTCTTTTGTGTAGCGTCAATGAGAACAGAAAAAGAACATGCTTGACAATCCAAAAAAGAACATTTAGTGAACATAAAGGTCTTCTTTAGACGTTTGTGGAGGTACCATGGCGGGATGGTTGCATAATCTAGCAGCGGCACTGTCTTTGAGCGTGTTTCTGTTTTCATTTCTGATGATCGCAGGGGCGCTGACGATGGCGTGATTGAGCCGCCGTTGGCTGGATCAAAGCTGTGCATGGAACGCGGTGATGGTGGAACTTTTGGTGTGAATTCGGCACGAATTTTGGGGCGATGAGTGCAAATAATGAGGCCCATCGTTTAAATGCGTTAGGGCAGGCGGTGAGCGTTCCTATGGGTGCAAAAGAGCAGATGACGGCGGCATTGATGGGGGATGATCGTTCCAACAGCCCGGGTGCTCACAAACCGTTTGTGCATCTTCACGTGCACTCTGCCTATTCGCTTCTGGAAGGAGCCCTGCCGCTTGCAAAGATGATTGATTTGGCCAAGAGCGATGGTCAACCTGCTTTGGCAATCACTGACACCAACAACCTCTTTGGGGCGCTCGAGTTTTGCGAAAAAGCGACCAAGCAAGGGATCCAACCCATTGTGGGATGCGCGCTGGAGGTTGATTTTTCGGGGCTCAGTCTCACCGCGGAAACAGAGAGCTCTAAGGGTCTTGGTGCCCGTAGCCATGATCATCAGCGTGCTTTTCCTATCCTCGTTTGCTTGGCCGCTTCGGAAACAGGCTATGCACATCTCGCGAAACTCGCGAGCAAAGCGCATTTGGTTGGCAGCTCGGAGGCGCGTGCGCATGTTAAATTCGATGATTTGAAGGCCCATGGCGAGGGCCTGATTATCCTCACCGGAGGGCCAGACGGCCCTTTAGACCTTGCGTTGAAAGAAGAGCAAATCGCCGCTGCACATCGTCAGCTCCAAGCGCTTAGAGAGCTGTTCGCCGACCGCTTATATATCGAGCTGCAGCGCCACGATGGCTATGACCGTTCCGTTGAAGACAGGCTGGTGGGTCTGGCTTACGATCACGATGTTCCATTGGTTGCCACCAATGCGGCCTTCTTCTCAACACCTTCGGACTATGAAGCCCATGATGCGTTGATCTGCATTGCTGAGGGCCGGATGGTGAGCGAGGAGGATCGCCGCCGACTGACACCGGATCATTGCCTCAAACCGGCGGCAGAGATGGTGCGGCTCTTCAGCGATCTGCCAGAGGCCATTGATAACACCACAGAGATCGCCAAGCGCTGCGCTTATCGGGTGCCGATGCGCGACCCAATCCTGCCTTTTTTCACCGATGCTGCTGCCGATGACCCCTTACAAGCCGAGAGCGGTGAATTGCGCCGCCAGGCGAAGGCGGGTCTGGAGGCCCGTTTGACCACCGTAGACTGCGCGCCGGGGCACACGCTGTCGGACTATCAAGACCGGCTGGAGTTCGAGCTCGGCGTTATTGAGCGGATGAAATACCCCGGCTACTTTTTGATCGTTGCCGATTTCATCAAGTGGGCGAAGGCGCAGGGCATTCCCGTTGGACCGGGCAGGGGGTCAGGCGCGGGTTCCCTGGTGGCCTGGGCGTTAACGATCACCGATCTTGATCCGATGCGGTTCTCTTTGCTGTTTGAGCGGTTTTTGAACCCCGAACGTATCTCGATGCCAGACTTTGACATCGATTTTTGCCAGGATCGGCGCGATGAGGTCATCCACTACGTGCAGGAAAAGTACGGTTCCGCGCAGGTTGCGCAGATCATTACTTTTGGGACGCTTCAGGCCCGCGCGGTGCTGCGGGATGTTGGTCGTGTTCTGCAAATGCCATACGGGCAGGTGGATCGATTGTGCAAAATGGTGCCCAACAACCCGGCCAACCCAACAACACTGAAGGAGGCGGTTACGTCTGAGCCGGGTTTGATTGAGGCGCGGAAGGCGGAGCAAGAGGTCGATCAACTGATTTCGATTTCGCTCAAACTGGAAGGCCTGTTTCGGCACGCTTCGACCCACGCCGCCGGCATTGTCATCGGTGATCGTCCGCTTGATGAATTGGTGCCGCTTTACCGCGACCCGCGTTCAGATATGCCGGTCACCCAGTTCAACATGAAGTGGGTGGAACAGGCCGGCCTGGTGAAATTTGATTTTCTGGGGCTGAAAACGCTCACGGTTATTCGCACGGCGGCTGACATGATTGCGGCCCGTGGAATTTCGCTTGATGTGGATGCGTTGCCGCTGGACGATGATAAGACATTCTCCATGCTGCAGCGTGGGGAAACCGTCGGTGTCTTCCAGTTGGAATCGATGGGGATGCGCAAAGCGCTCATCGGCATGAAGCCTGACCAATTTGAAGACATCATTGCCCTTGTGGCGCTTTATCGGCCGGGGCCGATGGAAAACATCCCGGTCTACAATGCGCGCAAACATGGCGAAGAAGAGCCGGACTACTATCACCCTAAAATTGAAACGGTTCTGAAGGAAACCCAGGGCGTCATCATCTACCAAGAGCAAGTGATGCAGATCGCTCAAATTCTCTCCGGCTATTCATTGGGCGAGGCTGACATGCTGCGCCGGGCCATGGGTAAGAAAATTCGCTCGGAGATGGAGGTGCAACGTAAGCGCTTTGTCGATGGTGCTGTGGAGCGTGGCCTTGAGAAAAACCAGGCAAACCAAATTTTTGATACACTCGCCAAGTTCGCGGATTACGGTTTCAACAAGTCCCACGCCGCCGCCTATGCGCTGATTTCTTACCAAACGGCCTGGTTGAAGGCGAATTATCCGGTTGAGTTTATCGCGGCGCTGATGACCCTCGACATGGGCAACACCGATAAACTTCATGATTTTTACCGCGATGCGAAGCGAGCGGGAATTGAGGTTGTTGCTCCGTCGGTGAACGCATCCAACCGGGCCTTTTGCGTAAAGGACGGCAAAATTCACTATGCACTTGCCGCGATTAAGGGCGTTGGTGACCATGCCATGGGGCACGTTGAAGAGGTGCGGCGGGATGGGGGGCCGTTTAAGGATCTCACCGATTTCTTCACCCGGATTGACCCCAAGCAACTCAATCGCAAAATGCTTGAGAACCTGATCCAAGCCGGCGCTTTCGACTGTTTCGGTCACACGAGGGCAGAAGTCATGGCGGGGTTGGATCGATTGATCGGCCATGCCACGCGCGTTGCAGACAATTCAGCTCTCGGCATGAGCGATATGTTTGGCGGCGATACCCATGCAGCAAAGGTGACTTTGCCGGCCTGCCAGCCCTGGACCCCGTCCGAAACACTGTTTCGGGAGTTTCAATCCCTTGGCTTTTACCTCTCGGCCCATCCGCTTGATGAGTACGCGAGTTATTTGGGCAAAATGCGGGTTCGCAACTGGTCGGAATTGCAGCGCGATGTTCGCAGTGGCGCGGCAGGCGGATCTATCGCCGGGACCGTGGTCAGTCTTCAGCAAAGGAAGACCCGAAGCGGCAATCGCATGGGGATCGTCCAGGCCTCCGATGCGAGTGGGCAGTTCGAGGCCGTTTTGTTTTCAGAAACACTGGATGCATGCCGTCCCCTGTTGGAACCGGGACAAAGCGTTATTCTGGATGTTGCCGCGGAAGACCGACCTGAGGGCGTTTCGCTTCGGATCAACGGTGTGAAGGCGCTGGAGGCGGAGGCTGCTAAGGTCGAACGCCAACTCTTTATCTTCCTGCGCGATCCTGAACCGATTGAGGGCATTCGGGCCCGTGTTGGTCAGCGCGGGGAAGGGAAGGTGAGCCTGATTGTTCTGGATGGTGATGGTGACCGGGAAGTTGAAGTGGGCCTGCCCGGCAAACGTCTCATTTCTCCGCAGATTGCGGGTGCGATCAAAGCCATACCTGGGGTTGTTGACGTTCATCTTGTTTGATCTGGCGTCAGCCTTGACTGCATTTTAGCGGCGTGCGGCGGCGTCTAAAACGTCGAATTGGTCTCACACTTGCGCTCTTGTCGTTCGAGTTCCGTCAAAAATCAGCCCTGTTTGATTCAGGATGGAACCCAATTGCTGCGATGGCCGGATGGCGTCGTCTGGTTCGTCGAAACGGCGGGTGAACAAGCTTGAATGGTTCAGGCTAGCGGCAAGGCGATCCATTTGGTGCGAGCGATAGCATCGTCCACATGATCGTTGGGCTGTCGCCCACAATCTCCACGCTGATTTAACCGGGAATTAAGGTTGATCATGTGTGTTGAGGTATCAGTCTGCGTTCCATTTGGCTTAGTTATGCGTTCCAAATCAGTGCCTGTTCAGACGGATGCTGGCGTCGCCGCGTCCGATATGCGCCAAAATCTTTGCACCAAACATTGCGATTTATCGACCGTGTTTCAGCGTTCGAAGCCTCGTGGGCGCTCGGTTTCGGTCTTGGCACTCATGGCTGCCACCGCATTGTCGGCCTGTAGCAATGACGCCATTCGCTTTGAAGAGGCTCTGACAACGGCCAGCATTGGAAATACGGACAATCAACAGCAGATCATCTATAAAAGGCAGCCCACCCAAGCACGGGCGGTGCCAGCGTCGGAACAGCCTTTCCCAAGCGATGTTGACCGTACAACTCAGACCGGCAGTGTCCGCCAAGCGGCCAATGGCATTCGCATCAGCCGTCCACCCGTTGCCTCATCGCGTGTGACACGCAGTCCTCTGCCTAAACTTCACGCAAACGGGCCGCTGACGCCAGCGGCAGCGCCGACTGTGTCCTACTCTAAACCGTCAGTGATTGCGCCCGGCCTGTCATCTCGCGTTGCACGGGTCCCCGCCGTTAAAAAGCCGATTACACGGACGGTTAACGCGGTTCGGACCGCCCCAACGGTTGCTTATCGTCCTCCGACGCTTGCGCCGACCCCACGCGGTCTGACGCCGGGCATTGCGGCTTTGCCCCCGCGTGGTTCTGATATAAGCGCGCGTTCGACCGGAACAAATGTTGCCGCCGCTAAGCCTGCGCCGCTGTTCACCGGTTCAACGAAACGCCAGTCCATACCGACCCAATCGGTCAAACAGACAACGGCTGCGCCCGCTCGTCCGACCGCAGGAAGCGGTTGGACCAAAACCGGCGGTACCTGGGTGTCCGTTGGCCAAGGTGAGACGCTGTACAATCTTTCGCGGCGCTACGGCGTGCCGGTCTCTGCCATTGCAGCTGCAAATTCCATCAGCGACCCGTCGAAGGTCAGTTCGGGCACGCGGGTGTTGATCCCGACCTATTCCTATGGTTCGTCCGCGCCGATTTCTGCGCCGGATCACGATCCAAAAACCAAGGCGTCGAACGCCACTCGAGGCTTTCAGGGGGAAGTGTTGAGCGGTCGGGTGGCGAAACCGTCATACCGCGTTGCGGCGCCCACAAACCTTCCAGACCCGCTGGCTGTTACGCCCAGCCAACGCCGCATGGTTTCAGGCAACGGCTACACCGTGAAATCCGGTGACACGCTTTACGGGATCGCGCGCTCTCACGGCGTGAGTGTCGAAGCTATCCAGGGAGCAAACGGGAAAAGTGACACTAAGGTTCGGGTGGGGGAAGTTCTCAAAATGCCATCCGGCACCACTGTTGCGCGCAATAGTTCTCAAGTGGGATCGCAGATCACAGGATCAGTACCCGCACCAAGTGTTGCCAAGCCAACGGTTCGTGCGGTGTCGCCGCGGGGGAACATCCGCTCCACGGCCCCCAAACCTGCCCCAAAAGCAACCGCGTCTGTCGCTTCATCGTTTAGCTGGCCGGCCAAGGGTCGGGTTTTGGCCCGGTTTGGCGAACGTATCGGGGGCCGCACCAATGATGGGATCGACATTTCCATGCCCATTGGTTCACCGGTTCGGGCGGCTCAAGGCGGGAAAGTAATCTACGCTGGCTCCGAGCTGGAAGACTTTGGCCAGCTCATCCTGCTCAGCCATGCCAATGGTTGGGTGAGCGCCTATGCCCACGCATCGCAGACCCTGGTGAAGCGCGGCGATACGGTACGCAAAGGGCAGGTCATCGCAAAATCAGGTCAATCCGGCACTGCGCGGACCCCGCGACTGCATTTCGAATTGCGTAAAAATTCGAGCCCGGTGAACCCGCTCAATCACCTGGACTAAAGCGGTTTGCCCAAACGGCCGGCGAGATCGGTGACGAACTGCCATGCAACGCGGCCCGAGCGGCTGCCTCGGGTGGTGGACCATTCAAGCGCTTCTTTACTGACATCGGCCAGCGACGGTCCAAGCTGGAAATGGGCCAGATAACCATCGACCATGGCGAGATAATCGTCTTGCGAGCACTTGTGGAAGCCCAGCCATAGGCCGAAACGGTCGGATAACGAGACCTTTTCTTCCACCGCTTCTGAAGGTGAAATGGCGGTGGACCTTTCGTTTTCAATCATGTCGCGTGGCATCAAGTGGCGGCGGTTTGACGTTGCATAGAAAATGCAATTGTCGGGTCGTCCCTCCACCCCGCCGTCAAGGGCTGCCTTCAGCGCTTTATAGCTCGTATCGTCATGGTCAAACGACAAATCATCACAAAACAGGATGAACCGCGCGTCGCTCGGGCGCAAATGGGCCAGAAGATCGGGCAGGGTATCGATATCTTCGCGGTGAATTTCCACGAGCTTTAGCGCTTTTGCGGCGGTTCCACGGTCTTGATTGATCGTTGCGTGGGCCGCTTTGACGAGGGAACTTTTCCCCATGCCACGGGCGCCCCAAAGCAGTGCGTTGTTCGCTGGCAGGCCGTCGGCAAAGCGACGCGTATTATCGATGAGAATGTCGCGCACCCGGTCTATACCCCGCAGCAGCACCATCTCGACCCGGTTTACGTTCTTAACCGGTTGAAGCGTGCCGTCTTTGGCTTGCCAGACGAAGGCGTCGGCTTTTGTTATGTCGAATGGTGGCTTTTCCGCCGGAACAGTGCGTGCCACCAGATCAGACAACGTCAGGAGCGTGTTGTTGATGGCTTCAAGCCTGCTCTCAATATCCGTCATGGCGTCTCTCGGCGTTCGTTGGAAAGTTCGGGCCCGTGGGTCGCGCTACCACACGTTTCGGGCTTATGGGAGAGTGATCACGCTTAATCTCGCTTCCAATCGTTCTCTGCACATCCATGGCGCATTTTGCTCCAGCCTCGATGTTATCGCGTCGCCGATGGCAGTTGCATCCGGGGCTTGGTTAACTATATTCCGGCGCAGATTCCAGCGCGCGACCGCCGCTGAAGACGTTTCGTTTCAAAGGGTTTTTCATGTTCATCACACCAGCCTATGCGCAAGCCGGCGGCGGGGGAGGCGGCAGCCTTCTCGAACTCCTGTTCCCGCTCATTCTTGTGGGCGGCATTATGTGGTTTCTGGTCATTCGTCCGCAGCGGCAAGCGGCCAAAGCGCGGGAAGAAATGCTTGGCGCGATCCGTAGGAGCGACACCGTGATCACCGGTGGTGGCATCATTGGGAAGGTGACGAAGGTCATCGACGACGCGGAGCTTGAAATTCAGATCGCGCCGGACGTTCGGGTGAAGATTCTGCGCAGTCTTGTGGCTGATGTGCGGGTGAAAGGGCAACCTGCGAAGGATGCAAAGGATAAAGCTGCCAAGGCGGATGATGCTGAGGATGAAGTCTCAGACGAGGCTGCTGATGCAACCGAGAAACCCGCGCCAAAGGCTAAGGCCCGTCGTGGGACACGCACCCGTAGAACAGCGTCGAAATAGCGGCCTGGTGTGCAACGGTCGGAGGTCTGACCCGCTTTTGCGCACCCTTGCGTACCCTTTCCACACGCGTTGCATACCAATGGGTGCCGAAGTTCACTGCGGTGTGTCTTGACGTGACCGCCTGATATACGCACTCGGTGCGCGGTGTGGTGGGTCCATCACGATCATGCGCCCACTTGCTTCAACTGACACGTGCCGAGAACGGCAGGAAGGCTAAACCTGATGCTCCATTTTTCAAATTGGAAAATCATCTGGATCATGCTCGCCGTCACCATCGGTGTGTTGCTGGCAATGCCCAATTTGTTTGCGGAGAAGAGCCTCCAGGCCCTCCCGGATTGGATGCCCAAGCGGCAGATCAGTCTGGGTCTTGATCTTCAAGGCGGTGTCCACCTGCAAGTGAAAGTGGAGCGCGAAGGCATTGAAAACGAGCGTCTCGAAACGCTTGAGAGCGATGTTCGCACGCTCATGAATGATCGGGATCAGGGGCTGCTGAATTATTCGAGCATTCGGGCATCCGGGCAAACGGTGACTTTGCGCCTGCTCGAACCGGGGGATGCAGCGAAGACGAAAGAGCGTTTGGCGAGCCTTTTGGAACCCGTGACACCCTCCGGCACGCTTTTGGGCGGTCTCGGCATCGTCGAGGTGGACTTAAATGAACCGTCGCCGGGTGTGCTCGAATACTCGCTGACATCAGAAGGGATTGATGAGCGTCTGCGGGCTGCCGTTTCGCAATCCATCGAAGTGATCCGCCGTCGCGTGGACGAATTGGGCACCACCGAACCCATCATTCAGCGCCAAGGCGTTGATCGGGTGATCGTGCAGGTGCCCGGTTTTGGCGATCCTGAGCGGCTGAAAGAAGTGATCGGCACGACGGCGAAGTTGTCGTTTCACATGGTCGATGACACGATGAACGTTCAGGACGCGCTTGCGAACCGACCGCCGGTGGGATCGGAGGTGGTGAACACCAATGAGCCCGAAAGCGGGGAAGCGCAGATCCTCGTAAAAAAGCGGGTGGAAATTAGTGGCGAAGATCTAAACGACGCCCAGCAAGGGTTTGACCAGCGTACGAACGAACCCATTGTGACGTTCCGCTTCAACAATAAGGCCGCGCGCCGCTTTTGCACGCTGTCCTCACGAAATATCGGCAATCGATTTGCTATTTTGTTGGACCAGACGTCTATCTCCGCGCCGGTTATTCGCGATGCGATTTGCGGCGGTTCCGGGCAAATCAGCGGCAACTTTACAGCAGAAAGCGCCAATGACCTGGCGGTCTTGATGCGGGCCGGTGCGTTGCCGGCAGAAATCACCTTTGTCGAAGAACGGACTGTGGGCCCGGGCCTGGGTCAAGATTCCATCGATGCAGGCCAGCAGGCTGCGATCGTGGCCGCGCTTTTGGTGGTTGTTTTCATGCTCCTCGCCTACGGCAAACTGGGGATCATCGCGAACATTGCTCTTCTTGCGAACATCACGCTCATCATGGGTCTTTTATCGGCCCTTGGCGCCACGCTCACGCTTCCCGGCATTGCGGGCATCGTGCTCACCATGGGTATGGCGGTGGACGCCAACGTTCTGATTTACGAACGAATTAAGGAAGAACGGCGCAACGGCCGTAGCTTGGTTCAGGCAATTGATACCGGCTTCCGCCAGGCGATGGCGACCATCTTGGACGCCAACATCACCACACTCATTGCTGCGTTCATCCTGTTTTACCTGGGCTCAGGGCCCATACGCGGCTTTGCGGTGACGCTCGCCATCGGAATTTGTACCTCGGTCTTCACCGCGTTCACACTCACGCGTTTGATGGTGTCTCTGTGGGTAAAGTGGGAGCGTCCAAAGGAGCTGCCCCGTGGGTTTATCAAACTTGTTCCCGACGAAACGGACTACAAGTTCATGATCTACCGCAAACTGTCTTTCCCCTTGTCTGCTGTGTTGCTGGTGGGTTCGCTCGGTCTGTTTGTGGCGGTAAACTTGAACTACGGGATCGATTTCCGCGGTGGCACGCTGGTTGAATACCAATCCAAAGCGCCGGTGGCGGATCTTGCTGAGGTTCGGACACGGTTGAATGATCTGAATTTGGGTGACGTTCAAGTTCAGGAATTTGGCGCACCCAATGAATTGCTAATTCGGATCGAAAGCCAGGCGGGCGGCGATAACGCAGAACAAAGCGCCCTGGCTCGCGTCAAGGAAGTGATGGAAGAAGACCACACCTTCCGACGACAAGAGGTCGTGGGGCCAACGGTCTCCGGCGAGCTTGCGCGGGCCGGTACGATTGCGGTGATCGTAGCGCTGCTGGCGATCATGGTTTACATCTGGTTCCGCTTCGAGTGGCAGTTTGCGCTCGGCGCGGTGGCGGCCACCATGCACGATGTGATCTTGACGATTGGAATGTTTGCCCTGCTGCAAATTGAGTTTTCGCTCTCATCCATCGCGGCGATCCTCACCATTGTAGGCTATTCGTTGAACGATACCGTGGTGGTGTACGACCGCATTCGCGAAAAACTTCGAAAATACAAGAAGTTGCCTATTCGCGACCTCCTTGATATGGCCATCAACAAGACACTGTCGCGGACCGTGTTGACCTCCGTGACGACCTTACTGGCGTTGTTTGCCCTTTATTTCCTGGGCGGCGAAGTGCTGCGCGGCTTCACCTTCGCCATGATCTTTGGCGTTATCATCGGCACGTACTCTTCGATCTTCATTGCGGCGCCGATCCTGATCCTCTTCAAACTTCGTCCCGGCGCGATGGATCGAGAGGATCCTTCACCGTTTGTCGGGCAGGAAGTGCAAGAGGTGAAATAGCGTGACGATTGATCCCGCAGGCGACGTGACGGAGGAGCAAGAGCAGAACGCTTCCGCAGACCGCAGTTCTGTGAAATCCACTGGACTGCTCACCGGTCCTGGACTGGAAATACGGCGAGCGCATTTTCCCGGTCGGGCACCGG
The DNA here is from genome assembly GCA_038530365.1 of Pseudomonadota bacterium. Classification (GTDB taxonomy): domain Bacteria; phylum Pseudomonadota; class Alphaproteobacteria; order Rhizobiales; family Rhizobiaceae; genus Pseudahrensia. Next base: position 17,125 of record JBCBCT010000018.1, on the reverse strand, counting down.
TTGATAGCTACGGTGGTGGCGGTTTTCGCTTTGCGGAAATGTCTCACCGCGGGTCCATTATGCTTCTGCCCAGCGGCATTTACGGCTGGAACGCCCAGACTTTGGCCGACATTGCTCCGGAGACGCTCAAACAGCTATCATCGGAGGAGGGCTTGGAATTGATGCTCTTTGGGACCGGTACGGACCTTGCGCCGCTGTCTTTGCGCGCCGAACGCTATCTCAGCACGTTGGGACTGCGCGCCGAGGTCATGGCAACAGGCGCTGCGGCGCGCACGTTTAATGTCTTATTGGGGGAGGGGCGTCCCGTGGGCGCGGCGCTGCTGGCCGTTGACTGAAGCTACCGGTTCCAACGGAGCCCAAGCCTCTGTCTGGACCCTAAGCGATGAGGCGAAAGACGCTTGCCTGCCTGTTTTGCGCACCCTTGACCGTGATCTTTATCTGTCCACACTTCTTCTGCCGTCGGCGGTGCAACCCTTGGGTGCGTTGCTCTTCGGTATTCACGGTGAGTTGCATCGCTGCGTTTTGATGCCGGGCGACGTGATGGCCCGGCAGATCCGGCTGCAATGGTGGGTCGAAGTGTTTGACGGCACGCGCCGTGAGGAAGGGAAGGGTCATCCGCTTGCTCATGCGGCCCTCTCGGCTATAGATGCAGACTTGGTGTCACCGAAAGTGCTGGCCGACAAGGCTGCCGCGCATCAATTGGAGCTCTATGCGGATCCTTTTGAAAACCGCGATGCGCTTGAAGGTTGGGCCGGCGAAACGCGCTCCGTTCTTTTTCAGACCTTGGCGAACGCGGCCGGTCCATCGCAAACGTCCTCGGATACGGCCCAAGGTCTCTCTGCTGTTTTTGGCCACGCTGGGGTGGCCTGCGCCCTTGTTTCCCTGCTTCAGACATTCGCCGTGCGACTGCGCAATGGGTCCGTTGCCTTTCCGGGCGATCTTTTGACGGCAGTGGGTTTGGATGCAGAAAGCGCCATGGAGATTGCCCAGACATCGCAGGGTCGTGAAAAGCTCGCGCCGCCAATCGGTGGTCTGTTAGACTTGGCGTTGGAGCACGAAAGGAAGGCGCGGGACGCCTTTGATGCTTTGCCGGACGCCGAAAGACGGCGCATTGCTCCGCTCGTTCGTCCTCTGGTTTTGGTGGTTCCGACCGTCGCTCGACTGCGCAAACGACCTGATGCGGTGTGGCAAGGGGATGCTGCGGTGCCGCAATGGCGCAGCCAATGGCTCCTTTGGCGCGGCGTCCGCTAGGCGGCAATTGTTGCTTCAAATGCAGCTTATTCCATTGAGGTTTGCATAACGCATTTCGCTTATTTTCATTACCAGCGCGCACGGTGCGCGTGGTCTGGCGGAGCGCTCGCAATGGATCGTCCCCTATCGGATTGGCAGCATCGGCTGCGTGGTGTGCCTCACACCGCGCTTTTGTCGATGTGGGCGCAACGCGCGCAATCAAAAACATCTTATCTTCAACATCCCAATTTTCACTTGGCTGCAGCGGAGCGCATGCGCCGTCTTGCACACATGGCGATTGACTTGGCTGATGACGAACGGATCGATCTGTTGGCGCGGGGCGAAGCCATTTTGCAGTCCCTCGTGGACACACACCGCCACGATGAGCGATTCATGCGCCAGCTTGGGGACGTGAAAGCTGAAAATGATCGGTACTTTGACCGCTTCGGAACGAAGACCGCCCGCACATACATGTACGATCAGGGCCTGATCGATCTGGTGGGTGACCGCACCTAACTCAAGAAGCTATTCGGCAGCTTCCAGCTGACCCGCCTCACCAAGCCATTCCGACACATCAGCTAGTGCCCGTGCTGTGATCGCGTGCTTCTTAGCGATGCCCTTCTCTTTGCCGCGCCAACGTCCGACATGATTGTCCGGTTTGCGAATTTCGACGGGCGGAAACAGGCCAAAATTGACGTTCATCGGTTGAAACGACCGCCGCCCCATGCCCTCATCATAGGCGATGTGCCCCTTGGTGATGTGGTTGAGCAGGGCACCGAAGGCGGTGGTTTCGGGCGGAATAGACGCTGCGCGCCCTTCGCGATCCGCAACACTGAAGCGTCCGGTCAAAAGTCCGATGGCTGCCGATTCGACGTAACCCTCACACCCTGTGATTTGCCCGGCAAAGCGTATGTGCGGACGGGACTTCATGCGCAACGTGTCGTCTAACAACGTTGGTGAGTTTAGATACGTATTGCGGTGCATGCCGCCGAGGCGGGCAAACTCCGCGTTCTCAAGCCCGGGAATCAGCCGGAAAATCTCGGTCTGCGCGCCGTATTTGAGCTTCGTTTGGAACCCGACGAGATTGTAAAGTGTGCCAAGGGCGTTGTCCTGCCGCAATTGGACGACGGCGTAGGGTTTCACCTGAGGATTGTGGGCGTTGGTCAGGCCCATGGGCTTCATGGGACCGTGACGCAGTGTTTCGCGACCGCGCTCAGCCATCACCTCAATGGGCAGACATCCGTCGAAATAGGGGACGTTCTCCCATTCCTTGAACGCGGCCTTTTCCCCCGCCAGCAGTGCATCGATGAAGGTTTCGTACTGCTCCTTGGACATCGGGCAGTTGAGATAGTCTTTCCCGGTGCCGCCGGGGCCAACCTTGTCGTACCGCGACTGGAACCAAGCCACATCCAGATTGATGCTGTCGAAATGCAAGATAGGGGCAATGGCATCGAAGAAGGCGAGGGCATCTTCACCGGTTTCCTCAGCAATCGATTGGCTGAGGGCCGGCGCCGTGAGCGGACCCGTTGCGATGATCGTGGGCCCCCAATCCACAGGCGGCAGTCCGACGACTTCTTCGCGCTCGATTTTGACCAACGGATGCTCGGACAGGCGCTGCGTGACAGCACTTGCGAAGCCCTCACGGTCAACCGCCAGCGCTGAACCGGCGGGGACCTGGTGATCGTCGGCGCAGGCCATGATCAATGAGCCCGCGCGACGCATTTCTTCGTGCAGCAAACCAACGGCGTTGGCCTGATGATCGTCGGAGCGAAAAGAGTTTGAGCAGACCAATTCGGCCAGCTTGTCGGTGTGATGGGCTGCGGTTCCGCGCACACCGCGCATTTCGTGCACGATGACGGGATGTCCGGTCTGCGCCGCCTGCCAGGCCGCTTCGCTGCCGGCAAGGCCACCGCCGATGATGTGGAGAGGTTTCGCTGTCATACCTTCGTGCTAAGGCGTGAAGGCCTCACCTTCAAGTTGTTCATGTGTGCTTAACCATTTCTGCGGCACTTTTGCGACACTTGATCATCATAAGATGCTCGTGCCGATGTTTGACCGGTCTGTGTTTGGCCAAGTCCTCACGAATATGGCAGGCAACCCGCATCGCATCCGAGAGCCGCATCCCAAAATGTTTCGATCCGCGTTTCTTTTGTTTCCGCTTCTGGCTTTGACTGGCTGTGGTGCGTCCACGACCATCAAACACACGGCATCTTTGAAGGCCGCTCCTCTGGCCAAAAAGACGGAAGTTCTGTCGATTTGTTCGGGCTATGGCTGTGTGCTGCGGGACAAGGCGGCATTCACCGGGCGCGATTTGCGCAGATTGCGACGCATCATGGCTTCCGGGCGTAAATCGGCTGCCTCCGAGCGTCGCGCAGTGGCCCGGGCAATTGCCACCATGGAAAAAATGACCCGCGCTAAGACGCGCTTTCCCAAAGATCTCGCCAAAGCGAAACTGCGCTATAACGGTCGGCGCGGTCACATGGATTGCGTGGACGAATCTCTCAATACCACCGCCTACCTGCGGTATTTGAAACGCCACGGGTTGCTTCGTTTCCACACCCCCGATCGCCGCTATGCAGAACGCGGTTTGATCATCGATGGCCGCTATCCCCACAAGTCGGCCTCCATGCGTGACCGGTCCGGAACGCGTTGGACGGTGGATTCTTGGTACGGCAACACCGGTGTGAAGCCTGAAATCATGCTCCATTCCAAGTGGCGAACAATCCGTCGGGGCTTTAACGGCTAAGCGTTCGAAATCCGGTTTGAGGCTGTGGTACGCGCGTCTTTCTGGCACCTATTTGAAGCGACCTTCCCCTGTTCACGGTTTTTTAGCGTCGGTGCCCCGCGGTCACCCTTTAAGGCAAGCGCTTTTGCCGATACACCTAACGGCGAAGCGATGTGTGGCTCGGCGCCTTAATTGGCAATGGCGGTCGCACTGGAAGCGCAGCCAGCTTGAGGGTGTCAGCATGAACAGACTTTTGGTCCGCAGTTTTGCGCCGCTTGCTGCATTTGCACAGATCATCTTACTGTTGTGCTTTAGCCTGTCGGCGCAAGCCTTTGAAACAAAGGCGAAACAAGCTCTTGTTATGGACTTTGAAAGCGGTTCCATCCTCTTCCAAAAGAGTGCGGATGAGCCCATGCCGCCGGCGTCCATGGCCAAGTTGATGACCATGGAAGTGGTCTTCAACGCCTTGAAAAGCGGGCAAATGACCATGGAGTCGACCTTCACGATTTCCGAGGATGCTTGGAAACGGGGGGGCGCAAACTCCGGTGGGTCAACGATGTTTGCCAAACTGAATTCCGATGTGGCGCTCAAAGACCTGATACGCGGTGTCATCATTCAATCTGGCAACGATGCTTCCATCGCGATTGCCGAGGGCATGGCAGGCTCGGAGGCCGGATTTGCTGGCTTGATGAACCAAAGAGCTCGCGCCATCGGTCTGCGGGGCTCGACGTTTAAGAACGCCACCGGGCTTCCGGACCCGGAACAGCGGGTGACGGCACGTGATCTTGCGAAGCTCGCCCGCCATTTGATCAGCAGCTACCCCGAAGAATACAAAATCTATTCGGAACGGGAGTTCACATGGAACCGCGTCCGGCAGCGCAATCGCAATCCCATTCTTGGCCGCGTTGATGGTGCGGATGGTTTGAAGACCGGTTACACGTCAGAGTCTGGCTACGGCCTTGTGGGGTCCGCGGTAAAAGACGGTCGCCGTGCGATCATCGTCCTGAACGGCATGGAATCGAAGCGGCAGCGGTCGGCGGAGGCCATTAAACTTATGCGTTGGGCGTTTCGCGCATTTCAGCCGGTCAATCTGTTTAAGGATGGCGAAGTGGTGGGCGAGGCCACGCTTTATGGCGGTTCACGGTCAGGCGTGCCTCTGGTGGCCAAAGGGCCTTTGAAGATTTTTGTACCCGTCGGATTCCGGGATCGTTTGCGCGCCGAAATTGTTTTTGATGGGCCCATTAAGGCCCCGGTGAAAAAGGGAACCGAAGTTGCACGGCTGCAGGTTCTTGTTGATGGCAAGGTCAGCCAGGAAACGCCTCTCTTCGCCTCGGAAGATGTTGGCACCGGCTCCATCACGCAACGAGCCATGGATGCCCTGCAGGAATTGATGGTTAGCGCGATACGGTTTGGAGACTAGGGTTTCAAATGGGGACGCAGCCGGTGTCGCGTGGCCATTTCATAACCTTTGAAGGCGGGGAGGGTGCGGGGAAATCTACGCAGATCAAACGTCTGGCGGCATGGCTTCAATCGCAAGGCCACACCGTGCTGATCACCCGTGAACCTGGTGGCACGGACGGCGCAGAAGCCATCCGACACGTGGTTCTTTCTGGCGCGGCGCGGCGCATGGGAACCGATATGGAGGCTCTGCTGTTTGCAGCCGCCCGCAGCGATAATGTGGAGCACATCATCAAGCCAGCCCTGGCGCGGGGCGACATCGTTCTTTGCGATCGCTTTATGGATTCAACACGGGTCTACCAGGGTGTCACAGGCGATGTGGACGGTGCATTTCTTGCCGGGCTTGAGGCAATTGTGACAGAGGGTGCGCAGCCCGGCCTCACTTTAATTTTTGATATTGATCCGGAGGAAGGTTTGCGTAGGGCGGCCAAGGTCTGGGCCGGAGATGGTCCGGACCGTTTTGAGAGCGAAGATTTGGCCGCGCAGGAAAAGCGCCGTCGAGGGTTTTTGGATATCGCGAAAGCGGAACCCCAACGGTGCCGCGTGATTGATGCTTCCGGCGAGGAAGACACTGTTGCCCGGGCTGTCCAGCAAGAGGTTGCCGACTATCTCGACCGTGCAACGTCCCTGCCCAAGGCTGCGCAGATGGTCTTTTAGGGCTGGAGTGTCCATGGACGACGAAGAAAGAATGGTCGCTGACCGGTTGGACGGTGTGCCACTTCCCGAGGAGACGATGGACCTCGTGGGGCACGCGGCGGCGCTCGTGCGATTGCAGGATGCCCACCGGCAAAACCGTCTGCATCAGGCGTGGATGATTTCGGGACCGGAGGGAATTGGCAAGGCGACCTTTGCGTTGCATTTCGCGCGGCAGCTTCTCACCTATCCCGATGGCAGGTCCATGCCCGATCCGGTCGCACCATCCGCCATCCCAGAGGGTGTGTCGGGCCCGATTGCGCGGGGTGCGCATCCCAATCTGCTGCACCTTCGGCGGCCCTGGGACGCAAAGAAGAAGGATTTCAAGACCCGTTTGACGGTGGACGAGGTGCGGCGCACCCAAGCGTTTTATGCGATGACCGCCGGGGCAGGGGGCTGGCGCATCGCCATCGTCGATTGTGCCGACGACATGAATCCAAATGCGGCGAACGCCCTTCTTAAAATTCTTGAGGAACCGCCCAGGAACTCGCTCTTTTTAGTCCTGTCACACTCCCCCGGTAAGCTGCTCCCCACAATCCGTTCGCGGTGTCAGCATTTGCCGCTGAAACCGCTCGCAGCGTCGGATATTGTTGATGTGATCAGGTCCATGGGCATGACGGTGGATAATCGGCGGCTCGCTGATGTTGCTAGCCGGGCGGAAGGATCCGTTCGGCGTGCGCTCGAACTGGTGACGACGGATGCTCTTGACCATCTTAAAGTCTTTGAAGCGCTGCTTTTGAAGCGTGCCAATGGCTCGCCGCAGGACTGGACAGCGGTGCACGCGCTGGCCGGGCAGTTGGCCACGAAAGCGCAGGAAGAGGCCTATCACCTGTTCTTCGATCTTGCACTCAACAGCCTTGCCAGCCACGTTCGTGAACTTGCCATTGGTACCGAGCGGGCGTCCGCCGGTTTCCTTGCGGGACAGGCGGAGGTGTGGGAAAAGACGGTGGAATCGAAGCGTGTTGCGGACGCTTACAATCTGGATAAAAAGCAGGAAGTGTTGAACTTTTTCGGTCGCGTGTTCGCCCTTGCGCGACCGTAACTGAGACGCTGTCTGCCGCCCCACCGAACATGAACGCTGCAACCGCCTGCACCTTTGATCACAATCGGTCCAACCGACCTGACGCCAGCTAAGATTAGTATGAGCAAATCTTTTTATATCACCACTGCGATTTCATACCCCAACGGTGCGCCTCATATCGGTCACGCCTATGAGTTGATCGCAACCGATGCGCTCGCCCGCTTCAAGCGCTTGGATGGCTTTGACGTGCACTTTCTCACGGGCACGGACGAGCATGGGCAAAAGATGGTCAAGACTGCCCGTGATGCCGGCGTTGAGGTCGCCGACCTTGCTGATACCAATGCGGCGGAATTTCGCCGCATGGCGGACGCCTTGCATGTATCGAACGATGATTTCATCCGCACCACGGAAGCGCGCCACCACCAGGCCTGTCAGGCGCTTTGGGAGCGCATGGCGGCGGGACAATCGGACGGACAGCCGGACATTTATAAGGACAGCTATAGCGGTTGGTATTCGGTGCGCGATGAGGCCTATTATGGCGAAGGCGAGACCGAGTTGCGGGAGGATGGCACCCGTGTTGGACCCCAGGGCACTGAGGTCGAGTGGATTGAAGAAGAAAGCTATTTCTTCCGTCTGTCAGCCTATCAAGATCGCCTGCTGAAGCTCTACGAAGAGCACCCGGAGTTCATCGCACCGGGCTTTCGCCGCAACGAGATCGAGTCCTTTGTGAAGGGTGGCCTGCGCGATCTGTCGATCTCGCGCACGACGTTTGATTGGGGCATCAAGGTTCCCGGCGACGGAAACCACGTGATGTATGTGTGGGTCGATGCATTGACGAATTACATCACGGCCCTTGGCTTTCCTGACGATGGCGCTGATCTGTGGGGCCGCTGGCCTGCCGATGTGCACGTGATTGGAAAAGACATCGTGCGCTTTCACGCGGTTTATTGGCCCGCCTTTTTGATGTCTGCCGGACTACCTCTTCCCAAGCGGGTCTTTGGGCATGGCTTCTTGTTCAACAAAGGCGAGAAAATGTCGAAGTCGCTAGGCAATGTTGTCAGCCCCTTTGACATGGCGCGGCTTTACGGCGTGGATGCGCTGCGCTTCTTCTTCCTGCGGGAGGTGCCGTTTGGTCAGGATGGAAGCTACAGTCATGAGGCGATCGTGAACCGGATCAATGCTGATTTGGCGAATGATCTTGGCAATCTGGCACAGCGGTCTTTGTCCATGGTGTTCAAGAATTGCGAAGGTGCGCTCACGCCGCCCACCGCATTCAGTGCAGATGACACGGCCATTCTTGATCAGGCGAAGGCTATGTTGCCGGCTGCGCGCGCGGCGATAGACAACCAGTCTTTGCACGAGGCGCTGAACACTATTTGGGCGGTGGTTGGGGAGGCAAACCGTTATTTTGCGTCTCAAGAACCTTGGGCTTTGAAGAAAACCGATCCACAGCGCATGACGGACGTTTTGTGGGTTACCGCCGAAGTGGTGCGCCGCGTGGCCATTCTTGCCCAGCCGTTTGTTCCCGAAAGCGCAGGGAAACTCCTGGCCGCACTTAACGTGCCCGAGGGCGAGCGAACGTTTGAAGCGCTGGCGGCGGATCACACCCTGAGCGCGCGGACAATCGAAAAGCCGGAACCCGTGTTTCCGCGTTTTGTCGACACTGCCAGCGCAGACGGTTCGGAGAGCTAGCGCGGTGTTGGTCGACAGCCACTGCCATCTGGATTTTCCAGACTTTGCCGATGATCTTGATGGGGTTGTTGCCCGGGCGCGGGCCGCAGGCATCGGGCGGATGGTCACCATTTGCACCCGGGTAAAACGCTTTGATGCCATCTTGGGCGTCGCCCGCAGCTTCGATGATGTGTTTTGTTCCGTTGGCACCCACCCCCACAACGCGGCGGAAGAGCTGGACGTAACCTCGGACGATCTGATCCGCTTAAGCCAAGATCCGAAGGTGGTCGCAATTGGCGAAGCGGGCCTCGATTATCACTACGACAAGTCCCCGCGGGACGCGCAGGCCCAGGGATTTCGAACACACATCGCTGCTGCGCGGGCGACCGGCTTGCCCTTGGTCATCCACGCGCGCAGCGCCGATGAGGACATGATGCAAATCCTTCAAGAGGAAACGCGGGTAGGGGCCTTCCCCGCGGTTTTGCATTGTTTTTCATCCGGCGCAGCGCTGGCCGAACGCGGAATCGACCTCGGCTTATACGTCTCTTTCTCCGGCATTCTGACGTTCAAAAACAGCCCTGAAATTCGTGAGATCGCCGCCCGCATGCCCCGCGACCGTGTGCTGGTGGAAACAGACGCGCCTTATCTCGCCCCGGTGCCGCACCGTGGGCGCACGAACGAACCGGCCTACACCGTGGAGACAGCCCGTGTTTTGGCGTCATGTTGGGATATGGATGAGGCCGAGGTTTGGACACAAACCACGGACAATTTCTTTTCGTTGTTTCAGAGAGTCCCGCGCGCACTCGACACGGACGCCCCGATGCCTGCCGGGGTTGCTGCTGGCGGGGACGCGACCTAATGGCGGCTGACGGCGCGCTTTACCGATTCACCATCCTTGGCTGCGGTTCCTCACCGGGCGTGCCGCGCATCGGCAATGATTGGGGCCAGTGTGATCCCACGAACCCCAAAAACCGCAGGATGCGGGCCTCTCTGTTGGTTGAAAAAATCGTTGGCGACGCCACCACCACCGTGGTGATCGATACCGGTCCAGACTTTCGAGCACAGATGTTGATGGCCGGTATTTCGGTGGCCGACGCCGTGGTCTACACGCACCCCCATGCCGATCATATTCACGGGATCGATGACCTTCGATCGTTTGTGATCAACAGCCGCGCCCGGGTGCCGATCTTCGCTGATGGTGCGACGTCCACGCGGCTCCATGAAGCGTTCGGCTATTGTTTTGAAACGCCACAGGGTTCCTCATATCCGCCAATTTTGGACGAACATCGGATCACCGCCGGCGAAGGATTTCCAATCGATGGGGCCGCCGGTCCGATCCATTTTTTACCGTTCGAGCAACCCCACGGCAGCATCGACTCTTTGGGATTTCGCATCGGCAATGTCGCTTATTGCAGTGACGTGAGTGATTTGGATGAGCGCGCGTTACCGCATCTTGAAGGGCTGGACGTGTGGATCCTCGACGCGCTGCAATACCGAGCGCACCCAAGTCATCTCAATTTGGAACAAGCCCTGGGCTGGATTGAAAAGCTGAAACCCAAGCAAGCTATCCTCACACACATGCACACGCCGATGGACTATGACAAGGTCTTGGCGGAGACACCGGCTCACGTGCAGCCAGCCTATGATGGTCTTGTCGTCAAGCTAAATGAAAAGAGTGATTTTTCAATTGCCTAGATGGCTCGCTTTGAGTTTTGATTGAATAAAAAAGTTCCATAATATATCTTATGCGACAACTGGGTATTCCGTTTCTGGGCAACGTTCGGCTCTTGTGAGCAAACCTTAGATGACATCGACAGATACGGTTCCCAAGCCATCGAAGCCTGCGGTGATGTGTGTTCCGGCTTGTGGATAGATGGTTTTGACGACGCTTCCTAACGTCACGATTTCTCCGGCTTGGAGGCCGCCCTCGCCCCTTCGATGGTCCGCCAGCCACGCCAGAGCGGCAAGCGGGTCGCCCAGAATACCGGAGCCGTAACCTTGGGCAGCCTGTTGACCGTCAATGACGAACCCGCCGCGCAGTCCGCCCAAATCGTCGCCATTGGCCAGGGACTGCAAGCTTACAGGTTCTGCGATGACACAACCGGCTGAGAAAAAATCATCGGCGATCAATGTCTCTTTTGCGCATTTCGAGAAGTCGACAAAACGCTCGTCCACGATTTCTACCGAAACCATAACGCTATCGACAGCCTTCGCCGGATCTTCATCCGGCCCAAGCGGTTTGGTGAGTTGCACAGCAAGTTCGCACTCCAAGCCCAGTTTGAAATAATCGCTGGCGTGGAGTTGGACATGCCCCTAGAAGACCTGTTTTGAAAACAGCGTGCCGGCACAGGGATGATCGATGCCAAGATAAGCCTGCATGATGCGCGTGGTGCAGCCAATCTTCCATCCGGCAACAGGTCCAAGGAGATGTGATAAGAGGCGGCGCAACGCCTCCTGGATCGCGTAGGCGTCTTCCAAGGATGATGGGCGTACATCGTGCGGCAGATCCGCCAGCGGTGCGCCTAAGCCGCCCGTGCGCGTTCGCAACTGGGTCAGGATTTCTGCAGCCTGCTGGATTGCTTCATTTTCCATGCTGTTGCCCCCCTCCCCGTTTTCGTCAAGCATCTTGACGACTCAATCGGCAAAAACTAGCTAGTCGCCAGTGCCGATTTAGCTCAGTTGGTAGAGCAACGCATTCGTAATGCGTAGGTCACGTGTTCGAGTCACGTAATCGGCACCAAAACCGCCCTGAACTGTCTACTTCGTACATGTTGGTGTAGAGCGGCACACCCATCAGGCTGCAGGCTTTGGAGCGACACGTGGTTGACGACCGCTGGGGCGGGCAACGGGCACGGCGGACAGCAAGGCGCGGGTGTATTCGTGTTGGGGCGCGCGCAGGACCTGTTCGGTATCGCCAATCTCAACGATTTCACCGCGATACATGACTGCGATGCGATGGCTGACGCGCTCGACCACAGCAATATCGTGGCTGATGAACAGGAACGCGATGCCGAGTTCTTCCTGAATGGTCTGCATCAATTGCGTGATTCGCGCCGCAGTCGAGACATCGAGTGCCGACACAGCTTCGTCTGCCACAATAACTTTGGGGGACACCGACAGCGCCCGGGCGATACACAGTCGTTGGCGTTGCCCACCGGAAAATTGGTGCGGATAGCGGTCCGCCGCATCCCGCTCCAGTGTGACTTTCTCCAGCAGATCTCCGGCAAGTGTCGCTCGCTCTTGCGGACCGATGCCGGAATGAAGGTGGGCTGGTTCGGTGATCAGGTCACGCACGGTCATCCGTGGATTGAGGCTTGCGTACGGATCCTGAAAAACCATTTGAATGTCGCTGCGGGCCTGTCGGAGGGAAGCAGCGTCCAACCCCGTGATCTCTTGCCCGGCCAGCGTCACCGACCCTTCATCAGGCTCGATCAGGCGCATTAACGCGCGTGAAAGCGTGGATTTACCACAACCGGATTCACCAACCAGTCCTAGGGTCTCACCGGGGCGGATCTCGAAGGACACATTGCGCACAGCCTGCGTGATGGACTTAGGCTTCAAGAAGCTACTACCCTGCACGAAGCTCTTTGATAAGCCCGCTACTTTTAACACAGGCGCTGTGTCCGCCACCGGCGCGCGCAGGGGCGACTGGCCGAGCTTGGGGGTGGCATTCATCAGCTCCCGCGCATAGTGCGATTGCGGGGCCTGGAAGAGATCATCGACGCCGGCGACCTCTTCGGTCACTCCGTGGCGCAACACCACCACACGGTCGGCCACCTCCGCGACCACGCCCATGTCATGGGTGATGAATACGATCGCCATGCCGATCTCGGCTTGCAACCTCTTGAGCAGCCGAAGAACCTCAGCCTGGGTGGTAACATCCAGTGCCGTTGTTGGTTCGTCCGCGATCAACACATCCGGGCGGCAGGCCAGCGCGATGGCGATCATCACGCGCTGCCGCAACCCACCGGACAACTCATGGGGATATTGTTTAAGGCGACGCTCGGGATCCGGAATTTGCACCTGGGCCAGCGCCACTTTTGCGGCTTCCGTAGCGGCACTCTGGGACAGACCCTGATGGCGATACAACACCTCTTTGAGCTGCTCCCCGATCCGCATCACCGGGTTAAGCGAGGTCATTGGCTCCTGAAAGATCATGGAGATACGGTTGCCGCGGAAGGCTTGCATCTGGTGGTCATCAAGAGCCGCCAGGTCCACGGGTTCGGCGCTGCCAAACCGGATTTCTCCACCCGCAATCCGCCCGCCCTCACGTTCGATCAGCCGCAGCACCGACAGCGCCGTCGCCGATTTACCCGACCCGCTTTCACCCACCAGCGCCAGCGTCTCGCCCGCGCGGATGTCGAAGGACAGATCGCGCACCGCGACGTGGCTGCCGAAGGCGACCGAGAGGTTTTTTACTGAAAGGACAGGCAAATCCAGCATTTCAAAGCGTCCTCATGCAGGGACAGGTGAGGCAACGGCCAGGCATCAGAACGGCATCAAGGGTGGGGTCCAACGCCCCGTCTGGGGAGTCACGCGCGCCTCAAACGGATCTTTGCCAAAAACTTGCCAATGGGCTGTCTCGGTCAGCGTCAGCATTCCCCATGCTTCGGCCGGTGCGCCTTGGGTGGTGAAGCTTTCGGTCAGGCTTTGCTGGGTCAGATGGGGGATGCCGTCCACGGTGGTTACGGTGTTCCAATGCACGTGTCCCGCCAGACAAATCACAGGCACATGGGCTTGCGCCAACGCCTGTCGGGCCCGATCGCTTTCGGGATAGCGTGAAAACTGTGCGTTGCGTTCAAAGTAATAGTTGCCCGTCTGTCCATGGCCCGACACAGGAACGTGGCTGGCCACCAGCGTTGGCTTGTCCGCCGCCTGAATGGTCCGCGATAACCAAAGCAGATCAGCCTCTGGCAGGTTGAAGCCGCGCTGTTCGCCTGTGCGGGTGATCTTGGCATCTGCCCGCCACAGCGCGATCTGCCAATCACCAGCGTCCAGCACCTCGTTTTGCAGGGATTGGCCAAGGATCTCTTCGTTTTGGGCCACGCTCAGGTGATCACGGTCATGATTGCCGCAGATGTGATGAACCGGCACGTCGAGGGCGCTGAAGGCGTCTGCCATTTCGCGCTCCAGCCTCAAATCGGTCTCTTCGTCGATGTCCGAAATCCGGTCGCCGAGGTCCAAAACAAGGTCTGGCTTTTCCACGTTCACCCAGTCGGCAAAGCCCGCCATCAGGTCCAGGGCCGTATCGCCGCGTTTTGTATGGGATGGTGCGCCGTGATGAATGTCGGCGACGATTGCAATGCTCAAGGTCATGGGCAGTCTTCCTGAAGTTTAGGGGATAGGCGCGGCGGAAGGGTCCGCCGCGCCCACTAGCATCAGCTGTCAGCCAGCGAGATCGAACCAGCTCGGAAGTCGAGCACGTAGGGAACGTGCCCAGGCAGCGGTGACCAGTTCACCGACTTTTGCATGCCCCAGCTTTCGAACGGACGGTAAAGCGGGAGAACTGGCGGATCTTGCTTGATGCGATCCATCAACTCGACATAGGCAGCCTTGCGCGCCTCGACATCCTGGCTGAAGCGGAACCGCTCCCACGCTGCTTTGTACTTTGCATCAGTGTTGAAGCGACCTGCCCCTTCGGAGGGACCCTCGGGCGCCCACATCACGCCGAACGAGCCAAAAGGGTCCGCGAAGTACATCGGGTTCGACCAACTGCGGGACATCATTTCGGGGTCGTTGCCCGTCCACTTATCAGTGATGTTCAGTTTCCCTTTGATGCCGACCTCAGCCCACATTTCCATGATAGCTTGTGCGGCCAGCGCACCGTTGGTGTAGTAGACCGAGAAGGCGTCAAAGACGATTTCCTCGCCGTTGTAGGAGGACTCGGCCAGCAATCGCTTGGCTTTCTCCGGGTCATACTCGAATGTGGTGAGCTCGGGCATGTGCAACGCGCCCATTTCTTCCATCGTGTGGGTGGAGGGCACCACTGCCTTGCCCAACCAAAGCGCCTCGTTCAGCAGGTCTCGGTTGATGGCCAAGGACATCGCTTGGCGGATCTTCGGATCCTTCAAGTTGGGATGGTTCACGTTCATGATCATGACGTGGAAGAGTGCAGTTGCGCTTCCGACAGTCTTTAGGTTGGCATCGGCCTCGATCAACGCAACCTGGTCAGGTGCAATGTTGGTGATGATATCCGCCTCGCCCGTCTTCAGCGCGGTGATGCGCGAAGCGGTTTCGGGAATACGGATCACTGTTGCTTTGGTCAGCGGTGCAGTCTCGCCCCAGAACCCGTCAAAGCGGCTGTATTCCACTTTTTTGCCGGGGGTGAACGCCGTAATCGCGTAAGGGCCCGTGCCGACGGGGGCCAGAGAGAACGCTTCATAGTCCCCATCTTCGGCGACCTTCGGATCGCCGGACAGAGCCTTGGTATACTCTTCGGGGATGATCATGACCTGCTGGAGCGAGACCAGCGTTTCCCACAGCGGCTCAGGCCGTTCAACTTTGATCTGGACGGTGTAGTCGTCGATTTTGACCGCTTCCGCAAAGTTGGCGAGACGGTCCTTGGAGCGCACCACATAGGGGGCAAACGTCGCCTTATACATCCGGTTGAGCGAGAACACGACGTCATCGGCGGTCATGTCTTCACCGTTGTGAAACTTTACGCCCTCGCGCAGCTTGAACTCCATCGTCAGATCATCGATCTGCTTCCATTCTGTTGCCAGTGCAGGCTTCCATACAGGCTTCAGTTTGGAATGATCGCGTTCGATCAGAGTATCGAAGGCGTTGTAGTAAAATTGCGAGCCCACGTTGGAGTGGTCGCGGCCCGGGTCGAGATAGCTCGACACGTTGGCGGCACCCACGGTGATCTCTTTTGCCAGCGCACTGGTGGCGCACAGCATTGCAACGGTAGTAAGAAGTAGTTTTTTCATTTTACTCTCCTTGGTTTCAGAAACGGGCCATTCGGCCTCTTGTTGGTTCAACGGTTCCGCAGGCGCACATCGGCGCGGTCTCTCAGCCAGTCGCCGAGGATCTGCACGGAAAAGGTCAAAAGGATAATTGCTACGGCAGGTGCGATCACCATCCATGGCGCGGTTGGCATGTAGTCTCGCCCGTAGCCAACCATCGAGCCGAGGGTGGCCGTGGGCGGCTGTACGCCAAGGCCAAGAAACGACAGCGTCGATTCAAGGATCACGATGTATGACAAGGACAGCGTAAACTGCACCACCAGCGGTGAGACGATGTTCGGCAGGACGTGGCGCTGCGCGATATAGCGTTGCCCGCCGCCAGACGCGCGGGCAGCCTCGATGAACGGCAACTCTGTGATTTTGCGGACTTCGGCGCGCACGATGCGGGCGTATTGCTCCCATCCGGCAATGCCCAGAACGCAGATCATGACCGTCAACGAAGACCCAAAGATGGAGAGGATCAACAGCGCAATCAGTGTGAACGGCACCGCGATCTGGATATCGACTGCGCCCATGATCGTGTCCTCGATCAAGCCCCGGCGCAGTCCGGCCAGCAAGCCAAGCGTGCCGCCGATAAGGAGGCCAATAAGCGCGCCCAACGCGGCGAGACCCAATGTTAACTGCAAGCCGTAGAGCGTGCGCGATAGAACATCCCGGCCCAGTTCGTCCGTGCCCAGAAGGAAGCCCTCCCTGTAGCGGTCAAACCCAAGCGGGGGTCGCAAGCGAGAGATCAGGCTTTGCTTGAGTGGGTCAAAGGGCACGATCAGCGGTGCCAGTATCGCGGCCAGCAAGAGCGCCACGGCGAGCAATGCAGCGAAGCGTTGGACCCAATTTGCCTCAATCCACAAAGTGACAACAAAAGAGCGCTGAGAGGTGTTGGTAACCGCAACCATCTTACTAAGCCTTTCCCAGACGGATGCGTGGGTCAGCGTAGGCATAGGCAATATCGGTCAGCGCGTTGATGACGATCACTGCGCCTGCCACTGCAATCACGCCGAATTGCAGCACTGGATAATCCCGAGTGATGGCCGCTTGGACCAACAGCTCGCCAATACCCGGCCAGCTAAAGATAGCCTCCACCACAACGTTGCCGGCCGCCGCCATGCCCGCGATCTGCAAACCAAGCACGGACAGGATCGTCACACTGGCATTGCGCAATCCGTGTTTGAGGATCACCACGGTTTCCGGCAGGCCCTTGGCCCGAGCGGTTCGCATGAAATCCTGACCCAACACGTCCAGCATCGCGTTGCGCGTGAAGCGTGTAAGCGCCGCAATGAGCAGGCCAGACATGGCGATGGTCGGCATAATGAAATGAGCCCAGCTGCTATTTCCCACAACGGGCAGCCAGTTGAGCGTGAAGGC
>JBCBCT010000017.1:0-35249 GCA_038530365.1 Pseudomonadota bacterium | reverse complement strand
ATGCCATGGCCGTTGTCGTCACGAGGGGCAAAATGATCGCAGTTGAGAGAAGAGTTTTGCCCGCACAAAAAGGGGCACCGCGGCTGCGCAAACGCGCGGCCAAGCTCGGCTTGAGATACGCCATACTAGACCTCAAATATATGCGCCGCATCTATCCGTTATCATAAAATCAGCGGAAAGAAAACAAGCGCCAATACATCCAACTTGTAAGGTTAAAATTGGCAGAGAGGTCGTAAAGGAGTGTTAATGGACCTTGGAAGACGATTTTCCACGGCTAAGACGCGTGTGGAAGCGCCTAATCCGGCACGGGATCATGGCCGTGGCGACCGCCGAGCCGCGCAAACGGTCCACACCGCGCAACGCGCCTGACAGTCAGCCAGCCGCCGCGCAGCAAACCGTGGCGGGCAATCGCCTCATACCCGTACTCCGAACAGGTTGGGATATGGCGGCAATGGCCACCGACAAAGCCGCTGAATGTCAGTTGATAGAAGCGAATGAGCCCCACCCCCAACACGCGACCCAGCGTCTTTCGCCAAGGGCCGGTGTAGTTGCGGCTGTAAGTCTTCGTCGTGTGACGTTTGGGGTCGGGCTTATGTTCGGCGCCGCTGCACACCGATCAAGCGGCGTTCTGTTTGGCAACTGCGATGTCAAAGGCGTCCACCGTGGCCTGCAAAGCCAGCAGCGTGGACGCGTGGCGCGCACGGTACTCCTTGACGGGTTCCAGAAACTTCAATTCCGCAAAACGCCCGTCAGGTGCAGGACCACCCTCTTTCAACATCGCTGCAAAAGCCTCTAACCCGCTGCGCACTTCATCTCGGCTCGCGCCGAGGACGTTGCTGGCAACAATCGCTGCCGCCGCCTGGCCCAGAGCACAGGCTTTGACATCTTGAGCATAGTCAATCACGACGCCGTTTTCGACAGCCAGATCAACACTCACCGTTGAGCCGCAGAGCTTTGAATGCGCTATTGCACTGCCATCAGGTGCATCGAGCCTGCCGATGCGACCGATATTGCCCGCATAATCAAGAATCTTCGTGTTGTAGACCGCGTTGATGCTCATAGCGTGCTCCGATTATACCCGCCCTGGCCGGCCTTAAACGGCAGTAGCCCAACGAACGGGATCCACGCTGCGGCGATATTGGGCCATGTTTTACCTTGGCAGCGCTCTTCCGATCCCTATATTGGCACCGGTGTCGGAGAAAACAACAAAAAGAGCGCTTACGCTTACCTCCACACCATTGACTAGGTCACCGTGCCGCAAGGCCCCGGAACCCAATCAAGCCTTCATCGGCCATCGCGTCGTTTTTGTGGGAGGTCGGCTTGAGTGGATTCGGTTTTTTGAAACCACCATTCAGTCGAATTGGAAGTCCCATGGATCAGATCGTTGATAAGGCGAAAATCCCAACCGAAATCGATAAGCCGCAAAACCGTGTAAAGCGCCCAACGCGCGAAGAGGCGGAGCAGGCCGTCAAAACACTCCTTCTCTGGTCTGGCGACAATCCCGACCGCGAAGGCTTGCTCGACACGCCTGCACGTGTCGCAAAAGCCTATGGCGAACTGTTCGGCGGTTATGACGAGGATCCAATCGCCGTCCTGGGACGCACATTTGAAGAAGTTGCGGGATACGACGACATGGTCGTTGTCCGCGACATTCCTTTCTTCAGTCATTGTGAGCACCACATGGTGCCCATCATCGGCAAGGCCCATGTGGGCTACCTGCCGGACGGGCGTGTGCTTGGATTGTCTAAAGTCGCGCGAGTCATCGACATTTTTGCCCGCCGCCTGCAAACCCAGGAAAGCCTGACGGCGCAGGTCGCACACACCATTCAAGACGCACTTGAGCCGCTGGGTGTTGCCGTGATCGTGGAAGCCGAACACATGTGCATGGCCATGCGCGGCATTAAAAAGCAGGGCTCCACCACCCTCACCTCCACTTTCACCGGCGCGTTCAAGGATGATCCGCAGGAGCAAGTGCACTTCATGACCATGGTGAACAGCGCCCGCAGTTAGCGCGCGTGCGTTGGGTGACATAACGGGTCGCTGATGGGCTCGCGGGGAAACTTGCGGGCTAGTCAGCCCGGGGGCATGGTGCGCTGCAAGGAACGGACAGCCATTGAGAGCGCAAAAGCGAACCATCTATGACCAAAACCAAAATCGGCTCGTCGGCTGAGCTGAATGAAAATGGCGTCTTGCTGGGTGACGCCCCACTTGATGACGCCCCGCTTGGTGACGCCTTGCCGGTCGACGAAACCACGCATTTCCAACCCAAGTGGGACGCAAACGGCTTGATCCTTGCCATCGCGGCGGATCGGATCGACAACACCCCTCTTATGGTCGCCTATATGAACGAAGAGGCGCTCGTACAAACGTTGGAAACTGGCGAAGCCCACTTCTACAGCCGCTCTCGAAAAGCACTGTGGCATAAGGGTGGAACCTCTGGGAACGTGCTCACCGTTCACGATATCCGCGTCGACTGCGACCAGGACGCCATCTGGTTAGCCGTTGAAGCCCAAGGCCACGGCGCAGCCTGCCACACGGGCCGCAAAAGCTGCTTTTATCGCTCCCTCACCAAAACAGATGGAAAGATGCGGCTTTCCATCGAAGATGATGCCCGGCTGTTCAACCCCGATGAGGTCTACAACAAATAGCCGTCGCGCCCTAAAACCCTTGACCTTCCGGCAGCCACGCCATACACGCCACCACGGTCGGTACGGGAGCAATCCGGAACACCAGACCGGGCGATTAGCTCAGCGGGAGAGCACTGCCTTCACACGGCAGGGGTCACTGGTTCAATCCCAGTATCGCCCACCATTTTTTATCCAACGAACGTTCAGACAAAAACCGACCGCACGGCGTCTTGCAGTTCATCAAAATGCGCAATGGTATGATCCGGCTCCAGGGTTTCGACCGGCACATCGCTATAGCCGAACGTAACGGCGATCACCGGCATCCGGGCGTCTTTGGCGGCTTGGATATCGTTGATACTGTCACCCACCATAACGCAGTTTTCCGGCGGAACGCCGAACCGTTCGGCGGTGGCCGTGATATGGCGGGGATCGGGCTTGCGAAACGAAAACGTATCGCCGCCCACGATGCCCTCAAACTCTCCTGACGCACCCAACCCTTCCAGCAGTTTTACGGCAAAGCGTTCCAACTTGTTGGTGCAAACCAAAAGCCGCCATCCATCGGCCTTTAGGCCTTCCATCGCCGCCAAAGCACCGTCGAAAAAAACGGTGTTGTCACACAGGTGCGCTTCGTAATCGGCGAGGAAGATTTCAAACAGCTCTCGGTGCCGGTCGGCATTAAGCCCATGTCCGTGGAAGGAAAACGCTTTGGCAATCATGGCCATGGCTCCCTGCCCCACAACATGTCCAACGGCATCCAGGGAAATGGGAGGAACGCCATCGAGAGCAGTCGTTCGGTTCAAAGTTGGAACAAGATCGCGATTGCTGTCGACCAACGTCCCATCAAGATCAAAAATGACCGCTTTTGGCGTGCGTTCAGATGATGAAGGCATGGGCAAAACAACTCTGGTGAAGCGGTGGGGCAGACTTGGTGCCTGTTGAGAAACGATCAGCGCCCCGATGTCATAACGTTGGCAACATCGGTTTGCGACAGTTTCAGCAAACGCGCAACGCGCTCCACAAACACCACCTCCAACTCGTGCACCCGCCCATCGGCAAACACCATTTCCCACATATGAGACAGCATTTCGAGAGTCTCTTCCCGGCTCACCTCTTCCTGCAAAATAGACGCCATTTTTTGCAGCGCATGCTCACGGGGTTCGGCCTGTCGAGCGATATCCATGAGTTGGGCGAGCTCAAATTCATCGAGGTCAAAATCGTCGCTCAGGATAAGCCGAAGCCGCTCAATCTCTTTCGGGTGCTGCTGCCCGTCCGCGGGCATGACGAGATACAGCAGTGAGGCGACAATACGCTGACGGCGCACATGCCCTTCCCCCTCCAGCCACCACAATGGATCTGCCTGACTCACCTTGAATTCCCCCCCGTCCGACAAGCCTAAGCCCGACAAACCTACCGTAACGGAAGGTAGAGCATGATTTGACGACCATTTACAAGAGAATTGCCAACCCAACTGGTAAGGCAATTGACAAGCAAACGTTCGTGTAAGGCTCTCGGACCGATGAATATCTTCGATCCACGGGCACCGGAGATGAAAAAAAGCGACACAGGACCCCACCAAACGGGGAATTGCGAACGAAGACCGGAACCGGCTAAGGCGAACCCACAGCTTGATTGCACACCAAACCCCGGTTGCCCCATGTCAGACCTTCCAAACCGCCACGTTGATCTGTTTCCGCTCGGGCCAGATGAAACACCCTACCGCAAATTGACCAGCGATTACGTTCGCGAAGTGGAAGCCGCAGGCCGCACATTTTTAGAGGTCGAAGAGGAAGGCATTCGCCTGCTTGCGGAACAGGCCTTCATGGACATCAACCATTTGTTGCGTCCCGGTCACCTGAAGCAGCTCGCCTCTATTCTCGATGATCCCGAGGCCACGCAGAACGACCGTTTTGTGGCCTATGACTTGCTCAAAAACGCCAACATTGCCGCCGGCGGTGTGCTGCCCATGTGCCAGGATACAGGCACTGCCATCGTGATGGGAAAGCGCGGACGTAACGTTCTCACAAACGGGGGCGATGAAAACGCGGTCAGCACCGGCGTGCTCGACGCTTACGATAAAAAGAACTTGCGCTATTCGCAGCTGGCACCGCTGGCCATGTTTGAAGAGACCAACACCAAAAACAATCTGCCCGCGCAGATCGATATCTACAGCGAGGGCGAAGATGCCTACAAATTCCAGTTCATTGCTAAGGGCGGTGGTTCGGCGAACAAAACCTTCTTCTACCAAGGCACGCCCTCGCTCCTCACCCATGATCGGATGATAGCGTTCCTCAAAGAAAAGATCCTTACCTTGGGAACCGCAGCCTGTCCGCCCTACCATCTCGCCATCGTTATCGGCGGTACCTCGGCGGAACAGAACCTCAAAACTGTCAAACTTGCTTCGACACGCTATTTGGACGCTCTGCCGACGCAGGGATCAGAAACCGGCCACGCGTTTCGCGATCTTGCCATGGAAGAGGAGGTTCACAAACTCACCCAGTCCATGGGCGTGGGCGCGCAATTTGGCGGCAAGTATTTTTGCCACGACGTGCGGGTCATCCGCCTGCCGCGCCATGGCGCGTCGCTCCCCATTGGGCTTGGCGTATCCTGTTCCGCCGACCGTCAGGCGCTGGGTAAAATCACCAAAGACGGCGTGTTTCTGGAAGCCTTGGAGACGGAACCGGCAAAATATATGCCGGATGTCGATGAAACCGCGTTTTCCGGCGATGTCGTCAACATCGATCTCAGCCGCCCGATGGCGGATATCCTGGCCGAACTGACCAAACATCCGGTGAAAACCCGCTTATCCCTCACCGGAACCATCATCGTCGCCCGCGACCTCGCCCATTCAAAAATTCGCGCTCGGTTAGAGGCCGGGGAGGCCATGCCGGATTACATGAAGAACCATCCCGTCTACTACGCGGGCCCCGCCAAAACCCCCACCGGCATGCCCTCTGGCTCATTCGGACCCACCACGGCGGGGCGGATGGATTCCTACGTCGACCAGTTCCAATCCTTCGGCGGCTCGATGGTCATGTTGGCGAAAGGCAACCGCTCCCGGCAAGTGCGTGAGGCCTGCAAACAGCATGGCGGCTTTTATCTCGGCTCCATTGGTGGCCCCGCCGCACGTCTCGCGCAGGACTGCATCAAGAAGGTGGAAATCGTGGAATATGAAGAACTGGGAATGGAAGCTGTATGGCGCATCGAAGTCGAAGACTTTCCAGCCTTCATCGTCATCGACGACAAAGGAAATGACTTCTTTGCCGAATTAAACCTCAGTTAGTCATAATCGATTAGCCTTGTTTGTTCGGATCAACGTGAATGATCGAACAAGGGGCGTAATCATGAAACGACACACACTGTGCGCGGCTGCGTTTGCTGTGATTTCCGGCATGACGACATCTGCTTATGGATTTTCGGAAGCCAAATTAAAGCCGGTCATTGATGAAGCAAACATCACAGGCGCCATCGGCGTTAAACCGGTCCAAAGCGGTCCTGTTTATCGCTATTCAAGCCGCGTAGGTCGCGATGGCAACGTCATCGTGGTCTTGAACGAAGATAAAACAGCCCCAATGGTCAAGAGCAGCGATGTTTTGACCGTTTTTGCGCCCAGCGTGCGTTCAACACAGGCCATTTTGAATTCGCAGGACTGGTACGTCACCATCGACCCAAGCGGCGGAATGCGCGGAATTTACACCGTTCCCCGCGACCGTTCGCTGCCGAGTTCCGTCCTGCGCAGCCTTGGTAAAGGCTATGCGATTTTGAAAGTGAGCCCCAGCGACACCTTCTTCAAAGTGTTCCCATCAAAACACCAACTGGCGTCTCAACTCACCACCTTCACAAACGGTGCCCGCGACGCCGTATGTTCAGATGCGCGTAAGCCCGAGACCATTTCTGCAGAAGTTGATGTGAAACCCGGTTGGTCCGCCTCCGGCCGCATCCGGTTCAATGCCACGTGGAAGGTGGCTGAATTGTGCAAGAAAAAATCGTCATAACCGGCTCCAGACCACCCAACGAACCTGTGACCAGACTGCCGCAGTCGCGACATCAAAACAAACGTGATCGCCATCTTGTCGCCTAAAACTTGAAAGCCCGCAGCTTTCCGGCACAGTAACAATCGAATCGGCGCGCAGGGGCACGGGTCGGTAACGGTCACGCGTTTAACATTCGTTTTGGTTTTGATCGGCGCTGCAACGCTTCATGCGGCCGCTCAGACCCAGTGAGAGGAAACATGATGAGAAAACTACTTACAGCTGCCGTTTTGGGCCTCGGTGCCCTGGCCCTGTCGGGCATTACGGCTGGACAGTCCGATGCCCGCACCCCCGGTGAGCGCTATTGGGACCCAGGCTCCGGCTCTTGGCAGGTCTATCGCCCCGTCCGCCGCGGTGGCGGTGTGGTCTCCAACCGCTCGCCTATCAGAAAGCGGGTCGTCTCCTATTCCAAGCAATATTCGCCCGGCACCATCATCATCGATACAGCCGAACGCCGCCTCTACTACGTCATGAAGCGCGGCAAAGCCATGCGCTACGGCATTGGCGTAGGCCGTGACGGCTTCCGTTGGTCCGGTCGCCACCGCATCACCCGCAAGGCAGAATGGCCAGGCTGGACGCCCCCTGCCCGCATGATCGCACGGGTGAAGCGCGAAACCGGCAAGCAGTTGAAGTCCTATTATCCCGGCGGTCCCAACAACCCCTTGGGCGCCCGCGCACTCTACATCGGTTCCACCATCTACCGCATTCACGGCACCAACCAGCCGTGGACCATTGGACAAGCCATGTCGTCCGGCTGCATCCGTCTGGCCAATGATGATGTGACCGACCTGTTCAACCGGGTGAAAGTCGGCTCTCGCGTGATCGTTCGCCAATAGCACCACGAACGACCACGAAAAAAAACAAACGGGCTGAACCATGTTCAGCCCGTTTTTTTATGTCGTTTGCTGATTTCAATTCCGGGATCGCTTCTCTAAACGCAGTCCCATGAGCCAAAGCCCCTCGCCCCCAAGCATCCCGAGAAGTTTTCCAGGCGGCGTTATGGGCAGCCCCAACGTCCGCGGCGCTGTTTTCATGATGCTGTCGATGGCAAGTTTTGCGCTCAACGACGTTTTCATGAAGCTTGTCTTCGCAGATATCGGCCTGTTTCAAGCGATCTTGCTACGCGGGCTGATGGCCTGCGCCATCATTGCAACAGCCTGTTGGGCGACGGGACTGTTCAACGACTGGCAGCGGATCAAAACCGTCATCACCAACCGCCTCGTCGCTTGGCGCAGTGTTGGGGAGGCCGGTGCAACAGTGCTTTTCCTTTCGGCATTGCAAGCCATGCCCCTGGCGAACGTCACCGCAATTTTGCAGGTTTTGCCCCTCACCATCACCCTTGGCAGCGCCTTGTTTTTGGGGGAACGGGTCGGCTGGCGGCGCTGTGGGGCTATCGCCATCGGCTTTGTTGGCGTCATGCTGATCGTCCGCCCGGGCTCAGACGGCTTTACCGTTTACGCCTTTTTTGCACTGGGAGCCGCCCTGTTTGTCACCGTGCGAGACCTGACGACCCGTAGCTTGCCCAAGGCCATTCCATCGCTGTTGATCAGCCTGCTAACAGCACTCCTCATCACCATGATCGGAGCGCTGGGCAGTCTCACCGAAACGTGGCAGCCGGTCGGCACAGTGCAGTGGGTCTATCTGGCGTCCGCAGCGGTCATGATCATGGGGGGCTATGTGTTTTCAGTCTTGGCCATGCGCGACGGCGAGGTCAGCTTCATCGCGCCATTCCGGTATTCAATCCTGATCTGGGCACTCATGCTGGGCTTTTTCGTCCTTAACGAAGTGCCGGACACCCTGGCCATGATAGGCAGCGCCATTGTGGTCGGGACGGGGCTTTACACGTTTTACAGAGAGCGCATCGTCGCCAAGAAAGCTTCGATTTCCGACGCCTCTTCCGCCGCTTGATCCAGCAGCCAGCTGCGAAAAACCTGCACCGGTCGCAGGTCGAGGGACGCCTTCGGGACAACAAAGTAAAAGCCGCTATTCGCCTTCATATACGTGTCGAACGGCGCGACCAGCCGCCCTGAACGAATATCTCGCATCGCCAAGCCCAGACGGCCAAACACGATCCCAGCACCGTCGATGGCCGCATCCAGGCCGTGATCAGCGTGGTTAAAGCGCGGCCCGCGGCTGGCATCCGTGGTCTCATCCCCCATGGCTTTGAGCCAATTGCTCCAACCCATAGCACCCGCCAGAAATTTTGATGAATCATCGTGCATCAGCGTCAGATTGCCAAAGGCTTTGGCTTCGATGTCTCTGCGGTGCTCCTCCACATAGGCGGGGCTTGCCAGCGGCAGGACCGCTTCATCAAAAAGCGGCTCAACGTGCACATCTGGATAAACACCACCGCCAAACCGGATCGCAACGTCCACCGCATCCACATTGAAATCTACCAGTTTCAGGCTGGCCGCGATGCGCATTTCTAGGTCGGGGTGGGCGTCCACAAATTTATACATGCGCGGGGCGAGCCATTTTGCGCCAAAGGCGGGGCCGCTGGACACCACCAGCACATTGCTTTTACGGGCCCGTTCCAAGGTGCTCACCGCGCCCTGAAACCGCTCAAAGCCGTCATGTATGCCGGGAAACAGGCGTTCCCCCTCTTCTGAAAGCAGCACCTTGCGATTGTGCCGATGAAACAACGACACACCCAAATGCTCTTCCAATTGTCGGATCTGATAGCTCAACGCGGAGGGCGTGACGAAAAGGTCTTCGGCAGCCTTCTGAAAGCTTCCCAGCCGCGCTGCAGCTTCAAACGCCCGCAAGGAATTGAGAGGGGGAAGTCGATAAGCCACGGTCAACGCCAAGTTTCAGATCAAATTTTTTGATTTGATGCGCATGGATTTCGCGTTTGTCAATGACAGACCAGCCGCATAGTTTCAGCGTCAAGGAAACACCCCCACCACGTTTCCAACATAAAGGATAGAGCCATGACCCGCCCAACCAAAAATTCCTTTCGTAATTACAATAGCTTGATTGACAACGGTTTGCGCCGCGCACACATCGAACGGTCTAAAGCGTTTTACGATCTTTGGAGCCAGATGACGACACGGTTCAACAAAGGAAACGGAATGAGCGAAGGATAAGTCAAATTTCTTGTTCTTATCTTTGCAGCCAACCTCTCCCCGCCACCGACATGAAACCTCGTGTTGCGCAAAAATTCACATGAAGCGGGGTTTTTTCGTCACCGTAGGGCGAATAAAAACCGCCTCCCGTGCACCAAATTATCACAAAGCACGCCAAAAAAACTGAAGCGCCGGTCATGGCTTTTGGCCCTGCCCTGCCGTAAATGAATGTTTTGGCGGTCCGCAGCTTTGGTCATCGGCTCCAAACCCGCGCACGCTCCTCTCTCAAGAGATTTTGGCGCACCATTTGACGACACACAGCAACTCATCTTCTGAGGCAGACAGCGCCCCCGCTACCGGCTCAAACATGGGCCAGAACAGGGGCCAAAACATGCGCCAAAACATTGGCAACGCCAAAGGCGACAGGAAAGGCAAGCGCACGCCGCCCAGCGTCATGACCCTGGTCTTGATGGCGGGCACGTCCGTGCTGGCCATGAACGTGTTTTTGCCGATGCTTCCGGAAATCGCCCGGGAGTTAAACACCACTCCGGCCATCGCGCAGTCCGTCCTCACGCTGTTTCTCGCGACCACGGCGGTATCCCAGCTCATCATTGGACCAGCATCGGATCGGTTTGGACGCAGGCCCGTCATTTTAGTGTGCTGCGTCATCTTCATCCTTGCCACTATCGTGTGCCTCGCTGCCACCAGCATCGAAATGCTGCTGTTTGGACGCGTCCTGCAAGCCACCAGTGCTGCCAATATTGCGCTCAGCCGCGCGATCATCCGCGACCTCTACGACCGCGAAAAAGCGGCCAGCATGATTGGTTACGTCACCATGGCCATGGCGGTGATCCCCATGATCGGACCCGCCGCCGGCGGAGTCATTGGCGAAATGTTCGGTTGGCGCGGCCCCTTCGGACTGCTTTTGATCACGGGTGTGTTCATCCTCATCGTCGTCTATTTCGACGTCGGCGAAACCCACACCCCCGTCCGCAGCCCGGTGGGCGAGCAGTTTCGCGACTACGGCTCTTTGCTCAAAGAGCCGTTGATTTGGGGATATATCGGTTCTTCAACACTGTCCTCCGGAGCTTATTTTGCATTCCTGGGCGGCGCGCCGTTTGTAGGGGAAACCCTCATGGGCCTCGAACCGGCGGAACTGGGGGCGTATTTCGCCCTCGTGGCCTTGGGCTATATGTTCGGCAATTACCTTTCAGGCCGATACTCCCAGGCCGTAGGGCTTGAACCCATGATGGCCTATGGCGGCATCGTGGCGGCGGCGGGCATGGTGCTAGCGCTCTATTTGATGACCTTTCATGAACCGCAGGCGCTCTTCCTATTCGGCCCCATGATGTTCGTCGGCATCGGCAATGGAATGTCGCTGCCCAATGCAAACGCAGGTGCGGTCAGTGTGCGTCCGGACCTGGCGGGCTCCGCATCGGGTCTTGCGGGCTTCATGCAAATTGGTGGCGGTGCCGCATTGGCCGCCCTGTCGGGCATGCTTATCACCGAAGCCAACCAGGGCATGCCGCTTTATATCATCATGTTTGTTTCGTCCGTTGCCGGCGCAGCAATCGCTGGCTTGATGTATATCGCCATGCGCCGCGGCGCGAAAATGGGCGCTTGATCTGCCATGCGCGAAAACAAAGTGACCACCGCTCCATCCTACGTGCTGGCCCCATCCATCGATGATGAGCGCCTGGCCAAGCCGGTTTCAGGCCTCGATGAAAACGGCAAACCCGTGACCGTGAAAGTGGTGACCGAGCGGCCGCTGACGCTCTTTTTGAACCGCCAGGAAATCGTCACCATGATGACGATTGGCGATCATCCCGACCTTCTCGCCCTTGGCTATCTCATCAACCAAAACATGCTGCGCCCCACCGATCCCGTGAACGCGATTGACTACGATGATGAACTGGGGGTTGTCGTCGTCCGCACCAAAAACGAGACGAACTTTGAAGCAAAAATGCAGAAGCGCGTGCGCACCTCAGGCTGCGCGCAGGGCACCGTTTTTGGCGATGTTATGGACGCGTTCGATGACATCGCGCTGCCAACCGACGCCGTTTTGAAAACCTCTTGGCTGACAGCGCTGACCAAAACGATCAACACCACACCCAGTCTCTATCTTGAAGCCGGGGCGATCCACGGTTGCGTGCTGTGCAAAGAGCAGGTGCCGCTGGTCTATATGGAGGACGTTGGACGCCACAATGCCGTTGATAAAATCGCCGGTTGGATGGCCCGCAACAAATGCGATGCTGCCGACAAAATCTTCTACACAACCGGGCGTTTGACGAGCGAAATGGTCATCAAATGCGTCATGATGGGCATTCCCATTCTGGTGTCACGGTCGGGCTTTACCGCATGGGGCGTTGAGTTGGCGCAAAAGGCGGGCCTTACACTCATAGGCCGGGCGCGAGGCGCACGGTTCACGGTCCTAGCCGGTGCCGAGCGGGTCATATTTGAAAACACCCCATCGGACGGCACAGAATGATCCCGCGCGAGACCATTTCCGGCATCGTCCTGGCCGGGGGCCAAAGCCGCCGCATGGGCGGGCAGGACAAAAGCTGGCTCGATCTGAACGGCACCCCAGCGGTGGAACGCGCACTCGAAAGGCTTAGGCCCCAGGTGGCGAACATCGCCATCAACACAAATGCGGATCCTGCGCCTTTTGAGCGCTTTGGCGTTCCCATTTTGGCCGACACATTGCCCGACTACCCCGGCCCGCTCGCCGGAATTCTCACCGCCATGAAATGGGCCAGCACCCAGCCGGGCGTGACCCATGTCGCCAGCGTCGCCACCGACACCCCGTTCTTTCCGACCGATTTTGTGCAGCGTCTTTCCGCCGCCGCGCCTGATACTGTAAGCATCGTGATGGCCCAAAGCGGCCCGCAGGGCGACGTGTGGACCCACCCCGTTTTTGCCCTGTGGCCGGTTGCGCTAAGCGATGCCTTGGAACGCTATCTCACAGTGGAAAACGAGCGCAAAATCATTTTGTTCAGCCAGCGCCACAACCAAACCAATCTGCATTTTGGGCAAACACCAGACCCGTTCTTTAACATCAACACCCCACACGATCTCGCCCGCGCGCAGGATCGATTGCGGGAAAACGGCTAACCCAGGAACGCCGCCCCATGCCAAGCAGCAGCCCCGATCTTTTCGGCATTACCGGTTGGAAAAACTCCGGAAAGACGACACTGGTGGTCAAGCTGGTGGAAGAATTCATCGCCCGGGGCGTTGTGGTCAGCACCGTAAAACACGCCCATGACGGCTTTGACATCGACCACGAAGGCACGGACTCCTACCGCCATCGGTACGCCGGCGCCCACGAAACGGCCATCGTGTCCAACAATCAATTCGCGCTCATGCATCAACGCCAAACGGGCGGCGCAGCACCCAGTCTGGAGCGGATAATCACCAAACTTGCGCCCTGCGATCTTGTTTTGGTGGAGGGTTTCAAGACCCATCCGCTTCCCAAAATCGAGTGTCTCCGAAAGGACAGTGCTAAGGAACAGGCCATTTGGCACAGCAACAAACATGTCGTGGCATTGGCAACGGATCACACGATTGCCGATTGCCCACTGCCGCAATTTGAACTGAGTGACGTGGGCACGATTGCCGACTACATTGGCCAAAAAATCGGCTTACACACCCTGCGTTGAACCCCTTACCCTCCATGCACAACCCCAAGCTGGCACTCGATGATTGCTTCCTCCATGACCGGGATCGCCTGCGCCATGGGGAGGCTCTTGATCTGCTGCGCGCACGCCTAATTCCTATCGCGGACGTTGAAACGGTCGCTTTGTCGACCGCCCATGGTCGCGTGGTGGCCAAAGATATCACAGCGCCCCACCCCGTCCCGCTCCACACAAATTCCGCGGTGGATGGCTACGCCTTAAACCATGCCGACGTGGACAATGCCACGGGTCCGCTGCCGATCTCGCAGCGCATTGCAGCCGGCATGCTATCGCCCCAGCCCCTTGCCAGGGGAACCGCAGTGCGCATTTTCACCGGTGCGGTGATGCCGGAAGGCGCAAACACCGTCGCCATGCAGGAAGATTGTGAAACGCAGTCGACGGGCAATCAAAACCGTCCAGAGGTCCGATTGCCCACCAACCTGAAACTAGGTGCGAACTGCCGCAAAGCGGGGGAGGACCTGGCATTGGGCGAAACCGTTTTACAAGCCGGCACGGTCGTGCGCGCAAGCCATATCGCAGCCGCAGCCTCCGTCGGAACGTCGGAATTATGCGTGTTCAAACCCCTCAGAATCGCACTGTTTTCCAATGGCGATGAATTGCGCGATGCTGAAGAGGCGTCGCCTACACCACTGCGCCTCGGCCAGGTGTTTGACACCAACAGCCCCATGTTGGCGGGTCTGGTGCGGGCCCTGCCCGTCGACGTTGTGGAGCGCACAATTATCCCAGATGGGCTGAAGGAAACCGAGTCTGCGCTCGTGAAAGCGTCCCAAACCGCAGACATCATCATCACCAGCGGCGGCGCGTCCCGAGGCGAAGAAGATCATATGCTCACCGCGCTGGATAGGCTCGGCAAACGGCATTTGTGGCAACTCGCCATCAAACCGGGGCGGCCGATGATAATGGGGCAGATCGCCCGCGGCTCCAGCCAGGCCGACTGTCTTTATTTTGGTCTACCGGGCAATCCCGTGGCGGCCTTTGTGTGCTTTTTGCTCTACGTGCGTCCTTCGCTCCTCGCTCTCGCTGGCGCTCCCTTTGCACCCTTGCCGCGCTACACCATAGAGAGCGGGTTTGAGATCAGCTCCAAAAAACCGGACCGACGGGAATTCTTGCGTGCAAAACGTGTCACGCTGCCAGACGGACGCCGCGTGGTTCAAAAATTTGCCCGCGACGGGTCTGGCCTGATCTCATCTCTGCACCAAAGCGACGGGCTGGTGGAAATTCCCGAAGACGTAACGCAGATCGCTTTAGGCGATCCCGTCACATTTATCCCCTACCCCGACGGTTGCTAGTCTTTCACCAAACGCCACGTGCCTTGGGCTGCAGCCCTATATTTCGCCGGATCAGCCGGAATCGTCACATAGCGGCCCTCCGCCCACAGCTTGGCGAGATCCGAATAATGCTGCGACATCACATGGCCCGATTGCCCCGTGGACTGGATGAAACGCGAGGCATCAAGATCAGAAAAATCGTAGACTGCACGGTACCCCGCGCCATGAACCGCCCGATAGGGATTGCGTTTGTTTGCGATGTCCGGCTTAGCCCTCAGCAGCGCATAAGCACCACCGGAGGTGGGATTTTCGATGGTGAACAGGAGCGAAAGCGGCCAAACCCGCGAAAACGGCCGGTGCTCGTTATAAACCGTATGGGCCGCGCCATACCGCCATGCAGACGGGTCTTCGCCAAAGCGGGAGCGCAAATCACTCAACGCCGCATCCACTGCTTTGCCCAATGTCTGTCCGCAGCTTTCGGCGGCCGCAGTGGTCGCATCATCGCACCAGTCCCGCGCGCCGCCTTGAGCCAAAACCCGCAGCAGCGATGACGCCGGTCGCCGCAAGGATGCCCCGTAAGCGCTTTTAAGATCGTCTTGAAAAACCACCTTATGGGCTTCCCGGAACAGCGCGGCCATGATGAGCGGCGCGGCGGCGTCCGTGTCCATCCGCCCATCCCACGCGCGCAAAATGTCCAAAGATGGCTTTCGTTGCGCCGTCACCTCAACGCTATCGACCACGATATCTCGCAGCGCCACGAACGCAGGCGATTGGCTGTCCAGATGCCCGGCCACCATGGTGTCCACCGTGTGCTTGGTCGTAGCTTGAACCAAAGAGGACGCGACACGGTCCTGCCGGAAAGGCTCGTCCCAATCGAGCGTGATCATGGGATTGGAATTGTTGGTCACAAATCGGGAATTCGCCGTCCCAATTCCACCAACGGACGGGTTCACAATGGCGGGCAACGCACCGGGCGCGACAAAACCATCCCAATCGTAAATCGCATCCCAGCCAGGCACCGGCGCACGACCCGCCATGGTGTTTTCAGCTTTGCGTTTGGGAACACTGGCCGGTGCAAAAAGCGCGATGCCGCCGTCTTTGTCGGCCACCACAATTGTTTGCATGGGCGCGACCAGATTGCGTGTCAGACGCCCAAACTCTTCAACCGTTTGCGCCCCTTCAACGTCCATCAACACTTGAAACGACGGATCGTTGTAGCTCCGCGCCGCCGTCCGAATGGCAATTTCGTGGTTCTTAGGCAGAAGCGCACCGATATCGCGAAACGTCCTTGGCAGCAAAGGACCATTCCGCGTCGTTCGCTGCACAAACCGATAGGGTTCCCCACCGCTGATTTTGATTTCCGTGGGCCGCTCTTCAAACGCCCGCCATCCATCCGGGGTCAGGTATTGAGTGGGATCATCCCCCTTGACCCGCTCCACATACAAATCCTGAACGTCGGCCCCCGCTGTCGTGAGCCCCCAAGCCACCGCATCAGACCGCCCCACCACCATCAACGGCAGCGTCGGAATCGTTGCGCCCACCAAGTTGACGGTTTTGCCCGCATCGTCCTTCCAGCGCATGTGCGCCAGGTACCAGAAGCTGGGCGCTTCAAACGCCAGGTGCGGATCATTGGCCAAAAGGGCCTGTCCCGATTGCGTGCGCGCACCGGTAAAGGTCCAGGCGTTTGAGGCCGTTTTCCCAAAATAGCGCTCCACGGCAAACGTCGGATGAGACCCTATGGGGCTCAAAGAGGCGGAAGCGCCGGGCGGTTGCAGGCCGTAGAGTTGGCGCAGATCGGGCAAAGGCGGCGCAGTATCATCGCGGTGGCCGGGCAAAATGTCTTCAATTTCCGCCGGTGACAGGCCCTGGGCCGCCAATTGAAGCCGTTTCAGCTCTTGATCCATATTCCCGACGAGCTGAACGCCCAGCAGTTTCAAAACGTAAAGCGAGTCCTTCGGCTGCCATGGGTCGGGCGTGCGGCCCAAAATCATGAATTCCGGGGGCAGCGCCGCTTCCAGGAGAGACGTTTCCCGCCCCATCCAAGCGTTCACGCCTTCGGCATAGGCTTCCAGCACCGTTTGATATTTCGCGGGCATCGCGTCCCATGTCGATGACACCTGCCCGGCGAGATCGAACATGCGCAGAAAGACATCGATATCGCGGGTGGGGCTGCCAAACATTTCAGACAAACGCCCCTGTCCCGTCATGCGCAAGACTTCCATCTGCCACATCCGGTCCTGCGCATGGGCAAAGCCCAGGGCACGGGCCGCGTCCGCCCGCGTTTCCGCTTCAATGTGAGGAATACCGTATTGATCGCGCACGATGGAGACTGGCGCATCGAGCCCGGCAAGCGTCATTGACCCCTCATCGGACCGAACACTTTGCGTCGCCAACATCCAGACCGCGCCGACGGCGATCAAGGCCAAGATGACGATTCCCCCGGCGAGCCAAAACAGCCATTTGAACAATCGCGCCATTGCGATAAGACCTCCCGAATTCCACCCCGCGCTTTGTGACGAGGATAAGCGACCATGGCAACAGCAGCATTCATCGGTTTGGGCGTCATGGGCTTCCCCATGGCCGGGCATTTGAAACAAAAAGGCGGCCACGACGTCACCGTCTACAATCGCTCCGCCGAAAAAGCCGCAAAGTGGGTTGAAACCTATGGTGGAAAGAGCGCCCCGACCCCGGCTGAGGCCGCCGACGGCGCCGACTTCGTGTTTTGCTGCGTCGGCAATGATGATGATCTGCGCGCGGTCACCACCGGTGAAAACGGCGCGTTTCATGCGATAAAACCCGGCGCAATTTTTATCGACAACACAACAGCCTCCGCAAACGTCGCGCGGGAATTGGCAGCCATCGCGGCAGACAAAGGTTTTGGCTTTTTGGATGCACCCGTCTCAGGCGGCCAAGCGGGGGCAGAAAACGGTGTTTTGACCGTGATGGTCGGGGGCGATGAAGCGACCTTCAACACCGCAAAGCCAATCATCGAAAGCTACGCCCGTATGGTCGGCCTGATGGGTGATGTCGGCTCCGGCCAACTGACCAAAATGATGAACCAGATCTGCATCGCAGGCATTGTGCAGGGTCTTTCGGAAGCCATCGTGCTTGGCAAAGCTGCAGGGCTCGACGTTGAAAAAGTGGTCGACGTCATCTCCAAAGGCGCGGCCGGATCATGGCAAATGGAAAACCGCCACAAAACAATGAACACCGGCGATTATGACCACGGCTTCGCCGTCGATTGGATGCGAAAAGACTTGGCTATCTGTTTAGACGAGGCCAATGCCCAGGGCGTTAGCTTGCCGATCACCGCGTTGGTCGATCAGTTTTATGCGGACGTTCAGCGCATGGGCGGCAACCGTTGGGATACCTCAAGCCTATTGGCGCGGCTGGAAGCGCTGGGCAAATAATGGAGCGTGCGGACCTTCGCATAACACTTAAGACTGCGCAGGACCGTGCCTCCCAGCCATTCGCCGAACAGGGTGAATGATGTCTAAAACGCAATCGAAACAGTTAAGGTTAAACCCGCGATTGATTTGACGAAAAGGCGAATAAAAAACATCTCAAAGGCCACCCTTTTGTTCGCGAGTAGCCTTTGTAATGCGCCAAACTGCTGTTTTCGAAACCACCGACCCTGAACTTCGCCTCAGCCCGGTGGCGGCCCTCGCTGCCTCCGCACGGGACAATCCCACCGCTCTGTGTTTGCGGTTTGGAAAGGCTGACATCAGCTACGGCGATTTTGCAGGACGCGCTGCGGCGCTCGGAGAAGCGCTGAAGCCACTGTTGAAGACCAAGCGTGTGGGCATCCTCGGCTCGCGCAGTTTGGCCGCCTATATCGGCATCGGAGGGGCGTGTTGGGCGGGCGCAACCTACGTACCGCTCAATTTGAAATGGCCGGAAGAACGGCTCATGGCGCTCATGCAAGATTTGCAGTTGGACGCGCTCGTCTTGGACCCCAACGGCGCAAAGCGGATGTCCCCTGCTGTTGTGAAAGCTGCGCCAAAACACCTGTTTTATGACGGCACCCTTGAAGCTACAGAGACAACCGCGCTTCCCCAGACCCTGACAGGAACGCCATCGGAAGCGCTGCCTGACCCCGCGCCCCGTTCGGCGGACGAACTCGCCTATATTGTGTTTACATCGGGCTCCACGGGCATGCCCAAGGGCGTGATGGTCACCTGCGAAACGCTACAAATGTACCTTGCAGAGACGCGAAAATGGACCGCTTTCACCCCCGGCGACCGCATCGCGGAAGCCCATGATGTGACGTTCGATCTCAGCGTCCACAACATGTTCCTGACCTGGGAAGCTGGTGCTTCGCTGCACGTCATGAGCGCGATTGAGATGATGGGGCCGCAAGCCTTCATTCGCCGCAACGACATCACGGTTTGGATGTCCGTGCCCACCATCGTCAACACCATGCGCAACGCCGGCAGTCTCAAACCTGGCTTGTTTGAGACGCTGCGCCTATCCGTGTTCTGCGGCGAGCCGTTGGCCATGGCCACCGTCAATGCTTGGGCACAGGCTGCACCCGACAGTGTGATTGAAAATATTTACGGACCGACCGAATGCACCGTGGTGTGCACACGCCAGCGCCTCACCAACCCGCCCATCGTGACCGAGAAACGCGGAATATTGGCGATTGGGGATGCCTACGAGAACTTTGAGATCACCCTGCGGGATGCCGATGGCGCCATCGTTCCAGACGGTGAAACGGGAGAAATTGTCCTTAAAAGCCCGCAGCTCGCGGCAGGCTATTTCAACGCCCCGGAGCAAACCGCCAAAGCCTTCCGCATGGTCGACGGCGAGCGGCACTATTTCACCGGCGATCTGGGCATGCGCGATGAAAACGGCGTGTTTCACCACATGGGCCGCAGCGACAATCAGGTGAAACTGAAGGGCAACCGTATCGAGCTCGAAGAAGTCGAAATGCATCTGCGCAAGGCGAGTGAAACGGAACTGGCAACCGTCGTCGCCTGGCCCGTCATCGATGGCAGCGCCCAGGGCCTTGTCGGCTTTACGACCAACACGCAGATGGACGAAGCCAGCATCCGCGCCGCCATGGTGAAAACCTTGCCCGAATACATGGTGCCCACGCGCATCGACATTCGCGAAACCCTGCCGCGCAACATCAATGACAAGGTTGACCGCAAAGCGCTGCTGGCGGAACTGGATGCGGAGGCCGCAAAAACCACCACCGCACCGCCGCTTTCCCCAAATCTGGCACAGAACCTGGCAACCCATCCCGCTGCCAAAAAGCCCAGTCTCGTTTGAGGTTTCACAGCCCATGAGCGCGACGGACACCCTACCCGACGCCCCCGGTTGGCGCAGCTGGTCTCCGCTCCAGTTGCGCCGCGCTTGGCTGTCTATGGACCAAAACCCGGCTGCCCAGCGTTTCGCCACAAGCCTGGTCGGGCGCTTCGTTGTGCTGGGCGCATATTGTGCAGCTCTATTGGCCAGCAATCAGCTATCGACCGCCGCCTTGGGTTTGGTGGCGCTGACGCTGGGTGCCATTCTTGTGGCACCGGCCTACCGGTTGGCCATCCTGTGTGGTGCGTCCGCCTTCTTCTTCATTTTAAGGCCGTTTCGCATCGATGGTTGGGCGGACCTCACCGCGCAAAAAGCGCAACTTATCGGAATCCCACCTCTTGCCCTTCAAGCCAGCGCTGCCCTTGCTGTACTCGTAACCGCCTGGGCCTATCTGGCATGGCAAAAGGCCAACCTAAGAGCATTCCCGGCCCAGCGTCCCGTCTTTGCGCTGATCGTAATGTGGTTCGCCCTTGCCTTGGCCACTTGGTTGTTGCCACTCGGCCAAACCGTAGGCGGTTTTCTTTGGGTGTTCACCGGCACCTTGATCTCGTCCCTATGGATTTTTGCCTACGCAGCCATCGACAATCGCGGCAAAGACGATACGCCCATTCCAGCACGGGCAGCCCTCATGCGTCCGTTCTGGGGCGGCAGCGCCGCACCCATAGGCAAAAGCCTTGGTTATTTGAACAAGTTTGACGCAAAATCCGACGCTGATCTTGGCAAGACCCGCTTAAAAGCGCTCAAGCTCGCGGTCTGGGCCGTTATGCTCACCGGCGTGCTGGCTGTCACAAACGTTATCTTGAAAGACCTGTTCGGCCTGCCGGACCTTCAAAGCGCCATTGTAGCGTTTGCAGAAGGCGACAGCCTGCCCCGCACAACCAATTGGGCAAGCCTCGTTTCCAACTATTTCGTCGACCTGCTCATCATTTCCATCTGGGGCCACATGATCGTATCCGTGGTACGAATGGCGGGCTACGCCATCCCGCGAAACACTGTAAACCCCCTCGCCTCCCGTACATTGGCGGAGTTTTGGAACCGCTATTTCTTCTATTTCAAAGAGCTGTTGGTTGATCTGTTCTTCTACCCAGCCTTCCTACGCTTCTTCAAAAAACAACCCAAACTGCGCATCGCCTTTGCCACACTCTGCGCGGCAGGCCTTGGCAACTTCCTCTACCACTTCATGCGGGAAACGTACATTTTCGCTGACCGGCCGTTCCTTGAAGCGTTAGCCGTTTTCCAGTCGGCAGCCTTCTATTCGTTGGCGCTCGCCGCCGGTCTGATCATCTCTCAACTGCGCAAAAAAAAGCCCACGGCAGAGGATGGTTTTTTTGCCTACCACATCCGCCCGCGGCTCGGCGTGATCGCCTTCTTCTGCTTTTTGAAAGTTTTCGATGATATCAGCGGTGAAGGCACATTTTTAGAACGGGTTGCCTTTTTCGGCGCCCTGTTCGGACTTTAGAGGACCTGATCCCATGACAAGCGGCAACAACGCCAATTCCATCCAAACCATCATCACACAGATGCTCGAAGAGCGCGGCAAAGCACCTTCCCTGCAGCCCGACGATGCCCTGTTCACCAGCGGCCTGCTCGACAGCCTCGCCGCCACTGAACTGATGATGACCCTCGAAACCGACTTCGGAATTGATCTGGCAGACGCCGATTTTGACATTGGCCAGTTGGACACTTTGGCCGACCTTGAAAAACTGGTGAGCGCCTAACCTTCAAGTGGATTCAGAACTGAAAGGGTTTGGCAGAAGCAATTCAAAAGACTCACGCTTTTTGGATCGGCGTCACCCCTGATTGAGCAGATAGTCCAACGGCAACTCCGTCGTGTATTTCATCTGCTCCATCGCAAACGATGAACTGACGTCGGTGATGTCGATGCGCGAAATCAAACGCTGATAAAACGCGTCATAGGCCGCGATATCCGGCACAACCACGCGCATCAGATAATCGACATCCCCACTCATCCGGTAAAGTTCCACGATTTCGGGGAAGTCCCGCGTGACCTCTGAGAACCGTTTTAGCCATTCCGCGCTGTGGCTGTTGGTGCGCACCGAAACGAAGACCGTCACCTTGGCGTTCACCGACCCGGGGTCCAGCAGCGCAACCCGCCTGCGGACCACGCCATCCTCTTCAAGCTTTTGAATCCGACGCCAACAAGGCGTGGTGGACAGCCCCACCCGCTTGCCGATCTCTGCCACCGGCATAGTCGCGTCCTGCTGAAGGATCGTCAAAATGCGCTTGTCGATTTTGTCCATAGACAGCGCCTTCCCTAAGAAACACCCGTATACAATTCCAAAGCTATGGCGTGAGGCTTCGCGGAACCAGCAAAATCACCAAAGGTCCGCCAAGTTTCCCCGCTCAAGCGCAATATTGCGCCACCAATGTCCGCAACTCGGGGACGACCTCTCGTTCAAACCACGGATTGCGTTTGAGCCATGCCGTGTTGCGCCATGACGGGTGCGGCAGAGGAAGCACACGGCGACCCTCGTTGCGAAAGAGGTATTGCCGCCAATTCTCCACCGTTTCGGTCAAAGTCGCCTTGCGCTCCCGGCCCAAATGCCAAGCCTGCGCATAGCCGCCAATGGCCAGCACAAGCTCAATCTGCGGCATCGACGCAAACACACTATCGCGCCAGCGTTGTGCACATTCCTTGCGCGGCGGGCGGTCTCCGCCCTTGGTGTCTGTACCGGGAAAACAAAACCCCATGGGCACAATCGCCAGCGAGGCAACGTCATAGAATCGCGCGCGGTCCAAGCCCATCCAGTCCCGCAATCGCTCGCCGGAGGCATCATCAAACGGCACACCAGACAGGTTAACCCGGTTTCCCGGTGCCTGGCCCGCCACGCAAATGCGGGCTGTGGACGATAACCGAACGACCGGTCGAGGGGCATGGGGCAAGGGCGTTTTCAAAGGCGCATCCACACAGATGCGGCAGGCTTCAATGTCCTGCTGCAAACGCGCCAGCACACCAGCATCAGCTTCACGCACGAGCGGAGGGCCGCGCCTTCACGCTTTCATACCAGCGCTGAACATGGCCATGGTGATCCGCCAAAGCGAGGCGGGCCGGCTTCATGAAATCAACTGCGATCATGGCTGTGATGTCGGCAATCGTGAACCGCTCGCCCGCAACGAAGGCTCGGTCCGACAATTCGCCGTTCAGCCAATCGAGACTCGCCATGACCTTCGACCGGTTGGCCTCGCTAAACTCTTTGATTTGCGGCACCTCCCATTCCGCCATCGCGGGGTGCGCATGGCGAAACACGTTGGCGACCAACAAAAGCAGGTGCATCTCCATGCGCCGCTGCCACATTTCCACATGGGCTTTGTCAAACGCATCTACTCCCATGAGCGGAGGTTCGGGTTGCAACTCCTCGAAATAACGACAGATCGCAACGCTTTCGCTCAAAACTCGACCATCGTCCAATTCAAGAACAGGCAGTCTTTTCAGCGGGTTGCGGCGGGCAATGGAATCACTTTGGTGGCCCAGCGCCGACATATCCACGGGTTCCAGCGGAACCTCCATACCCTTCTCAGCCAGAAAAATTCGCACGCGACGCGGGTTCGGTGCTTGGCCACCATCAAACAGTTTCACAGTCAAAATCCTCCAACAAATCTAAAGTCTGTGTCTGGCTCATTGCCGCAAGCCGGCCCACACGCCCCGTGCCCGATCCATCCACGACACGGCGGTTGTTTCAGCAACATCACTGCGCCGCGCACGGCGCCAGTCCTGCGGCGTATCAAACGTTCCCGCCCAAAGCCCGGTGCGCGCCCGCCGCGCTTGGGCCTCCTCACGCCCATATCCGCTGTAATCCACCGCCCAACCTTGGCGCACCATTTCCGCGTTGATCGACATGCGGTCGACAAAACATTCCACCAGCCAGCGCTGATAGCGATCCATTCCTTTGGTTTTACAGACGGTGCCCGGCTGGCGAACGAACGCACGAAGAGCCGTTCGCGCATCCCGACCGCAACGCCACGGTTGCCCGCCGCGTTGACACATCTGGCGTATTTCCGGCGCGTCTATCCCCATCAGCCGCAAACGACGGTCGCCCTTGCGCAGGCTATCTCCATCCACGACCCTGAAGGGCGCCGACAAGACTGTTCCGCTGCGTTTATCGAGCTCCAGGACCACCCACCCCAAGGCTGCAAGCGCCACCACTGTGATTGCGCTTCCTAATGCAGACTGCATCCAAGATCGACGTCGTCTCGCCATGGGTGAACAAAAAACCTCAAAACGGGTGAAATTTCGCCTCAGCGTTAACAGACAATTTCCAAGCCCGCGATAGCGTCTCGCATAGCTCGGACCGCGCCTGCACATCAAAGCGCTGCGCCGACCCCCAATTGTATTGCGTATAGCGAGGCCCGCGGCCCGACCATGACTGATGCTTCGGCCGATAAAATCATTGTCGAACGTCCTTCTCCAAAGAAGGGCAGCCATTCGCGGCAAGCGGTCAAGGACCTGCGCGAAGGTCTCGGCCTGCGCAAACGTGGAACATTTGGCCGCCATGACCAGTTCGGCATGGACGCCCTTAAGCGCCACGCGAACCTGCAATACGACAGCCGCATCACACTTTTGATCATCGTCACTTTGGGCGGCTACCTTGCCCACTTTGCACTGCCCATCGAAATCGTGGCGGTCTGGCTGACGGTCGCCTTCGGCTCAATCGGATTTTTGCTGCGGGTCTCACGCCAATTTCTCGACAGTGGTGCCGAACAAAAAGATGCGGAACTTTGGGAGCGGCGGTTCATGCTCCTACAAATCGTCATCGGAATGACGTGGGCTTTGTTGTTTTACCTTCATCCCATTGTTGGTCCAAACGGCGTGTTTTCTGTTTTGGCCTTCGCCGGCGCGATGGTGTTGATGGGCAGTTTCGTCATCATCTCGCCCAATCTCAAATACGGCGCGATCCTCGCATCCTTCCCCATCGTTGGCGTCACCGTGGCGCGGCTTGCAATGACAGGCAATATTTCGGCGTTGGGCATGGCCTTGGTGCTAGTGGGCGCCTGCTTCTTCTTTCAACGCCTGGGGGACCTTACCCGGTCCTCCTACATCGATTTTCTGGGCTCAAAGGCCGAGCGCGACCAGCTGATCATGGAGCTGGAGGCCTCCCGCGCGATCTCCGATGAGGCGCGACGGCGGGCGGAGGAATCAAACCTCGCCAAATCACGCTTTCTGGCAACAATGAGCCACGAGTTGCGCACGCCCTTGAACGCCATTTTGGGCTTTTCCGAAGTCATGTCTAAAGAGGTGATGGGGCCGCTCAACAACGACTATTACAAAGAGTACGTGGGCGATATCCATTCCTCCGGCTCCCATCTGCTCAAACTAATCAACGAGATCCTCGACCTCTCCAGGGTGGAAGCTGGGCGCTACGAGTTGAACGAGCAGGCCACCAGCCTGTCCGAATGCGTCAGCGCATCGCAACAGATGGTCAAACTCAAGGCGAGCGAGAAAGAGGTGGCGCTCATCGTACAGGTTCATCCCGACCTGCCATTTTTGTGGGCAGACGAACGGGCGGTGCGCCAGATCGTGCTGAACCTTCTGTCAAACGCGATCAAATTCACACCCCGCGGCGGCACGATCTGGCTAAAATGCGGTTGGACGGCGGGGGGCGGTCAATACGTGTCCGTCAAGGACACTGGCCCCGGCATTGCGGAAGAGGAAATCCCCATCGTCCTCTCCTCCTTTGGTCAAGGCTCCATCGCCATCAAAAGCGCAGAGCAAGGTACAGGCCTTGGCCTGCCCATCGTGCAGGCCTTGATGCACATGCATGACGGGCATTTTGAACTGAAATCGAAACTGCGCGAGGGAACAGAAGCCATCGCAACCTTCCCCCGCGGACGCATCATGGAAGTGATGCCAGCCGTCCCCAGAGATGGCGACAAGCAAGACGTGGACGACTCAAGTTTTCGGATGCAACGTCGCCGCACCCACGCGCCACCCTTGGCTGACACCGATACACCGCGCATGGCCGGCCAGTTTTCCAACCGGCAAAGCGCCCGGTAATATTCGGTAACCTGCCCAAACAGTAAACCTAGCTGCCGGACTTGTCGCTCACGGCAGCTTCCGCAAATGTTGCCATCCCGGAATGGCACAGCGCCGCCGCTTTGACGATCCCGGCTGCCAAAGCAGCGCCCGTGCCCTCCCCCAGTCGCATGTTCAAGTTGAGCAAGGGTTCTTTCCCCATGGCTGCAAGCGCCCGTTTGTGGGCCGGCTCTGCCGAAACGTGGGAAAACAAGCAGTGGTCAAGGGTGCGCGGCTCCATCGCATGCAACACCGCAGCCGCCGATGTGGCCACAAAACCGTCGATGATCACCGGAATACGCTGCGCACGACCGGCGAGGATCGCGCCCGCCATAGCTGCAATTTCACGGCCACCCAGCCGCCGCAGGACTTCAAGCGGATCACGTAAATGGTCTTTGTGAAGGGCCAAACCCGCTGCAACCACTTTGGCTTTGAGGGCAATGCCTTCGGCATCGTGGCCGGTGCCCGGACCAACCCAATCCGCCGGATCACCACCAAACAGCGCCGCAT
This sequence comes from Pseudomonadota bacterium, assembly GCA_038530365.1. Lineage (GTDB taxonomy): Bacteria > Pseudomonadota > Alphaproteobacteria > Rhizobiales > Rhizobiaceae > Pseudahrensia. The sequence goes on along the minus strand of JBCBCT010000017.1, from coordinate 8,718 downwards.
ACAGCGCAGACGCCACGGTGGTGTTCCCAATACCCATCTCACCGATACACAACAGGTCCGTCCCGCCGGCAATCGCTTCCATGCCAAAAGCCATGGTCGCCGCACAGGTGCGCTCATCCATGGCCGGTTCTTGTGTGAAGTCGGCTGTCGGCAATTCAAGCGCGAGATCAAACACCTTCAAACCAAGGTCGTGGGCGATGCAGATCTGGTTGATGGCCGCACCACCGGCGGCGAAATTCGCCACCATTTGCGTGGTCACGTCCTGGGGAAACGCCGACACGCCTTGGGCTGTCACACCGTGATTGCCGGCAAATACAGCCACCAGCGGCCGCGTAATTTGGGGGTTCCGCCCCGTACACGCCGCCAACCATTGGGCTATGTCCTCCAGCTTGCCCAAGGAACCCGCAGGTTTGGTGAGCTGCGCATCCCGCTCCGCCGCCCGTTGCGCGGCATGGGTATCAAGCCCCGGCAGATCGTCAATCAGCTTGCGGATATCGTCAAAAGGCATGCCGGAGGGATTGGAAGACATCATGGTTGTTTATGGTCCAAACGAAATGAAAAGGTGCAAAAGCGTTGGCTCGGCAACGCCGCATTCTCATTCCCTAATCACCATGCGCCGGGGATCAAGCGGTCATTCACTCTGCGAGCCTGATTTGCGCTCAACAGCCGCGAAAAGACGGCCTCAGAGGCAATTCAGCACACGGCATTGATAACCACAGCGCAACATCGCAAGCGGCGTTTACAGCGACACCACATCAGGGCATGACCGCGAAAGTTTAGCAAAATCGAGAGCCTGCCAAAATCCATGGCCACTCAACTCACTTTGCGTTTGCAACAGGCCAAAACCTCGGTTTCGGCTTTGTGCTGCGCCGTCCAGTTTTTATCGCGGATTCCCGTCTACAAGGTGCCCGGCCTGCCACCGAGAATTGCAAGCGATCTGACTGGCAGCCCCAACTTGGCCCGCGACGCCGCCCTTTACCCCATCGCAGGCATGATCATTGCTTTGCCCGCCGCGCTGGTTCTCGTTGTCTTGAATGCACTCGGCCTTGGGGAGACCGCCCCGTTCCTGCTGGCGATCCTGACCGTTGCCATGCTCGTCCTCACCACTGGTGCTTTGCACGAGGATGGGCTTGCCGACGTCGCAGATGGATTTTTCGGTGGCCGCACCGTTGAACGCAAATTGGCCATCATGCGCGATAGCACAATTGGAACGTACGGGACGCTCGCCCTCGTCTTGAGTGTTATTCTGCGGGTCGCTTGCCTGGCTTCCATCATTGCACTTGCGTCAAATTCGTGGTCAGCCGCTGCCATCGTCCTTGCGATCGCAGGTCTATCCCGCGGCGCGATGCTGTGGCCTTGGACCGCCCTTCCCCCCGCTAGATCAGCCCATGCCACCAGCGCAGATGAAAACGCCAAGGACCCCGTTGGTCTATCGGTACGCTACGGTGAGCCCAACCGATCAACCCTCGCGCGCGCCGGCATTTGCGCCCTCGTACCCTTGATTTTCCTGGGGCTTGGCACGGGCTCGCTCATCATCACCCTCACGACCGCCGCCGTCATGGTCGCAGCCGCTTGGGCTTGTGCATGGATGGCGAAGCGCCATATCGGAGGCCATACTGGGGACGTGTTGGGCGCGACCCAACAAACGTCGGAATGCGCCGGGGCCCTTTGGGTGCTGATCGCTCTCCCTGTCTTGGCGGCCCTCTAAATCGTCAAATTCTTATCAACTTTGGACCCCACAACTGCCATGACCGCACCCATTCAATCCCCCTGCATTCTGGTTTGTTCCATCGACCGCGAAAGCGGCCATTGTTTTGGTTGTGGCCGAACCGGCACAGAAATCGCATCCTGGAGCCAATATTCCAATGAAGAACGCTCCGCGCTCATGGCCATCCTGCCGGAGCGGGTTGCGAAGCTGGAGCGCCCCGAGCGGCGGGTCACCAAGCGTGAGCGCCAAAGGCGCGCGCAGGGCGAAACGCCTTCCCCCCGCACCACGCAATTTTAGGGCAGCACAAAACGAGACGCGCTATGGGTCGAACATTTTGGATATTTATGGGGCTGGCCGGCGCTGTCCTTATCCTGCTGATTGTGTCGGGCGACACGGGCAAAACCCTTGGCATCGAAACCAACCAATTCGCCGGGGCTGCGGTCCTTGCGTTATGGGGCGCGCTCATCGGATCGGCGCTGATTGGCCGTGGCACCAACTTTGCAAATGTTGCCGCGCAATTGTCCGTCTGGGCCATCATTATCTTAGGGTTGATGACCGTCTACGTGTACCGGTTTGAACTTCAGGATGTCGGGTCGCGGCTCACCGGCGGCATCCTTCCCGGAAGTCCCATTTCATCCCAAGCCGCCGATGGGCGAAACACCGTTACGCTGGTCCGTAGCAATTCGGGCCACTTTGAAGCCGTTGCCGGCGTGAACACCGGCTCCGTGCGCTTTTTGGTGGACACCGGCGCAACCGCCATCGTCCTTAGCGCCGACGACGCCCGCGCCGTCGGTATCGATCCTGCAACCTTGAACTACTCAGTTCGGACCCAAACCGCCAATGGAACCGGGCGGTCCGCCCGGGCGCGCATCGACAAGATCTATCTTGGCGGCATTGAACGGCGAAACCTCACCGTTTTGGTGGCCGAACCAGGACGGCTGAGCCAATCCCTCCTCGGCCAACAGTTTCTTGAATCGCTGTTTTCATATGAGAGACGCGGCGACCGTCTCATTTTGCGCGACTGATGGTCAGGCGCATGGCCGCTTAGGTGAGCGGGGCGATCTGAATTTCCACGCGCCGGTTCTGCGCCTTACCATCGGCGCTCGCGTTGCTTGCCACAGGTCGCTCTTCGCCGTAGCCGACCACGTAGAAGCGTCGACCATTAATGCCCCGCTGCACTAGATACTGAGCAACGTTCATGCCCCGGCGTTCAGAAAGCTGCTGGTTGTAAGATGCGCTTCCATCGGCGTCCGTATGGCCGTAAACGTCCACCAACGATCGGTCGAACTCCTTCAAGACTGTCGCTACAGAATTCAGCACGCGGAAAAATTCAGGCTTAATATCGGCCCGGTCCGTGCCAAACGTGATGTTGCTTGGCATGTTCAAAATGATGTTGTCGCCCTGCCGCGTCACGCTCACCCCGGTTGAACGCAGTTCCTCCCGCAAACGCCGCTCCTGACGATCCTGATACAGCCCGATGCCGCCACCGGCGAGCGCTCCAATCCCTGCCCCGATCAAGACGGAACGGCGGGTGTTGGCATTCGTCGTCTTGCCCACCAACAGGCCACCCAAAGCCCCAATCGCAGCGCCGGTGCCGGCGCCCACAACAGTGTTTGAAACCTTCGATTGGCCGCTATAGGGATCAGACGTGCAGGCGGAAATGAGCGAAGCGCTGACCAGCATTGCCCCAATGTGTTTCATGTTCATGGTTTTTAAGTCCTGATGCTGCGGGGCACGCGCCCGGTGCGACAGATCAACCGCAATATGGAAAACATCCGGTTAAACTGTGGCAGCCGCAGGAACGCTTGGTTACACGCGTTCATCACCCGTGATTGGAGGAAGCGCTGCCGTGACCGCCGGAAATAAGACAAACCCCGCCATCATGTGGTTTCGCCAAGACCTCAGATTGCACGACAATCCCGCCTTGGTGAGCGCTGTCGAAACCGGAAAACCGCTGCTCTGCATCTATATTCTCGATGAAGTTTCGCCGCACGTGCGCCCCATGGGCTCGGCTCAAAAATGGTGGCTGCACCACTCTCTCATGTCTTTGATGAAGGACTTGAATCAGCTTGGCAGCGAATTGATTCTCTTTCGCGGCCCCGCCGTTGAAGTTGTTGAATCGATTCGAGAATCAACCGGTGCCGACGCGATTTTCTGGAACCGTCGCTATGGCGCCGGAGAACAAGCCGTGGATGCGCGCATCAAGGCGAACTTTGTGGGCGAAGCCATAAGCCGCGCGGGTATGCTCATGCATGAACCAAGCGCCGTCCGCACCGGCTCCGGCGGTCCCTACAAGGTTTTCACCCCGTTTTGGAAAGCCTTCCGCAGCGGGCCGCCGCCCCGTCAGCCGCTTCCCGCTCCCTCAAAGATTTTGCCCTTCACCGCTGCTGCAGAAAGCGACGCCCTGGCCGACTGGGACCTTTTGCCAACACAGCCGGACTGGTCCGGCGGGCTTGCAGAAGCCTGGCAGCCCGGGGAAGTGGGCGCAGCGCAAAACCTCAAGCGCTTTTCGGCGGAATTTGCTGACCGCTACGACACCGAACGCGACCTGCCCGGCCCGGACAGAACATCGCGCCTGTCCCCGCATCTGCGCTTTGGAGAAATCAGCCCGCACCAGATTTGGCACACCATAGCGCCCCGCGGCATTGATGCGGTATCGGCGGCCCGTGAGACCTATCTTAAGGAATTGGTGTGGAGGGAATTCGCCTACCATCTCCTCCAAGAGTGGCCAAATCTGCACGAGGAAAACTTTAACGCAAAATATGACGTCTTTCCGTGGGACACGAACGAGGCGTTTCTAAAAGCGTGGCAACGCGGCGAAACCGGCTACCCCATCGTGGATGCCGGCATGCGCCAATTGTGGCAAACCGGCTGGATGCACAACCGTGTGCGCATGATCGTCGGTTCGTTTCTGGTCAAACATCTGCTGCTGGATTGGCGCGCGGGAGAGGCTTGGTTTTGGGACACACTGGTGGACGGTGATCCGGCCAGCAATTCCTCCCAATGGCAGTGGGTGGCAGGAACCGGCGCGGACGCTGCGCCCTATTTCCGCATCTTCAACCCCATCATGCAGGCCGAAAAATTCGATCCCCATGGAACCTATATCAAGCGCTACGTGCCGGAGTTGAAAGATCTGCCGGCAAAGTATCTCGGCGCGCCTTGGGACGCACCCTTAGGCGATCTGCGCGCAGCCGGGATCAAACTTGGCGAAACCTATCCGCTTCCCATCGTCGAACACAAAGCAGCCAGGGAGAAAGCCCTGGCCGCGCTCAACACGATGAAAGAACGCCAAGCGGTCTAGAAGAAGAAACCGCTTGCCTCAAAAACCACACGCTATTGTTTGAGAACGGAACGAACGGCCACCAGGATGGACAAGCCGCTCAAAAACTCTTTCTCATTCAAAACAGCATCGCCGTTCAAATCGGCGCGGTTAAAGTCCGCAATCATGGCTTTGCGGTGCTCCGTCTCAGAGATACTGCCGTCGCCGTCCCGATCCCAAAAGCTAAACACAACGGTGAGTGCGCTTTTATAGGCCAGCTCACCCCCTTGCTCAGCCACAATATTGGCAAAGCCATAATCCCATTCCAAAAACTCGCTCAATGACAGGCGGCTGTTTTCATCGGTGTCTACCGAGGTGAAAATCTGACCGCGAACCAGTTCCATGTCGCCTTGGTCCACATAGCCTTTTTCTTTCACGTCCACCATTTTAAAGGTGAGTTCAGCCAAAGCCCGACCTGCCGAGGCGTTTTGCGCTTGGGTCGAAGGGACGGTGAGACCGAGGCTCAAGAGAGCCAATCCGAACGCAGCAGATCTATTGATCATGTCATTTTCCTTTGGATCGCAGAACGTAGAATAGCGCAGTGACTTAGGTCGCCGTTTGCCGATTTTTCATGAAAACAAAACCGCTCAAGAGCACGGCAGCCGCAGAAATGAGGGTCATGACTGTTCCGGGGAAGAAATTCGTATAACCACCCAAATCCATGTAAACGAAGTAACCCACGTCAAAGAGCCCGCCGAGCATGGCCGTTACCCAAATCCACGTCATGTTGGCTTGCCACACCAGAACACCGCCAATCGTTGTCGCAATGCCCACCCAAAGCAGATTGAACCCGTGCTGGTTCAAAAGCGCGTTGGCCGCTTCATGGTAGGGGCCGGCCACTAAAGCGGGGTTCACAGCGTCGGCAATCGCAGCCACCGCGTTCGGTGCATCTTGCGCTATGGTCATCACACCCGCAAAAGCGTGAACCAAACCCCAGATCACCCAAAGGACACCGGCAACTTTCAGCAGCAATTTATGTTGGTCCGTCACGTCATGCCCTCCAATGATGGGGCGTGCCGCGCTTGGATGCCAGGCGCACACGCCGTATAGATTAGTTGAATATATCAACTAACGGAACCATCGAGTCCCGTCAACCAAACGTCGCTCAACCGGACAGTGCGTCACCAAAAACCATGTCAGACACCGAAATCGCCAAATACACAGACCGTCTCATGCGCCGCGTTCACGCCGCGCTCCATGGGCAGGCGCACGTTTTTGACACGCAAAAAGTCGGTCCCATTGGTGGCATGGTGCTTTTGACCCTTGCCGACGCGGAGACGCTCAAAATCAACGATCTCGTGAAACGGTTGGCGCGCGATAAATCGCAGGTCACCCGTCTAGTCCAGGCCCTGGAAACCAAAGGCCTCATTCAGCGCACCAATGATGAAGACGATGCCCGCGTTGTGCGCCTCGCGCTCACACCGCTGGGAGAAACCACGGTCGTCGAACTGCAGCAAGCGTTTGCAGATGCGTTGCGTGAAATTTTATCGCCCCTCAGCGCGCAGGAACAAGCGACCCTGCAAGACTTGCTCAGCAGGCTTTGACCCGCGATTTCTGTCTGATTGAGTGAGGAAATGCCGAGGCGTAAGGCACCGCACCCTTGACGCTGGGGCCCAACATCGCCAACTCTGTCCAAGTGCGTTGACTGATAAAGTGTCGAAGACTCTTCACTTTACCCGCGCTATCGGACCGCGATGCGAGAGCCTGCGTTGCCGATGAAACTTGGAATGGAATGGGCGCGTACCTTTTCCCAATATGGACGCTTCTCTTAAAAACCCATGACAACGACCACCCGCTCACCTTCCGACATCATTGAAATCACCGCTGAAAACATCTCCGATGTCATCAAAGACGTTCCAAAGCACATGGCGTATGCGCTGCGAGGGCTCACTTTTTTGCAAAAAGGCTCCGTGGAAATCACCGTTCCGGGATCCAAGACCTACCGTTTCAAAGCGGCGGAGCCTGGTCCCCACGGTGAAGCCACGTTGCACAATTGGGGCCTTGCAAAGCGGGTGATGACCGCCGGCTCTTTGGGCCTGTCGGAAAGCTATGTTGCAGGGGAATGGGACAGCCCGGACGTCACATCGTTCCTTGAACTGTTTTTGGTCAATTCCCGTGGCGATGGCGTCGCACAACTGTTTGACCGGGGCCGCATCCTACGTTGGGTCGGCAGCATTCATCATTGGTTTAACCGCAACACCAAACGCGGCTCCAAACGCAACATTGCGGCGCATTACGATCTTGGCAACGCCTTCTACGAGCAATGGCTCGACCCCTCTATGACCTATTCAAGCGCATGGTATGGCGATGGTGCCAACTCGCTAGAAGAGGCCCAGGAAGCCAAGTACCGCGCCTTGTCCCGGTTGACCGATATCAGGCCGGAACACCACGTTCTGGAAATCGGCTGCGGATGGGGTGGTTTTGCAGAACATGTCGCCGGTCGCGTGGGGGCAAACATCACCTGCCTCACCATATCGCAGGAACAGCACGACTACGCCCAAGCGCGCATTCAGCGTATGGGCTTGCAAGACAAAGTCACCATCAAGTTTCAGGACTACCGCGACGAAAAAGGAACCTATGATCGCATCGGTTCCATCGAGATGTTTGAAGCCGTGGGAGAAAAGTACTGGCAGACCTATTTTGAAAAGGTGCGCGAATGCCTGAAACCCGGTGGCAAGGCAGGGGTTCAAGTCATTACAATCCGCAACGAGGATTTTGCGGGCTACAAAGCCAATCCTGATTTCATCCAGAAATACATTTTTCCAGGCGGCATGTTACCGTCCGATGAAATCATGGAGCGCATGGGCCCGGAAAAGGGTTTGAACCTGATCGACAATCTGTCCTTCGGATACGACTACGCCTCCACCCTACAGCAATGGCGCGAGCGCTTTTGGTCCGCTTGGCCGACCATCGAACCCCTGGGTTTTGATGCCCGCTTCAAACGCATGTGGGAATTTTACCTTCATTACTGCGAGGCCGGGTTCAAAACCGATGGGATCGATGTGCGCCAGATGATCTACCAGCGCGGCTAACCCTTGCTGTGACCGCCACAAGCACGCCAAGCCCCCGCCCCGCCCTGTCAAGACTTCAGCTCGCCGCTTACGCCCTGCCCGCGCTGCCCTTGGCGGCGATGACCCTCCCGCTCTACACATTTTTGCCGACGTTTTACGCCGAGAGCATCGGCCTGCCCTTGGCCGCCATCGGGCTGACACTGTTTCTTGTCCGTGCATTTGATGCCGTCAATGATCCCATCGCCGGTTGGCTTTCGGACCGTTGGAGACCGGCCTTTGGCCGTCGCCGCGCTTGGTTTGCCCTCTCCTTGCCCGTCTTGATGCTGGGCGTCTGGATGCTGTTTTGGCCACCGGTCAACGCGGGCGTTGGTTATCTAGGCCTGTGGTCGGTCGTCACATCGCTTGGCTATACCGGCTGCATCTTGGCCTACACAGCCTGGGGCGCAGAGCTGGAAACCGGCTATAAAGCGCGGGCTCGGCTTTCCGGCGCACGCGAGGCGGTCACGCTGCTTGGCACGCTTGTCGCCATTGTTATTCCCTTTGCCTTTGGTTGGGCCGATCCCAGCGCGTTTCACGGGTTTGCTGCGCTCGCCGCCACACTCGTGATCGCACTACCTCTTTTGGCTCGGGAACCGAACTCAGCGTGACGGCGGACAAAAGCGGTAGTGCGATCACGAGTG
>JBCBCT010000016.1:0-36145 GCA_038530365.1 Pseudomonadota bacterium | reverse complement strand
GCCACGGCCTTCAACGATGGCGTATCGTTTGACGCCGCGGTCGCTTTGTTCCCGTTTTTGGCACTGCTCTTGGAAGCGTTGTTTGCAGACGCGCGGACGGAAGCGGTCGTGACCGCCTTTTGTTTCACATCGACTGACGTCTTTGAGGTCGAAAGCGCCGTATCGAGGTCAACACCGCCCCGTTTGCAGCCTTGCAAACCAGCAGCTGCAGCAAGCGCCGTAACCATCAGTGCAGTGCGAAAAATCAATCTACCCATAAAAACTGCCCTTACGTTAGCTGCCTAGAAAAACAACGGTGCACGGCCCGCGTGCATCAGTTCTTCGGTGACAGACTTCGCGTGATCAAACGTTGCCTCAACGAACGTCCCGCGCATGGGCTTGCCAAACAGCGGGTGCACTGCCGTCGTCTCGCCTTTGATTTCAGCACCCACCTCGCCAACACGGCGACACCACACAATGGAAGCCGCACAACTGTGCAGAGCCTGACCTTGGGTAAATCGTTCCGTGTTGGTGTACGGCACAAACAGAACCATCACAGGCGCATCGAGCGCCCGCGCCGCCGGAGTTTTGCGCAAGGAGGTTAGATTTCTGGACACCACCGCATAGGAGTCCCGCAGCTGATCGCCCTGCTTCTTTGAGGCTTTCGAGCGCCGCTCGGCATTGGAGATCTGTGTTTTTGCTTCGATGACGTCACGCGCCAAATGGGCCAAATCTGAACCCGCCGAAGTGATCACCGTGATTTCGGGTTTGGGTATCTCTTCAAGCAGCGTGCGCAGGAACTCCAAGCGGCGGTTGACCTTGCGAAGCTCCAGCTCCTTTACGGAAATCTCGTTTTGCACGGTCGCAACACGGTGCAACGTCTCAAGCACTGCGAGCGTGCCACTGTTCAGCGCTTTTCGCGTGATCAGCCGTTTGGCGTACGCATCGTCCAGCGACTGCGCAAAACCATCTTTGCCGTTTACAGCGTTGAAATCTTGGATGACCTTTTTCAGCCGCGCGATGTGCGCCTTGATCTCAAGGCGGGTGTTTTCCTGAAGCAAAAGCTCCTCTTCCACCGTTCTCTTGGTCAACGTCAGCCGCAAAGAGCCATCACGACCCTCCCGCTTGGCTTGAGCGGTCTCAACAGCGTTCAGTGTGATGTCCTGTTTAATCTGGTTCAGCCGCACCTTGAGCGAGGACAGGTCGCGTTCCGTTTTTTCCACCAGCGCATGGCCGCGGGACAACTCAAACGGCAAAGACCATGAGGACGAAGACATGAAAAAGACGATCATCGCGCCATAGGTCACGAAGGTCAGGAACAAGGCCGTCAAAATGACAATGGCCAGTTTTTTGTAGACAAAGTTCGCAAGCGGGACGAACCGTTGCCAGACCTGCTGATCCGCATCCTGAATTTTGGAAAGCGAAGACTCAAAGCCCTTGGTCACTGTGGCCGAAGCAAGCTCTTTGGTCCCTGCTTCGGTCGGCGTTTCAGAAGTCGCGTTGACCGCGCCTTGATTCGCGTGAGCCCCTTGGGCCCCTTGGGCCCCTTGGGCCGCGCCATCGTCATCAACGGCCAATCGCGTGTGTTGCGGGTCGGATTCAGCGTTGGCAGCTTGGCCGAGTGTGTCCGAAGCGGCGTGCGAAGATGAGACAACGTCCTCGGACAGGTCCCGATCCGGGGCCGTATCATCGGTATCAATCGGCGGGGCATGGCGAGACGGAGTTGGTTCGATTTGCGAGAAATCTGCAGCATCCTCCGGATCATCCGGTGCCGATTCAACAATGACTTTGATGATCTCAATCGGCTCAACCGGCGCGACCAGAACCTCCGCAATGCCCGGCAGACCCGAAAAACCATCCGCATTTTCCGCATTGGCCAAAACAACCAAGCGTGCGCACAGATTGGCCCGAGCCAGAGGAACCACATTCAGAAGGCTGCCATCCGCATCGTGGCGCATGTCCACCATGATGCAATCAAACGGACGAACATTCGCTTGATAGTCAGCCACGGCGTAGGCCTGAGCGACGGTTTGGACGTGGTCGCATCGAACGACCTCATCCTTCCGTTTGAAGATAGCGTGGGTACCCGAAAGATTGGCACCGGCAAACAAAACATGCACCGGCACCTGCGGCGCGCGCTTGTGTATGGCTCTCTTGGCGACCCTGCGGGCCGCAGTCGTCTTCGACTTTGCGGCGCTCATGCGGCCCCGCTTTCTGACGCAACGCGGGGCGTCGCAAGCGGCGTCGAAGTTGCGGCTGAAGCGTCACCGCCAAGATCGGCAAGATCGATCGTGCTCGTCCCGGAAATCCCGGCATTGTCTGACGTTTTTCCGCCCCGCGTCTCCCAAGACGTCGTGCCCAGCGTAAACATGCCAAGGGGGGTCATGGTGAGGTAAACCACAGGAAACACCGCAGCCATCACCAAAAACCAAAGCCCACTTGCCTGAGCAAATTTCGGCAGCGTGTGCTTGTTCAATTCATACGCGATGGCAAAAATTGTCACCAGCAGCGCATGCCAAAGCATGGGCATCACAAACTGAAGCTCGAGACACTTCACCAGCAAAAACAGCGGGTAGAAAAACAGCAGCGTGCCCATCGACAGATAGTGGATGAGCACAAACAGGTTGAACTTATAAAGATGCGGGATCGCCGTAATGAGGTCGATCATGTTTGACCTGCGCCATCGCAACTGTTGGTTCAGGTACGCCCCCATATTCGTTGGCGCTTTTGTGAAACACCGGGCGGAGAAACACAGCCTCGTCTTGTAGCCACGTTCAACAATCTTGCGCGTAAGGAAGCGATCCTCGCCATATTTCACTTCATCACCAAGGAAGGTGCGGCTTTCCACATCCTTATCGACCGCAATCATGGCTTCACGCTTGTAAAGCGTCAGGCAGCCCGACAGGCACATCACATGGCTGTAGGCGTTCTCAACATTCTTGAGGAACTGATAGCCGATCCAGTACTTCACCGCCTGCATGCGGGTGAGCCAGGTTTCATCAGCATTAGACACGAAAACGCATCCACCCACCGCATCTGAACCGGTGGAATACATGTGACGGGTCAATTCGCGGACGACGTTTGAATCCACAATCACATCACTGTCCACGGACATCACGAGGTCGGTATGGATGTCCAGGACCGCATTTTTGATGCCAAGTCGCTTCCCCATATTATGCGGATTTTGGATCAACCGCATCCACGGATAACGACGGCAGGCCTCTTGAAGGTGTTCATAGGTGTCATCGGTGGACACATCGTCGACAAAAACGATCTGGAGTTTTTCGCGCGGATAATCGAGGGCGGCAAAGGAGGCCGCCGTCTGCAACACGCTTTCCCCCTCACAAAACACCGGAACGATAATCGCAACGCTCGGCCATTGGGGGGGATCGCGATTATAGTCCGCCTCGGTGCGCCTGTCCGCCACGCGCAACAACGAGCCAAACACGTACCGATTCGTAAAAACGATCAGCACGAGCAAGCCAAACAGCCATTCAACTGTTGTTATTGCGAGCATTCAGGTCCCCTGTCGGATGCAACCGGGATCGATTGCACGCCATTACGCGCAACTGGGACTTGCTAGTCCGCGCCGCCCCAGCGCGCGGTTTAATAAGAGCCAAGGAGGTCTGTAGGCGGTTAACAGGGCTGGGTGTGCGTCATTTGAGGCTTTGATTTTGCCGTATCTTAAGGCTCTTTCGGGCGCGACGGTTAATCAAACGTGAAACACCAAAGACGCGCATATAAGCCGTTTACCATAACTTACGTTTGACCGGATCGGCGCAGCAAGCGGCATCCATTTCTTAAGGCCCATCGCCTTGGATCACCTCAAAGGGTTGGAACTCTTCTTGGCTTTATCCTTTGCAGGGGCACATAATGAATTTACGGGCGAACACCGTAGCCGAACCGGCGCGTACGGGACGTATTGAAGACAATAATGTTGAGATTCGCAACGAAGCGGACTGGACCACAGCTGCTAAGCCACGGCTTGTGGCGGACGATCCAGCCCCGTTGCCGGACCCGGAAACCTGCCGCGTCGCCGTGGTCGGTCTGGGCTATGTCGGCCTACCGCTCATCTGTGGCTTTTCGAAAAACAGCCGCGCCATTGGCATCGATATCGACCGGCAAAAAATTGCGGAACTGAACGATGGAAAGGACCGCACCGGCGAGGTGACGGACGAAGAACTGCAGTCGGCGGACGCCCTGTTCACGACAGACCCAGCAGAGCTGAAAGAGGCCGACGCAGTTCTCGTTTGCGTTCCCACGCCGGTGAACAGCCGCAACCGCCCGGATTACAAGCCGCTGCTGGCCGCTTCAAAAACCATTGGCACGCACATGAAACGCGGCGCTGTGGTGGTGTACGAATCGACCGTCGACCCGGGAACTACGGAAGACAAATGCCTTCCAATCCTGGAGGCGGCCTCCGGCTTGAAGGCCGATCACGATTTCCATCTTGGGTACTCGCCGGAGCGCATCAATCCGGCTGACCCCACCCGCAAGTTGGCAGACATCAAGAAAATCGTCGCTGGATCAACGCCCGACGTCACTGATTTCATGGCGCAGATGTACAGCCGGGTGGTGAACGCGGGCCTGTTCCCCGCCGCCAACATTCGCGTGGCTGAGGCCGCAAAAATCCTCGAAAACACCCAGCGTGACGTGAACATCGCGCTGATGAACGAGCTTATGGCGCTGTACGATAAAATGGGCATCCGCGCGTCCGATGTCATCGCCGCCGCTGGCTCGAAATGGAATTTTCACAACTACCGCCCCGGCATGGTGGGCGGCCACTGCATCGCCGTGGACCCTTACTACCTCGTGGATGCCGGCCGTCGTCACGGACTGTCCATGGAACTGGTGGCCGCCGGTCGCAGCGTGAACGAACAAACGGCGTATTTCATCGCTGAAAAGCTCGAACAGTGTTTTGAAGCCGCCGGCGACAGTATTTCCGGCAAGCGGGTATTGGTGCTCGGGCGTTCCTTCAAAGAAGACTGTCCAGACACGCGAAACTCCAAAACGTTCAAAATGATGGACTACCTATGGGCGCAGGGTGCGGACGTGTACAACTACGACCCAATCGCCGAGGACGATCATTTTGAAGGCGGTCGCGGTACGAAAATCATCGATGATCCTTTCGATGGGCAAGCCTACCACGCCATCATCGTCACCCTTGGTCACACAGTTTTTCGCGAAGGTCTCACTTTGGAAACGCTGTCAAATCTGGTGCCGCCGGCTGCGCCCCTCATCGACATGCGGGGCATGTATGAGCAGGCTCCGGAAGTTCGCCATTTTACCTATTGGCGTCCATAAAGGGCCGACACAACGGAACACAGGATCGAACACAGGGTCGGTGTTGCCCCCACCGCACCCTAACGCCACCATCGACGGTGCCCAGTACACCGTCGATGGTGGTTTTTTTGTCTCCACACCCAATTGCGTGTACGGGCACCAACCGAACCCAAGTAGGGGCCTGTTTGGCCAACCCTACTGCGAAAAATAGTGCAGGTTGACCGCCTGTGATAGGTTTTGGGAAACGGCGAGGTGACCTCGGCGTCCATACCCCCCACCCCTTATCCATTCGCCAAAAGGCGCCAGGGACCGTGACAAACGAAAGCAACACACCGCTTCCGCCACTGGCGCTTTCCGTGCGTCAGCCCTGGGCCTGGGCCATCATCCATGGCGGTAAGACAATTGAAAACCGCACGCTCGGGGCCATTCGGACCGGCAACATGGATTGCCGAACCATCTGCATCCATGCAGCCACTGGCATGCGCGAAAAAGAGTACCGCTGGGCTGTCTGGAAACTGCAATCCATCGACGTCGCCCTGCCCCCACCGGCTGATCTCATCCGCGGCGGCATCATCGGCACGGTGGATGTCGTGGATATTGTGATCGAAAAGACCTGCCCGGAGAGCCACAAGCCCTGGTTCGGCGGGCCCTACGGTTTGCTGCTTGAGAACCCAAAACCCTTGGAGCCAATTCCTGCGGTCGGCGAACTTGGCTACTTTAAGTGGGAGGCAGCCGTGGCCTTCAAACCGCCCGCAAGTTGGATGAGCCGCTACGTGCCCAAAATGGAGGGCAATGGCACGCTTGGCCTGTTCGACGACCTGCCCATCGCTTTCGAAACGCCGCCGGAAAAACCATTTGGCACGAGCAAGCGGAGCAAAAAGTAACACGAGCGCGCGTCCCGCACTTGAAATCGGCGGGATGCTCAGTCGTTCACCCGCTTAGCGTGACGTCGACCGCCCGAAACCCTCAGGTACCGCGCTTCATTTTTGGGAAATTGCCCTTCTGGAAATCATCGATCTTGCTCTTATTGGCTTCCATAAAGGCCATCAGGTCTTGATAGGTCACGCACAGCACTTCTTTGCGACCACACACCGAACGGGCAAACCGCTGCATTCCGCGCCAGTAAGCGCCGCCGTTCCACAGCGAGAAATGGTGGCCGATGTCGATTGGAGCACGGTTTCCGTAATAATTGTTCCGGAAATACTTCATGTAGGTTTCGTAGGTGTCGTCCTCGAACTCCTGCCACTTCGATTTGGGCGCGCGCTTGGCCTTCGAATGGGTGAAATAAAGATTGTAGTCCATCGAGAGGGTGCGGCGGTTGCTTTTGGCCAAACGCAGGGACGCCAGGGGAAAATTCCAAATGCCTCCACGCTTCCGTGGCCAGTAATTCATACGGTTCACCCGACTGGTATCGTAGCGATACCCCTTGTTGCGCATGGCCGCGAACAGACCCTTTGAGATGCCCAATTGCGGCGCGCGCAACCCTATAAAGCCCCGGTCAAAGGCGTCGATCTGGCTTTCGCTGATCTTACCCCCACCATATTTCGCCCACGCGCGTTTGATGAGCGAACCGAACTGCTTCAACTCAGAATTCCACTGCTTGGCGTTGTAACTCGACCCGTCAAAATGCCCATTGGCGTGGGATGCGATTTCGTGACCCTCGGTGGAAGCCAGCCACAATTGCGACATGCGCTCCCGAATATCTTCAGCCGTACCGCCAAAGCCGATGGCGCTGCGGCCCCGACCCCGCTTGGGTTCAACATAGAGTTTGCGTTCCGCCCGGGTCAAAAAGTAAACGCCGCTGATAAAATAGGTGAAACGAATGTTGTGCTTCTTTGCAAAGGCCCGGCTCGTGCGCCAAAACTTGTTGCTTTTAGAGCCATCAAAAGACAGCAGCACAAATTGTGGTGGCCGCTCCACCTGAGCTTGGGCCTCGGACAGCGTGCCCAACGCAAGGCTTCCCGCCACCAAACCCAATGCAAACGTGTGTCTCAAAGCCTTGGACAGTCGACCGATTCTCATTGCCATGCCAAACCCATCCATCTGCGACATACCCCTCGCGCGCACCCGTGCCCCAGACTTCTGGCACAATTGTGCCACGAAATAAGTGGCTTTCAACACAATGTGGTCAGCAACTTTGGTTGTGTGCACAGGACGTTTGGAAAACGCCCCAACGCCGCATCTAGGCGCGTTTCACCAAGCCAATGACAAACAGCAGAATAACCGCCCCAATGGTTGCATTGATGATCGCACCCAGGATGCCACCGCCGATCACGATGCCAATCATGGGCAGAACCAAGCCCGCGATGAACGCGCCGACGATCCCAACAACAATGTTGCCGATCAAACCAAAACCGCCGCCCTTCATGATCTGACCAGCCAACCAGCCAGCAACCGCACCGATCAACAAAAACACAATAAGGCTTTGAAGTTCCATGGTCTTATTCCTCCTCGAACGACGCCGCTTCCACGTCACATAAACGGTTTGGCGCCAGATTATACCCTAGCCGCCAAGCTGAGACCACAACGGATCAAACAGGCCCGCCTCCAAGCGCGTCTGTTTCAAGCAGCAAAAAAACGGTTAGGCCTGAGCCTTTTTCTCCAGCCGACGTTTGTGCAGCACCGGCTCGGTGTAACCGCTGGGCTGCTGGCGCCCCTCCAGAACGAGTTCGAGCGCCGCTTGAAAAGCCACACTCTCCTCTTCGCGGCCCGCCATCGGTTCATAGAGCGGATCGCCTGCGTTTTGCGCGTCCACCTTGGCAGCCATGCGCTTCATCGTTTCAACGATCTGATCTTTCTGAACCACGCCATGGTGCAACCAGTTGGCCATGTGTTGGGATGAAATGCGCAGCGTGGCGCGGTCTTCCATCAAGCCCACATCGTTGATGTCCGGCACTTTGGAACACCCGACGCCTTGATCTACCCATCGTACCACATAGCCCAAAATGCCCTGGGCATTGTTGTCCAGTTCCGCTTGAATGTCGTCGACCGACCAATTGGGGCGTTCGGCAACCGGCACCGACAGAATGTCTTCGAGTTTCGCGTGATCCCGGCTCTTCAGGTCGGATTGCACGGCTTTCACATCCACTTCGTGATAGTGGGTTGCGTGCAGGGTTGCGGCGGTTGGGCTGGGGACCCAAGCGGTGTTTGCGCCAGCTTTTGGGTGGCCGATCTTCTGTTCCAGCATCGCTGCCATAAGGTCCGGCATGGCCCACATGCCTTTGCCAATTTGCGCCCGCCCTTGCAGACCACAGGCAAGACCCACATCTACATTCCATGCCTCGTAGGCATTGATCCAGGTGGACTGCTTCATGTCCCCTTTGCGGATCATCGGCCCAGCTTCCATCGACGTGAACATCTCGTCGCCCGTGCGGTCCAGGAAGCCGGTGTTGATAAACACAACGCGGTTTTGCGCCGCCCGAATGCACTCTTTCAGGTTCACCGTTGTGCGGCGTTCCTCGTCCATGATCCCGATTTTTATCGTGTTACGCGCCAGACCAAGAGCGTCTTCCACCCGGTCAAAAGTCTCCACCGCAAACGCAACCTCTTCAGGGCCATGCATTTTGGGTTTCACAACGTAGATCGACCCCTCAGCCGAGTTGATACGGCGTCCACCCGAGCCACCATTTCCGTCGCCCACGTCGTGTTTGGACGCAAGCGCCGTGATCATCGCGTCCATGAGACCTTCGGGCACTTCGTGGCCGTCGGCGAGGAGAATGGCCGGATTGGTCATCAGGTGCCCAACGTTGCGGGTGAGCATCAAGACCTGCGCCTTCAGCGCCATCGGTTCCCCGGTGGGGGACAGATATGTGCGCGCATCGTTCAAGCGACGGGTCAGCGTCTTGCCAGCTTTTTCAAAGCTTTCCTCGAGATCGCCTTTCATCAAACCAAGCCAATTGCGGTAGGCCACCACCTTGTCTTCGGCATCCACCGCCGCAATCGAATCTTCATTGTCCATGATGGAGGTGAGCGCCGATTCCAAAACAACATCAGCAATGCCCGCCATATCGGTTTCACCCACGGGGTGCTGGCGGTTGATGATGATGTCGAGATGCATGCCGTTTCGAACCAAAAGAATGGAATCGAGCCCGGCTTCTGTGCCGTTATAGCCGCAAAACTGATCTGGATCGGCGAGAGCCGTTGTGCCGCCATCAACCCGCGAAATGACCAAGGCTCCGTTTTCAACGCTAAACCCGGTGACGTCCGCCCATGTTCCTGCTGCCAAAGGCGCACTTTTATCCAGAAATGCCCGCGCCCAGGCAATCACCTTGTCGCCGCGAACAGTGTTGTAGCCTGGGCCCTTTTGCGCGCCGCCGTCTTCGGAAATAGCGTCCGTTCCGTACAGCGCATCGTAGAGCGAGCCCCAGCGGGCGTTGGCAGCGTTCAGCGCATAGCGCGCATTCATCACCGGAACCACCAATTGCGGACCGGGCGTGTCTGCAATCTCCGCGTCCACATTGCTGGTGGAAACCTGAAACGGTGCACCCTCCGGCACCAGATAACCGATCTCCCGCAGGAAGGCGGTGTAGGCGGCCATGTCTGAAATCGGTCCAGGATTTTCACGCGACCATGTGTTCAGTTGGGCCTGGAGATCATCGCGTTTTTGCAGCAACGCCCGGTTCCGGGGGGCCATTTCGTTCATCAGCGCGGCAAAGGCCCGCCAAAACGCTTCGCTGTCGACCCCCGTTCCCGGCATCACCTCGTCATTGACGAAATCAAACAACTCACGGGCAACCTGCATACCCTCAACATCAACGCGTTCGACACTCATGTCCTGATGAAACCCCTTATCAAGTCAGCGTCGGCGCGGGCCCGTTGGGGCCGATCAAAGCACGCAGTTGTCATACTTGCCCTCACCGGGAAACCGGGAGAAGCGCGGTGCGAGCCGACGTCATTTCAAAACGATGGGGGGCATGTGCCCATTTCACTCCCCAGCGTCAATGTGTACGCTGATAGGCCAGCCTGCTCTGGCGGTTGAAAATTCCCCTGAGTGGGTGGTCAAACCGCGACAAAAGCGTCGCAGTGGGCCCATTCCGCCGCGCCTGTGAGTTTGTTCACTGTGTTTGTCGAGCGAACACGACACGCTGTCGCCAGAAATCGTCCGTTAAGACCCCGGTCGATAAGGAAAGGGTCCGACGCCTGACGTCTGACCTTGAACGCCAAAAGCAAAATGAAACGCCCCATGTTAATCGCCGCTCATACCCAGTCCGCAAAAGCCCCGAGCGCCGACGCGCCCTATGACGAAACGCTGCTCCTTGAAGAAGTCGGCTTGGTCATCGAGCGCAACCCGGCGCTGCGCATGGCGATCATGGACGTGCAGGCCTACGATGAAACACTTGTCCTGTTGACCAACAGCTTGGTGTCGGGCCCATTTATCAAGCTGTCGCTGGAAGCCCACTGGCCCGGCCCCATCGAAGTCTACGATGCGGCCAGTCTTTTCTCCTCGCAAAACCAAGAGGTCTGAGCACAACGGTGATCAGATAAAGAGCCTTTACGCCCTCGACATAGGCGGGCCATAAGGCGTCATGAGCTCGATCCTACTGAAATTTGCACTCATCGGTGTTGCCGGCATCGGCTCGCAATGGGCGGCATGGCGTTTGCGCATTCCAGCCATTGCGCTTTTGCTACTGGCCGGTCTCATCATGGGGCCGTTCACCGGCTACGTGAATCCCAAAGAGCTGCTGGGCGAACTCTACAAACCGATCATCGGCTCCGCGGTGGCCATCATCCTGTTTGAAGGCGGTATCACGCTCAAATTTCGCGAAATTCAGGAAACCTCAAAGGCAGTCCGCCGGATCATCTTCCCCGCAGGACCGTTGGTTTGGCTGTTTTCCACCCTCGCCGCCCACTACGGGGCCGGCCTGTCTTGGCCCACATCGATCATCCTCGGCGGGGTTTTGATCGTCACCGGACCGACGGTGATCATGCCGCTTCTGCGCCAAGCGCAACTGAAACAACGCCCGGCATCGCTGTTACGTTGGGAAGCCATCGTCAACGATCCAATCGGTGCGATCTGCGCAGTGTTAGCGTTTGAAATTTACCTCGTCATCCACGGTTCCCATGACGGCGCTTCGCTGGCCCTGGCAGTCGCAGGCGCCATCGCCATCGGGATCGTGGGCGGCTTTTTGTTGGGCCGGGCCATCGCCTGGGCTTTCGTCAACGGCCACGTCCCGGAGTTTTTGAAATCGCCGGTCCTGCTGGCCAGCGTGTTGGGCGCGTTTGCGGTGTCCGATTTGATCCTTGAGGAATCGGGGCTCCTGACCGTTACTGTCATGGGCATCACGCTGGCCAACACCAAAATGGCGAGCCTCACCGAACTCAAACGGTTCAAAGAAACGGTGACGATCCTGCTCGTGTCCGGGTTGTTCATCCTGCTCACGGCTTCCCTTGATATGGCAACGATCCTGTCGCTGGGTTGGCCAGCGGTGATTTTCGTCTTCCTCGTTCTGTTTGTCGCCCGCCCCTTAGCCATATTTATCGCGACCGTTGGCGCAGGCCTGACGTGGCAAGAGCGCTTGCTCACAGCTTGGATCGCGCCCCGGGGTATCGTTGCCGTTGCGGTCTCCGGCCTGTTTGGCAGCACTCTGGTGGACATGGGGGTGGAGGATGGGGCCCAACTCACCGCCCTAACCTTTGCCATCGTCGCGTCCACGATCGCGCTGCACGGCTTCACGCTTTCGCCTTTGGCCTCGTTGCTCAACCTGAAATCAGCGGAAAAACCGGGCGTTTTGATCGTCGGCGGTTCACAATGGTCAAACGCTTTGGCCGTCACTATCAAGGACCTCGGTTTGCCCGTGATGATTGCCGATTCCAACTGGAACCACATTCGCAAAACCCGGCAAATTGGCGTTCCTGTCTATTTCGGTGAAGTGTTGTCGGATGCAGCCCACCACGACATCGCGCTGAACGGATACGGCCACGTAATCGCCGCCACCGATGATGATGCCTACAACACCCTCGTCTGCACCGAATTTGGACCGGAATTTGGGCGCACCAACGTTTTTCAACTGGGTCGCGGCGAAACGGAAAGCAGCCGCCGTTCTGTTTCGGTGACAGTCGGTGGTCGATCACTTTTCAAGCCGGAAAAAGACTTCGCCGCGTTGAGCGCAGCCATGATCAACGGTTGGACATTTTCAACCCAGGATTGGACGGAGGCCGACGCCGAACAGGCCAAGGGCAACGAGGTGGAAGCAGACGGCGAACCGTCGATGCAGCGCCAAATCGTGTTCTGGATGAAGTCAGATGGAACGCTGGTATTCAACCAAACCTCGAAATCCGCCACACCTGCGGTGGGGGATCGCGTCATTTCATTTGGCCCGCGGACGGACCCTGCGGCCAAGACAAACGGCTCTGAGAGCGATGCGGAAGGATCATTCGCCCGTTGACCCAAGTCCGCCTGTTCATCTGCGCCCGAAAACCCGAAGCCAACCACATCGCTTCCATCCTCGATGCAGCCTTCGATGAGGACACGGTGCCAACAGCCCTGTTTGAAGAAGAGGGCAAGCCCGGCAGCTGGTGCTATTCGCTCTATGTGGAGGAGGATGAGGCGGACGCATGGCGCGGACGGATCCATGAAATCCTGGGCTCGGACTGTTTTGGCCTGCCACTCCAGACCGAACGCTTGGGGGACGTTGATTGGGTTTCAGAAACGCTCAAAGACCTCAAACCCGTCAGCGCCGGCCAATATTTCGTCCATGGATCCCACGACCGAGCGGCCGCAAGGCACAAGCGCTTTCCCGTTGAAATCGACGCGGGTCAGGCCTTCGGCACCGGCCACCACGGCACCACGGCGGGCTGTTTGGACATGTTGGAAGAAACGCTCAAATCCAACGATCCTGACATCGCCTTTGACGTCGGCACCGGTTCTGGCGTGTTGGCCATCTCGCTTGCCAAATCCTGCACCGCCGCCATTGTGGCAACGGACATCGATCCTGTATCCGTTGAGGTCGCAGCAGAAAACGCCCGGATCAATGGTGTGGCAAGCGCCATTCATTTTGAAACGGCAACGGGATTTCACCACCGGGTTTTTCGCGATTACTGCGCCGCTGATGTAATCCTTGCCAACATTCTGGCTGGCCCCCTTGCAGCCCTGGCCCCCGCACTGGCGCGGCACACCGCGCCGGGGGGAACGGTAATCCTGTCCGGTCTGCTGCCTCACCAGGAGACGCGCATTCGCGCAACCTACCGCAACCAGGGCCTCGTATTTCACCGCCGCCACATCAGAGACGGCTGGTTGACCTTGGTTTTGAAGGGTTAGCGCCAGCAGTCAGTGTAAAAAAGCGGTCAGAGTAACAAAGCGATCACAACAACAAAAAAGCCGATGGAGCAGAAACCCCATCGGCTTACGAATTGGTCGCAGCGTTCGCTGTTGTGAAACCACAGCCTGGGGCTGCGTCCCCAGCGGTTATCCGCAAGCCTGCGAACAGCTTACATTGGGTAAACCGAACCACCCTGAGCGCGGAGCGTCTTGCGGTCAAAACCGCCACGGGCCAGCGTCTCATCGTCCAGATTGAGGAGCGCACCGTTTACGTAGCGGCGAGCCTGTTTTTCACGCGCGGCGATCATGCGGTCAAATGCACTGCGAAAACCCATTGTCAAACTCCTTCATGTTCCGTCCAGCACCCCTGTGCCGATGATTGGAGAATAGGATTTTCAGCTCGGCGAGGTAGGGGCAAAGCCGCAGGATCGATATGCGCAAGGCGCATAGCTAAGGCTCTGTTAGCCATACCGCTTGCAACACTGGTTGCCGAACCGTTGGCCGAACCGTTGGCAAGCAACGCCCGGGCGGGCTAAGTTCACGCCTGATCCGCTTCCCAGGTGTCTGACCATGGCTCAAGAAAATAAAAGCACGTTTCAAGACTTTTCAGCACCGAAGGAACAGGTAAGAGGCGGTGGCCGCCTTGAAGCCCTGCGGGCACAAATGAAAGCCCATGGGCTCACCCACCTGTGCGTTCCCCATGCCGACGAGCAGCGCAACGAATACCTGCCAGAATGCGCTGAACGCTTGGCGTGGTTGAGCGGTTTTACGGGCTCGGCTGGGGAGGCCATCGTCACCCTCAGCAAGGCCGTTTTGTTTGTCGATGGCCGCTACACCCTTCAAGCGGCAGATCAAACCGATCAAGACTATTGGACCGTCGAAAGCCTGGTGGAGACGCCCCCCCACGCTTGGCTAAAAACCAATCTGACGGCCAAAGACTGTCTGGGCATTGACCCTAAGCTGCACACGATCAACGAAGTGGACCGCCTCACCAAAGCAACCGAGGCGACGGACGCCGAGTTCATCACCCTTGAAGACAATCTGGTGGACGCGATCTGGACGGACCGGCCATCGCCCCCCAACCAACCCGTGCACATCCATGACTTTGAATACGCGGGCGAAACGACAAGCCAGAAACTCAAAAAAGTTGCTGCTGCCCTTGCTGATGCGAAAGCCGATCTTTGTGTTTTAACCGACGCTTCCTCCGTTTGCTGGCTGTTCAACATCCGAGGATCCGACGTTGCCCACACGCCCCTCGTGCTTGCCCATGCCATCGTGCCCAGCGAAGGCTACGCCCAGCTTTTCATCGATGGCGCGCGCCTTGACATGAAAACCAAGGCCTTCCTGACCCAATCCGCGGACCTGCACGACGAAAGCCAACTCATGGCCATGTTGGCAGATGTCGTAGCGGGTAAAGCCGTTTTACTGGATCCCAACCACGCTTCTTTTGCCCTCAAGGAGGAGGTTGAAGCAGCCGGTGGAACGGTGGTCACCGAAAAGGACCCCGTGGCCCTGCCCCGGGCGCGCAAGAACCCACAGGAGTCGGATGGTGCGCGCACGGCCCACATCCGCGATGGCGTTGCTGTCACCCGATTTCTGCATTGGCTGGATTGCCAGAAACCGGGATCGGTGGACGAGATCAGCGCTGCAAAACGGCTGGAGCAGTGCCGCATCAACAGTGCGGGAAACATGCCATTGCGCGACATATCCTTCGACACGATTTCAGGCGCAGGTCCCAATGGTGCCATCGTCCATTACCGGGTGACGGAAGACACAAACCGCACCCTCAAAGCCGGAGAGCTTTATTTGGTGGATTCCGGTGGGCAATACGATGACGGGACAACGGACATCACCCGCACGGTGCCGATTCTTGCCAAAGACCAGGCCCCGCAAGCCGAGCACATCCGCGCCTATACGTTGGTGCTCAAAGGCCATATCAGCCTGAGCCTGGCCCGGTTCCCCCAAAACACGCGCGGCGTTGATCTGGATGTTTTGGCGCGCAACGCCCTGTGGCGGCATGGTCTGGATTACGCCCATGGAACGGGCCATGGCATCGGGTCTTACCTTTCCGTGCATGAAGGCCCGCAAAACATTTCGCGGCGCGGCATGGAGGTTTTGCAACCGGGCATGATCCTGTCCAACGAACCTGGCTACTACAAAACAGGAGCCTACGGCATTCGCCTGGAAAACCTGGTGATCGTCAGCGAGCCCTTGCCCATTCCCGGCGGAGATTTGAACATGCATGGGTTTGAAACCATCACTCTGGCCCCCTTCGACACCCGCCTCGTCGATGCGATGTTGCTTGATGATGATGAGCTGGCATGGCTGAACGCCTACCACGACTGGGTGCGGCGGGAACTGACGCCCCTGCTGCCCGACGACACGGCGGACTGGTTGGCGGGCAAGACCGCAGCGCTCAGCAAACCTACGCTAGCGACCTCAACCTAAAGCCCTAAAGCCCGAAGTCCGACCACAGCGCATAAACCGACGGTGACCGTCACGGTCAATGAAAAGCGCAGCGCAACCGCAGCCGTCAAAATAAGCGCAAGGCTTTCCGCAGGCCCGCGATTGACCAAAGACGGAGCCACAAGCGCTGTGAGCACAGCGGCTGGAACGGCATCCAAAGCCGCTTCTGCACGGTGGTTGATCCGGCCAAAACGCGACAGGATCAGATGACCGCCAAACCGCGTCACGTAGGTTGCAACGGCACACGCTAAAGCCAACCAAATGATATCAGACATCGGCCCCACCTTTCGCCACGCCGCCGCTTGCCGGCCGTGTGGCATCATCAGAACCATCGGGTTCAACGGGGGACAGCGCCCCCTCCCCCGGCTTGCTCAACACGGCTGCCAAGACCAGCCCCGCCAAGCCCCCAAGCGTGATGTGCCAAGGGCTGCCCACGGTATTAAACGCGATGAGCGAAGCGACGCCACTGACGATCACGACGATCAAAAAGTTGGGACGCGCTTTGAAGCCCATCACCAGGCCAACGAAATACAGTGGCAAAATGAAATCGAAACCAAAGGCAGCCGGGTCTTCGATCAGCGCCCCAAACACCGCACCAAGGGCGTTGCTGGCCATCCAAACAGAATAAAGCGAGCAGCCATAGGCAAAATAATAAGCGGGTTCGATGCGCCCATGGTTGACCAGGCGGCGTTCGGCGGTGGCGAATTGCGGATCGGTCAACAAAAAGAAACCGACGGCTTTTTGCGGCCTGGAAAACGCAGTGAGACGCCGGCCCACGGCAGCTGAATACAGGATGTGACGAAAGTTGACGACGAAGACTGCCAGCACAATCGACCACGCCGGCGCTTTTTGCCCCCACAAGTCCAGCATCACGTATTGGCTCGCGCCGGCGTAGATGGAGCCCGATGCCACCATGATTTCCAGGATCGAAAACCCTTGTTCCCTGGCCAGCGCGCCGAACACAGCGGCAAATGGCACAATAGCAAGCAGGACCGGCAGCGCATCGCGCACACCGTCCACCACCGGTCGCTGAGAAGCATGCGGGGCGGGTTCAGGCGAAAAGGTGGGTGGGGGCATCGGGGACGGTGAGAGCTGGATATTCCACCCACAGGGCCTAGCCGAGCCAGCGCGCGTTAGCCAGAGCTACTTAGCCAGCGCCCATTTCGGAATAGCTTGCCAGAAGCCAACACCGCCGCAACCCATTTGACAGGATCAAACAGACGGCCAAAAACAGCGTTGCCGGCCTCACACCACCTGTAGCGAAAACTCCATGCAAAGCAGAACCATCGGCCAGAATGGCCCTACCGTCAGTGTCTTGGGCTATGGTGCCATGTCGTTTAGCAATTTTTACGGCCCCGCCACCGATGAAGGGTCCATGAAAATCCTCGATGCCTGTGTGGACCTTGGCATCACCCATATCGACACCGCCAATGTCTACGGCATGGGCCGCTCGGAAACCGTGATTGGCCAATGGTTGAAACAGCGCGGCGGAAAAAATCCTTTCACCCTGGCCACTAAAGTGGGCATCACCCGCGACCCGGAGCGGCGGTTCAACAACGATCCCAAGCACATGGCGGCGCAGCTTGATAAGAGCCTCGCCCGTTTGGGGGTCGATGCCATCGATCTCTACCACGTCCACCGCCGCGACACGCGGTTTGAAATCGAAGAGGTGACGGACGCGCTCGCCGGTTTCGTCAAAGCCGGCAAGGTCAAAACCATCGGATTTTCAGAAATCGCGCCCTCTTCCCTGCGCCGAGCCCATGCCGTCCACCCAATCGCGGCGGTGCAATCGGAATATTCACTGTCCACCCGCTCGCCGGAGCTTGGGTTGATCCAGACCTGTGCGGAATTGGGAGCGGCCCTCGTCGCCTTTTCCCCGGTGGGCCGCGGCCTCCTCACCGACCGCCCGCACAGCGCTGAGACCGTTCAATCCATGGATTGGATGAAAGGCAACCCACGCTTTAACGAACCCAACCTCAGCCATAACCTGGCGTATAACGCCAAGTTTTGCGCTTTGGCAGCAGACATGGGCGCGGCCGCCGCAAGCCTTGCCATCGCCTGGCTCATCCACCAAGGCGCGCATGTTCTGCCCATCCCGGGCACCCGCCACGTCAGCCATTTGGTAGAAGCCGCCAAGGGCGCGCAGCTTTCGTTGTCGGCGGAAGATATCGCCCGGATCGAGAACACTCTGCCCCTCGGCTGGGCGCATGGGGACCGATATTCGGCCTCCCAATGGGCAGGCCCGGAACGTTATTGCTAGGGTCATGGCTAGGGTAATGGCAAGGGTAATGGCCGCGGTCTCCACATCGTCGACAGCTTGACTTGCGGAAGTCGGGCGCGCGCTGGCCGCAACCGACTGCAAAAAAAACTGCAAAATTATTTTTTGGGACCCCTGCCCTTAAACTTGTGAGTCTTTTGAATCGCTTAGCCGAAACGGGGCCAGCGCCGACCCCTTCCGCGCGCCAACGATGCCATTTGAGGCGGTTGAAACGCTCCCAAAGCTGTGATTCTTCTGCTTCATTCAGGGGAAGCGCAAGGGAGCCACCATGAAGCACGTTGCTGTGTTAATGGGCGGATGGTCATCTGAACGGACGGTCAGTTTGTCGTCGGGCAATGCCTGTGCAGACGCTTTGGAAGCCCGTGGCTACCAGGTGTCCCGGGTCGATGTTGGCCGCGATGTCAGCAGTGAATTGCAAGCCTTGAAACCCGATGTCGCTTTCAATGCGCTCCACGGCCCCTATGGCGAAGACGGTTGCATTCAGGGCATTTTGGAATATCTCGACATTCCCTACACCCATTCCGGGGTCATGGCCTCGGCCCTCGCCATGGACAAGGAACGGGCAAAAACCGTGGTGCGACGGGTCGGTGTACCGGTTGCCGAGGCCAAAGTGATGCATCGGCTGGAAGCGGCCGAAAAACACGCCATGCCTCCCCCTTATGTCGTCAAACCCGTCAACGAAGGCTCCAGCTTCGGTGTGCTGATCGTGGGCGAAGACCGCTCCACCCCACCCCAGGAACTCTATGCATCGTCATGGCCCTACGGCGATACCGTCATGGTGGAACGTTACATCCCGGGGCGAGAACTGACCTGCGCCGTTATGGGCAATGTTGCGCTGGGCGTTACTGAAATCGTGCCCGAAGGGGACACGTTCTACGACTTTGATGCGAAATACACCGAGGGTGGCTCCAAACACATCCTTCCGGCCGACATTTTACCAAATATTTACCAAAGGATACAGACACTGTCCCTCAAGGCACATCAGGCTCTTGGTTGCCGCGGCGTGAGTCGCTCCGACTTCCGGCTTGATGATCGCGTTAACGGGACGGGTGAACTGATTTGGTTGGAGTTGAACACTCAACCTGGAATGACACCCACTTCTTTGTTGCCTGAACTTGCAGAGCATGCCGGACACTCCTTCGGGGAGTTTTTGGCTTGGATAGTGGAGGACGCATCGTGTCATCGCTGATGGGTCGCACATCGCCAGAAGCTTCAAGAGAGGCTTCAAAAGCCGCTTCCGTTGCCCCACACGGCGCAGAGGCCGTGACATTTCACGCCCGCTCGCTGCTCACCCGCTCTGCCTTTTATCGCGGACTTCAGGGGCTCATTCGGGACGCAAGACCCATGCGTCGCGGCGTCGGCAGCGCGTTCG
This sequence comes from Pseudomonadota bacterium, assembly GCA_038530365.1. GTDB lineage: Bacteria > Pseudomonadota > Alphaproteobacteria > Rhizobiales > Rhizobiaceae > Pseudahrensia. Next base: position 16,510 of record JBCBCT010000016.1, on the reverse strand, counting down.
CCATCGGCTTTATGACCATGGGCCTGGGATATGGTGCTGCCATGGGCGGCCATGGCCCAATTGTGGTTTCGGCGCTCGCATCCACCGTAGGTCTGCAAGCCCAAGATATTGTCATCACCGGACAGATCGAGACCACCGAGACAGACGTCTACCGCGCCCTTGGCTTTGTCACCAATCAGTCACTCGTCGGTTTTGATGCCGACGCAGCCCGCCTACGCCTTAAAGCTCTGCCTTGGGTCAAAGACGTCGCGATCCGCAAGCTGTACCCCGGCAAGCTCACCATCGCCATCGCCGAACGTCGCCCTATGGCGGTTTGGCAACATGAGGATCGCCTCACGGTGGTGGAAGAGACAGGACGTCCCATCGACCGCTTTGGCATCGCGGACTTGATCAACAATCGCTTCGGCCACCTGCCCCATTTGGTTGGAAAAGGCGCATCCGGTGCAGCAGCAGACATCCTTCCGCTTGTGGCCGCTCACCCGTCCATCGCTCAACAGGTAACATCCTATGTGCATGTTGCCGAGCGCCGCTGGGACATTGAACTTGCAGGCGGCATACGCATTAAACTTCCCGAAAAAGGTGTCGCCGACGCTCTCGCCAGAGCCCAATCGCTGAATGAAAAACACGCGCTATTTGAACGCGAAATCAAAACATTGGATCTGCGGCTCAAGGACCGCGCCATCATCGCGTTGCCTGAAAAAGCGGCCAAAACCCGGGCCGATTTCGTGTCTGCCCGACAAAAAGCCATGAAAAAGGCGGACACCAAGCTGTGAGCGCTGCACCGATCTTTTCCGGTGGCTTTCGACCGGGGCGCTTGTCAACCAACCGGTCGTCGATCCTGTCGGTTCTGGATGTTGGCAGCAGCAAGATCTGCTGCATGATCGCCCGTCTGACGCCTCGAAACGAAAGCGAAGTTCTGCCTGGACGATCCCACGCCATTGAAGTGCTAGGTTTTGGCTATCAACGCTCCGGCGGGATCAAAAGCGGCGTTATCGTGGACATGGAAGCCGCCGAAACTGCCATTCGCCAAGCCGTGGACAGCGCGGAACGGTCCTCGGGCCTGACGGTCGATTCGTTACTTCTGTGCGTTTCCGCCGGACGTTTGACCAGCGGAACGTTTTCCTCATCCATCTTGATGGATGGGCGGGAGGTTGAAAACCGCGACATCCGTTCCGTTTTGGCAGCAGGATGCGATCAACTGGCCGAAGACGGTCGCATGATCCTTCATGCCCTACCCATCGGCTACGGATTGGACGGTCAAACAGGCATTCGTGATCCCGAAGGCATGGTCGCAATGGAACTGGGCGTCGACATGCATGTCGTCAGCGCCGATGCTTCCCCGCTTCGCAATCTCGAACTCAGTATCAACCGTGCGCACCTCTCCCTCGATGGGATCGTCGCCACACCCTATGCCAGCGGCCTCGCCTCCCTGGTGGACGATGAAGCGCGCATGGGTTGCGCCTGTATCGATATGGGCGGCGGAACGACCACGATCTCGATTTTTCTAAACAACGCTTTGGTGTTCACCGACGCCATCGCAATCGGCGGCCACCACGTCACAATGGACCTGGCCCGCGGCCTGTCCACCCCCATCCACGACGCCGAACGGCTCAAAGTGTTGCACGGTTCTGCACAAATCCTGCGGGACAACGATGCCGACACTGTCAACGTAAACCGAGTGGGTGAAGACGGCGGCTCACAGCAATCGCAAATTCCACTGTCCCTCGTCAGCCGCATCATCCGCGCGCGGGTCGAAGAGACTTTTGAAATGCTGCGCGACCGCGTTGTTCGCTCCGGATTCGCCGGAGCCATCGGCAACCGCGTTGTTTTGACCGGTGGCGCCAGCCAACTCACCGGCTTGTCCGGCGTTGCTTCCGATCTTTTGGGCGCAAACATTCGCCTGGGCCGTCCAATGGGCCTTTTGGGCCTGCCGAAAACCGCCAAAGGGCCCGCCTTTTCGGCAGCCGCCGGCCTTCTGATTTACCCACAGATGAGCGAACGCGAATTTTCCGGCCGCTCCTCCGTTGCTAGTCGGATGCTCACAGCCGCACAGGGCGGACCCTTCGCAAAAATGGGCCGTTGGCTGCGAGAGAGCTTCTGACCATGAAACACAACACACCGAACCCCGCCGACCCTGATCCGGCACCTGCGGCGACAGCGCCGACCCGAACCAACGAGGATCGATCCATGACCATTAACTTACAAAAGCCGGACATCACTGAATTGAAACCCCGCATCACCGTGTTTGGTGTCGGCGGTGGCGGCGGCAATGCCGTTAACAACATGATTGCCTCCGGCTTGGACGGCGTGGAATTCGTTGTGGCCAACACCGACGCGCAAGCGCTCACCATGTCAAAGGCCGAACGTCTGATCCAGCTCGGCGTTGCCGTCACCGAAGGTTTGGGCGCGGGGTCCCAGCCGGAAGTTGGTGCGGCGGCAGCCGAAGAGTGCATTGATGAGATCAACGATCACCTGTCGGGCACCCACATGGCCTTCGTCACCGCCGGTATGGGCGGTGGAACAGGCACCGGTGCAGCCCCCGTTGTAGCCCGCGCCGCCCGGGAAGCCGGTATCCTGACCGTAGGCGTGGTCACCAAACCGTTTTCCTTCGAAGGCAAGCGCCGCATGGCCCTGGCGGAGGACGGCATTGGCGAACTCCAAAAGCACGTTGACACCCTCATCGTCATTCCAAACCAGAACCTGTTTCGGGTTGCGAGCGAGAAAACGACCTTTGCTGAAGCCTTTTCCATGGCCGATCAGGTGCTCTACTCGGGCGTCGCCTGCATCACAGATCTGATGGTGAAAGAAGGTCTGATCAATCTGGACTTCGCAGACGTCCGCTCCGTCATGCGCGCCATGGGCCGCGCCATGATGGGCACCGGCGAAGCCTCCGGCGAGGGCCGCGCAATGGCCGCAGCAGAAGCCGCCATTTCCAACCCGCTGCTCGACGAAACCTCAATGTCCGGTGCAGATGGCCTGTTGATTTCCATCACCGGTGGCCGCGACATGACGCTGTTTGAGGTCGATGAAGCGGCAACGCGCATCCGCGAAGAAGTCGATGTCGATGCCAACATCATTTTGGGCGCAACATTTGATGAAAGCCTGGAGGGGATCATCCGCGTTTCAGTTGTTGCGACGGGTATTGAAGCCCAAAACGCCGCCCAGGCTTTGCCCGACACACAAAAAATGAACGATGCCGCAGAGCGCCTGCGCCAATCGGCCAAGGAACGGGCGTCAGCATTGGCGGGCGCGTCCGCAGGCACATTGGCGGGCGCAGCCGTTGCAAAAACGGTTCAGCCCGCAGCTGCCGCAACCCCAGCAAACGCGCAGCAAGCCGCAGTTGCGACGAAAGCGGCACCGATCATCGAGCGTCAGCCCGCGGTCGCACCGTCGGCCATCGAAATTGCCGAGAACGCTATTTCCGATGATGACTTCCAGGCCGCGTTTGAAGAGGAAATTGCGTTGACGGCCCACGCCTCCGTTGCGGCAACCCCCGCACAGCCCGTCGCCACACCATCAATGCAGGACATTGCCAAAGTGGCTCGCCATGCGGTGCCGCAATCGCAGCAAGCCAAGGCAAATGCAGCAGATGATGCAGGCGCCATTGGCCTTTTGCGTCGTCTGGCCAGCGGACTGTCCGCAACGCCCGAAGAGCGGGAAACCTATTTGAAACAACCCAGCACCCAGCCCGCTCAACCCACGCAAACGGTCCATCAACCGACGCAGGCGGCCACAACACCGGTTCCAGCCCAGCAGCAAGCGCACCAGCGCCCTGTGCCTGGTGATCAGCCTGCCTATTCCGCTCCACAAAACGGTGCTCTGGATGTTCACGGACGCGCAGCTCAAACGCCACGGTTGAATGCGGATGAAGATCCGCTGGATATCCCAGCGTTCCTGCGCCGACAGGCCAACTGATTCCGCAAAAGCGACAAAGCGCGCGAGGGCGCGTGTAACAAGGCTGTAACAATTGGGGTTTTCGCTAACGCGAACCGCAGCGAAAACCAATAAGATGCAGCAAAATCAGGAGACTGCGCGCCAGTCGACATATACACAGACGGAAAGAAAGCGTGATTTTCTTTCGACAAGACGCAAGGGTATAAGATCGCTGAAAACCACGACGGATTGCACGATCCTATCAACAATTATCTGCAAAACATGGCAGCAATCGGGCGCTGTTAACGATGTTGAAACGGATCATAGGTCGATGATCAACGTGGTTTGTGTGTGAAACGGCACACATCCGAATTGAACGCACAGAGCGCCGAACATACGGGGCCGACAAATTGCACTCGGGACAGTGCGCAAGGGGACGTGATGAATTCTGGAAGACAGACCACCCTGGCCGGCCGAATCGAACTGTCAGGTGTTGGCGTTCACAGTGGAAAGCCTGTTTCCCTCACCCTTTTGCCAGCCGATGTTGACACCGGCATCGTATTCACTCGAAGCGACGTGCCCTTCGAGCAGCAAAATGATATTCCTGCGCTGTCTTCCTCAGTGGGGGCCACCGCACTGTGCACGGTTTTGGGCGACCCGGCTGGTCTTAATGTTATGACGGTCGAGCACCTCATGGCGGCCCTGATGGGCATCGGCGTCGACAACGTCATGGTCGAAGTCGACAATCCAGAAATCCCCGTCATGGACGGTTCCTCCGAAGTCTTTATCGATGCGATTGATCGCGTGGGCATTAAAGAGCAGGCCCGGCCGCGCCGCTATCTTCGCGTCCTCAAGGACGTGAAGTATGAAAGCGGAGATACCTGGGGCATGTTTACCCCCGGCGACACGACCCGTTTTGAAGTTGAAATCGACTTTGACGAGCCCGCAATCGGCAATCAAAGTTTTACCGGCGACATGACGCCGGGCGTATTCCGCAAAGAGATCTCCCGCGCCCGCACATTTGGGTTTATGCGCGACGTGGAACGGTATTGGGCCGCTGGTTTTGCGCTGGGCTCTAGCCTGGATAACTCTGTCGTCATCGGTGATGACAGCACCATCGTGAACCCGGAGGGTTTGCGTTACACCGATGAATTCGTGCGCCATAAAACGCTCGATGCGGTGGGCGATCTGGCTCTCGCCGGCGCGCCATTTCTTGGCTGCTACCGTTCCTATAAAGGCGGTCATAAGATCAATGCCATGGCGCTTGAAGCCCTGTTGAGCGATCCGTCAAACTACGAATGGACAGATGCCTCTGGCAACGCCTTGCGCCCCGCTGTGCCAGCCGCAGCCGCCAAAGGAAGCGGTCGCCTGGTTGCCGTTGCCGGCCCTGCTTATGCAGCCGACAAAAACTGATCCGCATCCTACTTTTCAGGCGTAAATGCACGAGCAGTTGGTGGAGAGCGCAAAACCGAGGGGCAGTGTTAAGTCTGCCTCAAATTTGTACGATTTATGACCTTTGTGTGCTGGTACCTTCGGCGGAAAAGCCCCATAAGTTGCGTCAAGGGCATGATGCGGGTCCAAAGCGTTTTGGGATGACACATCTGCTTTCGACAGCTGGCCCCGACGAGAGAGCCAGCGGCGCAGACGACAAATTCTTTGATGACTATGGGTGAGAGCGTGACGTCAACTTCAAACATCAAAGCAAAGACCCCGCGGTCGATCCGCATGGTTGCTGTTCTTGCGCTGTGCGGCCTCGCTGCTGCCTGCGCAAAGGATGAATCAACCAACGCATTCGTGGAACCCACTGTTCCCGCCGATCAGCTCTACAATGAAGCCCTTGCAAACATCGATGCTGGTGACGCGCGGCAAGCGCGGTTGAAATTCAAAAAGCTTGATCGCCAGCATCCCTACTCCAAATTCGCCAAAAAATCCGGCATCATGAGCACATATTTGGCGTATCGGTCCGGCAATTACGGCGAGGCGATTGCGCAGGGCAAACGCTTCGTACAGCTTTATCCAACCCACAAAGATGCCGCCTACGCACAGTATCTCGTCGGCATGTCCCACTTTCGCCAAATCAAAGACGTGACCCGCGATCAGTCCGACGCCCGGCGGGCCTATGTTGCGATGCAGGAGGTCGTGAATCGCTATCCAGACAGCGAATATGTCGAAGACTCCAAAGCAAAAATGCGCATTTCCAAAGACAACATCGCCGGCAAGGAAATGATGGTCGGTCGCTACTATCTGGAACGTCGCGAGTTTCTCGCCGCCATTAATCGCTTCCGCATGGTGGTCGAAAAATTCGAAGACACCCGCCACGTGGAAGAGGCCCTCGCCCGCCTGACGGAATCCTATTACGCCCTCGGCCTCAACTCCGAAGCCCAGACAGCGGCGGCCGTGCTGGGCCACAATTTCCCGGACAGCAAATGGTACCGTGATTCCTACGCGCTCTTGGACAAAGGCGGTCTGCGTCCGCTGGAAAACAAGAGTTCTTGGATCTCCCGCGCCGCCCGCTTGATCGTCGGAACCTAAGCACCCGCGCGCTCCTCACGACGGAACGGCACACCAGGTGAACTCGATCTCGGCCATCGTTCAAGTGTCTTGAGCAATACGTCGCCAGTCGCCTCAAAAACAGGCGGCGTGCAATCTCTCGACCCTATCCATTGCGAGCGCGCTGTTTCCAAGGTCACAACACTCCGGGAATGTTCCACAAGTCGATGGGAACAAAACAAAAACATCGTGACAGGCATCCTTCTTAGGTCTAAGAGGAGGGTTGGTTCCTGTTGGCGCTGGCGATGTTCATTCGTTCATGCTGAGTACGCTGTCTATCCGCGATATTGTGTTGATCCGGTCACTTGTCATCGAGTTTGATCGGGGCCTTGCTGTGTTGTCCGGCGAAACCGGCGCAGGCAAGTCCATTCTTCTCGACTCCCTTTCCCTCGCCCTTGGCGCGCGCGGCGATGGTGATTTAGTGCGCGTAGGGTGCAAACAAGGCGAGGTCATCGCCGTGTTTGATGTACCCTCTGGCCATGCGGTCGAAGCGGTTTTAACAGCCCATGAGATAGCCTTTGACACCGCCGACGAAGCCCTGATTTTGCGGCGGGTGCAAAGCGCCGACGGTAGAACCCGCGCCTATGTCAACGACCGTCCTGTGTCAGTCGGCGTGTTAAAGGCGGTTGGTCAGGCCTTGGTGGAAATTCACGGCCAGCATGAAGAGCGGGCGATGGTGGATGTCGATGCCCATCGCGCCCTTGTGGATACGTTCGGCGATCTTTGGCCGGACGTAGCGGCGGTGGAACACGCCCACGCAACCTGGCGCAGCGCGCAAAAGAGCCTCGATGCCCTGCGGGCCCGCGTTGCGAAAGCTGCGGAAGAGGCGGACTATCTGCGCGCCAGCGTTGAAGAGCTCACAACGCTAGCGCCACAAACCGGCGAGGAAGAAGAACTCGCTGGCCGTCGTCAAAGCATGATGGCAGCTGAACGCATCGCCAGCGATTTGGCGGAGGCTTATGACGTTCTGGCCGGTCAAACCTCCCCCGTACCCACGCTGGTGGCCACCATGCGTAAACTCGAGCGCAAGGCAGATTCAGCCCCCGGCTTGCTCAACACGGCCATTGAGGCCTTCGGTACCGCTCTTGATGGCCTGGCCGAGGCCGAGGGTGAGTTGGAACAAGCCATTCGCCTTTCGGAGTTCGACCCACAGGCGCTGGAAGAGGCGGAAGAACGGCTGTTTGCCCTGCGCGCCGCATCCCGCAAATACAACGTGCCCGTCGAAGATCTGGAGGCCCACGCAAAAATGCTTGCATCCAACCTCCACGATTTGGACGCGGGTGAAGAGCGTTTGGTTGAACTGGAAACCGCAGCCCGGGACGCCCACGCAAGCCTCATGGAAAAGGCCGACGCCCTCAGCACAGCGCGGAAAGCAGCCGGTGAACGTCTCGCACAAAAGGTGATGGCGGAATTGCCCCCCCTGAAGCTGGATCAGGCGCGATTCTTCGTGGAGCAAACCACCAACACAAACGAAATCGGTCCCCACGGCTACGACAGCCTTGAGTTTTTTGTCCAAACCAACCCCGGCACCCGCCCTGGCGCGTTGATGAAAGTGGCATCCGGGGGGGAATTGTCCCGTTTTCTACTCGCCCTGAAGGTCGCCATGGCGGACCGCGGCTCCGCCCCAACGCTGGTCTTTGATGAGATCGATACCGGTGTGGGCGGCGCGGTCGCCGACGCTATCGGTGCCCGCCTCGAAAGCCTGTCGCACCACGTGCAGGTCCTTTCCGTCACCCACGCCCCCCAAGTTGCTGCCCGGGCCAACGCACATTTTCTCATCGCCAAAGGGTCCAACGGTGCACAGGCGAACACAATGGATGATGCAGATGCCATCGCCGTTGAAACGTCCGTTGCACCCATCATGGGGAATGAACGGCAGGAAGAGATCGCCCGGATGCTCTCCGGCGCCACTGTCACGGCGGAGGCCCGTGCCGCGGCAGCCCGGCTGCTGTCTAAAGGTGAAACCGCATGAGCGGCTCTCTTTCGACGGCACCCATTGATGGGCTCACGGCGGAACAGGCCGAAGCCGAACATGCCCGCCTGACGCGAGAGATCGCGGAACACGATCAGCGCTACCACGGCGACGATGCGCCCACGATCTCCGATGCCGACTACGATGCCCTGCGCCGCCGGGCACAGGCGCTGGAGGCTGCATTTCCGGATCTTTCAAAAAACGCCTCTCAGCTACAAAACATCGGTGCAGCGCCGGCGTCCAAATTCGACAAGATCGTTCATGCCGTCCCCATGCTCTCCCTAGACAACGCCTTTAAGGACCAGGACGTCGCGGATTTTGTCACCCGCATACGCCGTTTTCTCAAGTGGCCGGACGGTCAGCCCCTCGCTTTCACAGCCGAACCGAAAATCGACGGACTGTCCCTCGCCTTGCGCTATGAACACGGAACACTCGTCACAGCCGCCACCCGCGGCGATGGGGCAGTCGGGGAAAACGTCACCGCCAACGCAAAGACCATCGCCGACATACCGCACACGCTGGGCGGGCCGGATATTCCGGACGTTTTCGAGGTACGCGGCGAGGTCTACATGGGCAAGGCGGATTTTGCCGCTTTGAATGCGCGCATGGAGATGGAAGGCAAGCAGATCTACGTAAACCCGCGCAACACCGCCGCCGGCTCTTTGCGGCAGCTGGATGCTGCGATCACAGCCTCCCGGCCCCTGCGCTTTTTCGCCTATGCGTGGGGGGAGGTCTCCGCGCTGCCCGCTCCGGGCCAAATGGCCATGGTGGAGCAACTGGCCTCGTGGGGCTTTACCACCAATCCACTCATGGGCCGGTTTGAAACCACCGAAGGCATGCTCGAACGTTACCGCGCCATCGAAGCGCAACGCGCAGGCCTCGATTATGATGTCGACGGCGTGGTGTACAAGGTCGATGATCTCGCCTTGCAGGATCGCCTCGGCTTTGTGTCCCGAAGCCCGCGCTGGGCCATTGCCCATAAATTTCCCGCAGAACTTGCAACAACCATCCTCAAAGATATTGAAATTCAGGTAGGGCGGACGGGCGCATTGTCCCCCGTTGCTCGGCTGGAACCGGTTACGGTGGGGGGCGTGGTGGTCTCCAACGCAACGTTGCACAACGAAGACTATATTTCAGGCATCGGCTCCGACGGTGCCCCCATTCGCGAGGGGCGAGACCTGCGGGTGGGCGACACGGTCACGATCTACCGCGCCGGTGATGTCATTCCCAAGGTCATGGATGTGGACCTGGCAAAACGCCCAGACACGTCCCAACCGTTCCTGTTTCCAGACCATTGCCCCGCTTGTGGCAGCGCCGCCGTGCGCGAGGTCAATGCCAAAACCGGCAAAACCGATTCCGTCCGCCGCTGCACCAATGGCCTCATGTGCCCGGCCCAGGCCGTGGAGGGGATCAAGCACTTCGTCTCCCGCAATGCCTTTGACATTGACGGGTTTGGCGACAAACAAGCCGAAGCGTTCTACGACTGGGGTCTCATCGCCAACATTGCTGACATTTTCACCCTGGCGGAGCGCGACGCGCGCTCCCTCACCCGGCTGAAAAATCGTGACGGTTTTGGAGACTTAAGCGCGGGCAATCTGTTTGCCGCCATTGAACAGCGCCGCAGCATCGATTTACACCGCTTCATCTTTGCCCTTGGCATTCGCCACATTGGAGAAGGCAATGCAAAGCTGCTGGCACGCAATTATCAAAGCATCGCGGCGCTGCTGAAAAGCCTGGACGCCATCATCGCCGGCGATGATGCGGAACGTGAAGCGCTGACCACCATTGACGGCATAGGGGAGACAGCTGTGGCCGCGCTCATCACGTTTTTTGCGCAACCCCACAACCGATCGGTCGTGGACGCCTTGCTTGAGAAAATCGAGGTCAGCGACGTCGAAATCGCCACCGGCACCTCACCGGTGGCCGGAAAAACGGTGGTGTTCACCGGCAGTCTGGAGCGCATGACACGGGATGAGGCCAAGGCCATGGCGGAACGCCTAGGGGCCAAAGTGGCAGGTTCCGTATCGGCCAAAACCGATCTTCTGGTCGCCGGCCCGAAGGCGGGCTCAAAACTGAAGAAAGCCGCCGATTTGGGCATCGAAACCATCGACGAGGATGGCTGGTTTACATTGGTGAACGGCTAGCCGAACCTTCGGTCGCTAACTTCCACAACCGATGTCCGGGGCAAGGCATCATCTCATCAAGGACAAAAAGATGGCGAGCCCTTGGGATATCATGAGCGCACAGCTGCGCCGCGGCGAAGAATTGGTCTGGGCAGATCGGCCAAGAAATAAGATTGCCCATATGAAAAAGAACAAAGTCACGGCCCTTTTTGGTGTGCCGTTTTTAGCATTCGCGGTGTTTTGGACCTACACAGCGCTCACCATGACCGACGATATGCGCAGCGGCAGCGCTTTTAATGGCGACATGTTTGAAAGCGTGTTCGGTTGGATCTTCCCACTGTTTGGCATGATTTTCGTTTTCGTCGGCATCGGCCTGGTGATGTCGCCACTCACCGCTTGGGCAACCGCGCGCAACACCATCTATGGGCTGAGCGACCAACGGCTCATGATCTTCAACAACGGCCCAAAAAAGACCTTGCGGAGTTGGACCTATGACGATGTGAACGGCATCGAGCGCACCATGGAAAGCGATGGACAAACCGGAGCGCTTTACTTCATCGAGGAAACCTCTCGCCACGACGGCAAAACCATCACAACCCAAATCGGGTTTGAAGGGATCGAAAACCCGCAACGCGTGGAAGAGACGCTGTTGGACCTCAAAGAGAAGGCCCAAAACTAAGAGCGCACAACGCACGCCCGGGCCTACGCGGTTCCCCCTTAAGGCTGAAACACCGCAACCGGCCCCGTGTCACCAAATCGGCCCAGGCGCTTAATTTCCCAGTCCAGCAGGATTCCGCTGTCAGCGTAGACGCGTTCCCGCACCGTCTCACCCAGCGTTTCCAAATCATGGGCGGTGGCGTTTTTCTCATTGATCATGAAATTGCAGTGCATTTCGCTCATCTGTGCCCCGCCCACACGATGGCCCCGCAGACCGGCGGCATCAATCACCCGCCAGGATGAATGGGGCAGCGGATTTTTGAACGTCGATCCCCCCGTTTTCTCCCGGATCGGCTGCGCTTCTTCGCGGTGCTTTTGAACCGCATCCATGTCAGCCTGAATATCCGCCGTGGGCTTGGCGTGTCCCTGAAAAACCGCGTGGGTAAAAATCATATCGGGCGACGCGCCACTGTGGCGGTAGGCGTAACCCATATCTTCGTGGCTCAAAACATGGCGCGTTCCGTCACGCGAAACGGCATGCACTTCCTTCACCAATTGGGTGGTCTCCCCTCCGTTAGCCCCGGCATTCATGCGCAGCGCGCCACCGATTGCACCGGGAATACCGTGGTAAAACTCAAATCCCCCAAGCCCCACGGCGAGTGCCTCAGACGCCAGTTTCTTGTCCGGCACAGCGGCCCCCACCTTTAGCTGCGTGTCAGAAAGCTGCTCCACCTGCCCAAACCCCTTGCCGGACAGGCGAATGACAACGCCTTCAATGCCGCCATCCCGAACCAAGAGGTTTGAACCCACACCAACGACCAAAACAGGAATATCGCGCGGCAAACGTTGCATGAATAAGGCCAGATCGTCTGTGTCCGCCGGATTGAACAAGAGATCCGCCGGGCCGCCCACCTGAAACCAGGTATATTTATGCATCGGGGCGTCGGGTGTTAGGCGGCCTCGAATATCGCTGGTGTCAAACCGCGAAAGAATATCCTGCCCACTCATGATCCCGCCTCCAACTGGCCGGGCAAAGCCTGTGCCCACTGGGTGATATTGCCCGCACCCAAAAACACAACGTAGTCCCCAGCCTGGGCATGCTCGGCGATGAACGGCGCGATCTCCGCCTCGCTCTCAATCGCACGCACATCCCGATGCCCGCCGCTTTTGATGGCGCTGACCAAGGTGCGCGAATCAATGCCTTCAATGGGCGCTTCTCCGGCGGCATAGACCGGCGCAACCAGCACCGTATCGGCGTCGTTAAAGCAGGCGCTGAAATCATCAAACAGGCTTTCAAGCCGTGTGAAACGGTGGGGCTGTTTAATGGCAATCACCCGACCGGGCGCAGCCGCACGGGCCGCTTTCAGGACCGCCGAAATTTCCACCGGATGATGACCGTAATCGTCGAACACCTCCACACCCTGCCATGTTCCGGTGTGTGTGAAGCGACGCTTAACACCCTGAAACGCCGCCAGACCGTCGCGGATGGCCTGTTCATCAACGCCCAGTTTGTTGGCGACCGCAATCGCAGCCGTGGCATTGGAGACGTTATGGATACCCGGCATCGGCAGCATGAGATCGCTCATCACAACCTCCACATCGCTGTTCCAACGCCGAATGGTCACGTCGAAAATAGACTTCGCACCTTGCGTGCGCACATTGGTAAAGCGCACGGCAGCCTGGGGGTTTTCACCATAGGTTATGATGCGCCGATCCTCAATGCGCGACACCAGCGCCTGCACCTCTGAATGGTCGATGCACATCACCCCAAACCCGTAAAACGGTACGTTCTCGATGAAGCGTTGAAACGCCTTTTTGGCCCGATCAAAGGTGCCGTAGTGGTCGAGGTGCTCCGGATCGATATTGGTGATGATGGCAACATCCGCAGGCAAGCGCAGAAAAGAGCCATCGCTTTCATCGGCCTCCACCACCATCCAATCGCCCTCCCCCATGCGGGCATTGGTGCCGATGTTGTTGAGAATGCCGCCGTTGATGATGGTCGGATCGAGACCCCCAGCTTCAAGAAGCTGGCCCACCATGGACGTCGTCGTGGTTTTGCCATGGGTACCACCAACAGCCACCGCCTGTTTGAAGCGCATCAGTTCTGCCAGCATTTCTGCGCGGCGCACGATGGGCAGGTGACGGTCCTTCGCTGCAATACGCTCCGGATTGTCCGCTTTAATGGCAGTGGACGTCACCACCACCCGCGCCGCACCCAGATTATCCGCGCTGTGGCCGATGTGGACGGCGATGCCCTTTTCGCGCAGCCGTTTGACATTGGCCCCGTCGTTTTGGTCGGACCCCTGAACGGGATACCCCAAATTGTGGAGCACCTCGGCAATCGCGCTCATGCCTATGCCGCCAATCCCCACAAAGTGGATAAGGCCAATATCGTCTGCCATGCGCATGGGAATACATGTCCTGTGTCGTCTGGCGGTCTCAGCCACAGCAGCAAGCCCGCAAAGTAAAATCGCGCCGCTTTTAGCCTTGTTCTGCGATGGATACCACCAGATCTGCCAACTGTTCTGCAGCATACAATTGGGCGGTCATCGCGGCAGCATGAGCCTGGGCCGCCAACCGCTCAGGCTCCGCCATGGCTTGGCGAATATGGTCTGCCAACGCCTCAGGCGTTAGCGCCTGCTGCCGCGCCAGCACCGCACCGCCGCGTTCCACAATCTGTTGAGCATTCGCCGCTTGGTCATGATCCAGGGCATGGGGGTATGGCACGAGGATGGACGGTCGTCCGATCGCGGCGATTTCAGACACCGTGGACGCCCCCGCGCGGGCAACAACCAGATGAGCGCGCTTTATGCGCTCCGGCATGTCTTTGAAAAAAGGCGCGACGTCCGCATGCCCAACCAAGGGGGCGAGCGCAGTCTTCACTGCGGCCACCGCTTCGTCCCGTGCCTGTAGGGTGAGCCGCAAACGGCCGCGCTCCGTTTCGCTCAAATGGGCCAGTGCCGCCGGCACCACCTCGCCAAAAAACGTAGCACCCTGGGAGCCGCCAAACACCAGCAAATCGAAAGGCTCACCATCCTTGGAAGCCGTATACGGCGCATCCGACTGTCCAAGCCGCCGTGCGATGTCCAACACTGTCGCCCGCAGCGGATTGCCCATGATAAAAGCGCGATCTGGAAGACTGTCGCTGGAGAACCCAGCCGCCACCGCCTTTGCACTGCGCTCCAACAGGGCATTAGCCCGGCCCAGCACAGCGTTTTGTTCATGCAGCACCGTCGGCACGCCAAGGTGCGCGGCGGCCATCACGGGCGGCACCGTCGGATAGCCGCCAAAGCCAACGCAGACGTCCGCGCCCAGACGTTTCACCAATTGGCGTGCGGCGAGGTAGCCGGAAAGCAGCGTCCACCCGGTTCTCGCCAGCTTGATCGGATTTTTGGAGGCAAACGTGGCGGAGCGCACGACATGCACCGCGCCCTCCGCAAATTCGCCACTGTAGCGCAGGCCACGTTCATCGGTTGCCAGATGTACGACCCAACCACGGGCGGCGAGTTCACCGGCCAGCGCTTGCGCAGGAAACATGTGCCCGCCGGTTCCACCCGCGCACAAAAGAGCCGTTTTACCGGTCCGCATCTTTGTCATTTCAACTCTTTGGGGCCGCGCTTAGCCGCGCACCGTCAAACACCCGTACTATTTGGTTCCAATGACAAGACTAAGGCGATACCGCAAGCGGGGCAGGTCTCATCGGGCGATGCAAAGACCGATGGCCACCTTTGCTTTTAAGCGGACTGCCACCTCGGCGATAGCTTTCCGCCCGCCGACGCGTGAGGGCGAGCAGCATCCCCATGCCGAAGGCAACCGCCACCAGCGATGAGCCACCGTAGGACACAAACGGCAGCGTCATGCCTTTTGCGGGCACCAGGCGCAGATTAACGCAAATGTTGATCATCGCCTGCAGGCCAAACATCAGCGCAAGTCCGCTGGCGGCCAGTTGAACAAAACGGTCGGTCTCCCGCAGCGCGCGGAACAACGCCCGCAAAACGATGGCGGCAAAGAGCGTCACCAGCAGCATAGAAAACACCACACCGTACTCTTCGCTGGCCACCGCGAAAATGAAATCCGTATGGCTGTCCGGGAGCCCGTATTTCACGTGCCCCTCACCCGGGCCGACGCCTAACCAGCCACCATTGGTGATCGCCTCGACACCGCGTTCCACCTGGAAGTTGTCGCCGGTGCCGGAAAAGAAACGGTCCAAACGGTCACGGACATGGTGAATGGTGAGATAGGCAATCCCCATGGCCGACGCGCCCACAGCACCCAAAGCCACGATCCAAAACCGGCTCATTCCCGCCATGAAAAAAAGCGAGCCCCAAACCATTGCAATCAAGACGGTCTGACCGATGTCAGGCTGGATGATCAACAAAACGGCGCACAGGCCAAACAGGCAAATAGACAGGAGATTTGCAGGAATATCCGACCGCTTTGTGCCCTCTGCAAACAGGAATGCGCAGATGACGACAAAGGCGGGTTTCATGAATTCAGACGGCTGAATTTGAAACCCAGCGATCGCCAACCAGCGCGTCGCACCCTTCGCGGATGCGCCAATGAAGGGCAGCAAAGCCAGCACGACGATGGATGCGGCCAAACATAGGAGCGATATGCGCCGGACCTGACGGATCGACAAAAACGAGGCCCCGACCAAAACGCAAAGCGCCGGCAACAGGAAAAACGCGTGACGTTTGACGAAATAAAACGTGTCGTCGATCTCCAAACGCGCCGTCACCGACGGGCTCGCCGAGAGTGACAGCAGGAAACCCCCAGCAAGAAGGAGCAAACACGAGGTGAGAAGAAATTTGTCGACCGTCCACCACCAATTGGCGATGGGGCCCCGTTCAGCACGCGATACCATAGGCGGCGTTATCCCAGTTGTTCAAACCCGTTCAATGCTGAAACCGAAGCTCGGAACGCCTCGCCGCGTTTTTCGAAATTGGCGAATTGGTCAAAGCTCGCAGCCGCGGGAGACAAAAGCACGGTCTCATCACGCCCCGTTGCCGCAGCGTCCGCCGCCGCGTGGTTAACAGCTTGTTCCATCGTGCCCGAAATTTCATAAGGAATCGTATCGCCAAGCTGCGCCGCGAAGGCCCCCGCCGCTTCTCCGATCAAATAAGCCTTGACCACCCGCGAAAAGTGGGGGGCGAGGGCTTCAATCCCGCCGTCTTTTGCCAAACCACCGGCAATCCAAAACACGCGGTCAAAACTGGTAAGGGCCGGAGCAGCAGCCTCCGCGTTGGTGGCTTTCGAATCGTTGACAAACAACACCGAGCCCTGCCGTCCAACCTGCTCCATACGGTGGGCGAGACCCGGGAAGGTCTGAAAACCC
>JBCBCT010000015.1:0-36973 GCA_038530365.1 Pseudomonadota bacterium | reverse complement strand
ACGTCTCTGATCAACGTCGAACACCGCTGGACCAAACCAAAACGGTTCCATGGTTCAGTGCCATGAAACCGAGCCGGTGCATTCCTTTTCACACCGGCAGCCAGATCAAGTTTCGTCTCATCATCAAACCACCCTCACCCTTCCCCCACCGCCAGGACAATTTTCCCCACATGCTTGCTCTCCTCCATCATGGCGTGGGCCTTGGCCGCGTCCTCCAGAGGAAACGTGGCGTGCATCACCGGGGCGATGATCGCTGTGTTGAGGAGGGGCCAAACGTGGGTTTTCAGCTCGTTCGCCAGTGCGGCTTTGAAGGCTGTGTCTCGGGCGCGCAGGGTTGATCCGGTGAGGGTGAGGCGTTTGAGCGTCAGTTTGGTAAAATCCACTTCGGCCTTTGAACCGCCCAAGAAGGCGATCTGCACGATCCGACCGTCCGGCGCGGCGGCATCAATGTTGCGCGCGATATAGGAGCCGCCCACCATATCAAGGATAAGATCAACACCCCGCCGCTCGGTGGCCTCTTTCACCACCTTCACAAAGTCTTCGCTGTGGTAGTTGATCGCCCGGTCCGTCCCCAAATCCAGACAGGCTGCGCATTTTTCGTCGGATCCGGCGGTGGCAAACACTTGGGCCCCAAAGGCCTTGGCCAATTGGATCGCGGTGGTGCCGATGCCAGACGTGCCGCCGTGAACCAAAAATGTCTCTCCCTTGGTGAGGCCGCCTCGCTGGAACACGTTGTGCCAGACGGTGAAAAACGTTTCGGGGAGCGCCGCCGCCTGCGCGTGGGAAAACCCGTCCGGGAGCGGCAGACAATGGCTTTCATGGGCGACGACGTATTCTCCGTAGCCACCGCCGGTAACGAGGGCGCAGACCGCATCGCCTACAGCCCAAAGGTCCGAACCAGCCCCCATCTCTGCCCCCTTCTTCGACCCTGTGGCAACGATAATGCCGCTCACCTCCAACCCAGGGATTGTTGGCGCGCCGGGGGGCGGGGGATAACCACCCAAGCGCTGGAGCACATCGGGACGATTAACCCCGGCGGCCACAATCCTAATCAGCACCTCCCCCGGGCCCGGCGCAGGCACCGCAACCGTCTGCGGAACCAGAACGTCCGGCCCCCCGGGTTCGCGAATGTCGATCGCGGTCATTGTGTCGGGGATAGGTGTGAGATCGGAAAAAGACATGTAAGAAGCGCGCTCGGTCGGGGTTTGCAATTTGCGTTTGAACCGCCCAGACCTACCATTGACCCCAAGCCAAACACAATTTCCCCGTGCGGCGCTATCAAAACGGCGAGAAAGGACACCCAATGGAGGACGCGTTTGACGGCCCATCTGGCGGCCAGTCTGGAAGCCAATTTGGCCACTCGGCAAAAACACCGGACATCGCAGTCGGTGCGGACCTGTCCACCCTGTCCGTTGAGGAATTGGACGAGCGCATCGCGCTGTTGCACGCAGAAATCAAACGACTGGAACAGGAGCGTCAAAAGAAAAACGCAAGCCTGACAGCAGCCAATGCGTTCTTCAAAAGCTAACGACTACACAAACGCACCCGTTAACCGTCTTAACATTCGATTAAGCTTTATAGGTCATGAATCGGTCCGTTGTATTTTACAGCCTTTCTTCAACGCTATGTTTCAGGCCAAGTCCTGGATGATCGTGTGAAGACCTGAAAACTCTCAAGAGCCGCTTGCGGCTCTTTTTTTTGCGCAATATCCACCCCACCACCTCAATCACCAACGCTTTACGGATCGCCACCGGCTCGTCTACAACGAAGGCGCGGCGCGTTATTTTGTGAAATAGCGAGGCTTGCAGACCGCGAGGAAAGCGCGGTCCACGAACGGGTGGGTGGTTATGGCACACAGTGATGATTCCGAACGGTCTGCACAAAACCAGACGGCTTCGCAGCAAGATACAAAACAGGGTGCCATTCTCCTTGCCGAACGTTTTACGCGGTCAGACCGTTTCGACGCCTTGTTCAGCTACGGCATGGATCTGGTCGAACGGACCGCCGCGTTCTTGGACGCCGATGGCCGCATTGCGGCATCCTCTCTCACCGAACCGGCCCGGGCTTTGTATGGCGCAGAATCCATGCGCCTCACCACCCGTTTGATGCAGATCGCTTCTTGGTTATTGCTCCAGCGCGCCGCCGTGGAAGGGGAAATGAGCCGCGAGCAGATCCTCAGCGAAAAGCAGAAGGTCAAACTCACCGAAGTGCACGCCGTGCGCATCAACCAAAACTGGTCAGACCTTCCAGAAGGCTTTGTTGATCTCGTGGATCAGTCCATCGCTTTGCAGCGTCGCATCGCGCGCCTGGACAGTGAACTCTACGGCCCAGACCGCACCGCACCGCAAGACGACAACAACACAGCAAAGAATGCCGTGGCATCGCAGCTAGACTTGCTAAAGACTGCCTTCGGCTAAGACGAGCGGCCCAGCGTCAAAGCGCCAACAGCCGCCGCCAACGGGCTAGACCAAAGCGGCCCCTTCGTTGAGCGCTGACAGTTTTGCATAAGCAATTTCCGGATCCACAGCGCCGTAGCCTGCAAAGGTGCCAAAGCCGCAATCGCTGCCCGCAATCACCCGCTCACGCCCCACAATGTCCACGAACCGCTCGATACGCTGAGACACCAATTGCGGATGCTCAACGAAATTTGTGGTGGTATCCACAACACCCGGCACCAGGACCTTATCGTCGGGAATCTCCGCCTTGCGGTCACGAAACACGGTCCATTCATGGGCATGGCGCGGGTTCGATGTTTCAAACAAAACGTAACGGGCCTTGGTGCCCATCAGCGTTGAAAACACCGTGTCCATATCAACATCGCAGACGTGGGGGCCTTCGTAATTGCCCCAGCAGATGTGCACACGCACCTTGTCCGCAGGCACATTTTCCAGCGCCGCGTTCAGCGCCTCCACATGGCCTTGGGCAATTTTGACGAATTCTTCGTCGCTCAAATCGGCAAACAGCATGTGCCGAGACAGGGCAAGATCGGGGCAGTCCAGTTGCAGGTCGAGGCCCGCGCCCACAATCGTCTCATACTCTTCCCGCATCGCGTCGGAAAGCGCAGCCAGATAGGCATCCCGCGTGGGATAGTGCACGTTTTGCAAAAACAGCGAAATCACGCCGGGGGAAGCTGCATTCATGAAGCCGCGCTCCACGCCGTGGGTCGCCATAGCTGCCTTCAGATTGTCGATGTCCTTGGTGAGTTCCGCCTGGCCCTTGGATTGCACCGGACCGGTGCATTGTGGGCGGGCGTAGGTGGGCGTGCCGCCGGAATCCGCCAGCCGTTCCAAAAACGATGGGAAGAGTTTGAGATCAGCCGGCGCGTTGCGCTCACTGTCACCGGAAAAGCCTGTGTAGCGGTCTTTCACATAGGTGGCGTAGGAAATTTTTGAGGTTTCACCGTCGGACACGATGTCCACCCCAGCTTCCACCTGGCGGCGTACGGTTTCAGCCACCGCGTCGGTCATGGCCGCATCGAAGGCGGCCTGATCGTACGGCTGTTCTTTTTCCCGCGCGAAGATGAAATCCACCACCTCCTGGGTGCGCGGCAAGGATCCCACATGGGTGGTTGCAATTTTGGTCATTCCGTTTCTCCCCCGTTTGGCCGTCTCGTTTGCCGTTTAGTCGGCCGTCCAGCCCCCGTCGATGACGATACTGGTGCCAGTGATAAGCGCGCTGGCGTCGCTCGCCAAAAACACCACCGCCCCCATGATGTCTTCCACTTCCCCGACGCGTCCAAGCTTGATTTTTTCTTCGACCCAAGCGCGGCGCTCCGGGTCATCAAATGTGGACTGCGTCATGGGCGTGCGAATGAACGTTGGGCCAATGGTGTTGACGCGGATGCTGTGCTCGGCAAGCTCGATGGCCGAGGCCTTGGTCACACCTTCAATGCCAAATTTCGTGCCGCAATAGACCGAGCGATCGATGCCGCCGACATGGCCCATTTGGCTCGACGTGTGGATGATGGAACCACCTTTGCCCGCCTCCACCATGCCCTTGGCAACCGCTTGGGCGACGAAGAAAGCGGCCTTCAAATTGATGCCCGTAATGAGATCGAAATTCTCTTCCGTGACATCCAAAAAGGGCGTTGGCTTGTTGGTCCCAGCATTGTTGAACAGCACGTCAAACGGCCCGTATTGGCGCACCGCCGACAGGACGGACGCTTGATCGAGAACATCGAGGGAAACCCCTTCCGCAGAATAACCGGCCTCCCGCAGCGCAGCCGCGGCGCGGCCGATCTCTTCGGGATTGCGGGCTGCCATCACCACATGGGCCCCGGCCTCAGCAAGGGCCATCGCCCCTCCCAGTCCGATCCCACGCGATGCACCCGTCACCAGCGCGCGTTTACCGTCCAAGCGAAACGATGGCGTACGGGGAAGCGATGTCATAGGTCACAGTCCGGGTGTTCAGTTGCCTTTCGGTAGACCTGATCAACGCCCAAAAGGCAAGAAGAAGAGCGGGGCATGAGGCCTGCCCGTGGACAAAACACCAACTGCGCTTCAGTTCAATCCAGCGCGCTCCGGAAGAGCCTGCCCCGTCGCCTTTTGCTTGCGCCAATGATCGATCATCTCATGACTGGTCGATGCCACGGAGACCAAGAAGTCATCATCGCCGTTCAACACAAAGGCCTCCAATCGCGAAAGGACCGGATCGGATATCAAGGTCTCAAACACATCCGGCAGATGCACCGCCCCCAGTGCTTGGACCAATTCTCCATCCCGGTTTGGATCAAAAAGCGCTGCAGCGTCTTCGACCAAGAGGGCATAGCTCAAGGGCTTTACGGTTTTCGATGGGGACGCGAGATGGCAAAGCGCGGGCGATGCTTTCCACAACACCGTGGCACACGCCGCCAGAACATCGAGCGGGTCAACATAGCGCTCCCCAGATCGCGGGTTGCTCAGCACATCGTCCATCCATAGGCCGAACAGGCAGGTTACGGCCTCAACCTCATCAGCCTCCATGTGGAGGTAAAGATCAGGCCAAAAGTGCGAGAGCACGCCATTGTCCGATGCGTAGTATCCGTGGGTCAGAAGCTCCAAAAGGCGCGGTAAAAAGTAGAGCCGTTCTTCCACTTGATGATCGCCGTAGTTCGCCGAGTGAAAATAGGGGCGAAAATCATCGGCCGTGAGATCGGCTTTGGGGGTGACTTCCAACCGCTGCACCCGATCCGGCGTCGTGCAACATTCCGTACACAGCCACAGCCCCCCTTTTGGGAGACGGCGGTGCGCGCTGGCTGCGTAAAGCGCATCAACGGCGCTTTTGAGGGATGGAACGGATGATACAGGCATGGCCGCAGAACCGTGCCACAGTTCCAAAGACCCGTCCGTGCGGGCCATCACAAATCGAACCTAAAGCGCCGCAGGCAGCGTCACCCGCCCCATCACCCGCGCTTTGTTGAACTCTCTCATGCGGGCCAACACATCGACGCCCAGCTGCCGGTAAACATCCAGCATATCGAGCATCACCCAGTTTTCCCGAATTTTCCCATTCTCCAAGCGCCAAAAGTCCAGCGAGTTAAGCGTGATCTTCTGGCCCGCCGGCGCGAGCCCCAGCCAGCCATCATGAAGCACAGTTTGCGCCATGTTCGGCCAACCGGTGACGGCGACGTAATCGCCTTTTGCAAAGAAATGGTAGGTGAGTTGGCTTCTCAGCCCACCACGGTCCGGCATCGCTTTTAAGAATGGGATTTGATGCCAATGGCGAAAGCCTGCAATTCCCCGAACGCTTCCGATACCCGCGGGTCCGTACCAGTTCATGTGGCTGTGCCAAAACCGGGGCAGCTCCATAACCGCCGGGGGTTCCTTGGGATGGCGGGTCATAGCGTTGAGCATGTCACGCACATGGGCCAGGGAGCGCGCGCCGTGATCAGGATCAGCATTCTCTACCTGCAGCCCATCCTGGGTCAAAGGACCTGGAACCAACCATTCATGGCCAAGGCTTGGGGCCATCGGCCAAACGCCGGACCGCGTCATCAGTTCGGGAATATCCCATAGCGCCTGCATTTCGGCGACCCGGCCATCCACCAATCGGTAAAATTCGTGGAACCGAAATGCCGCGATGTGGCCCGTGGGTGGAATGTCCAGCCACGGCCCAAGAAACGTGCCCACATAATGGCCGGCGCAACCCAGCCAGTGGTCGCCCTCCTCCGTCACGCCATCAAAGGTGATCCAGTCCCGGCGCTCAAGATCAGGAAAAGCATCAATAAGCGGTGCATAGGCGGCCTCATAAAGAGCATCAGCCCCTACAGTTTCGCCAATGGGATGGCCAAGCCGCAGCACAGCGTCTGGATGCACGGCCTCTTGCAGGGCCGCCAAAACCGCACCCCCATCGAACGCGCGCTGGGCCGCCCGGACGGTCTCCAGACGGCTCAAACCATCCGCCGTCGAGCGGCGCAAAGGGTCGGACACGGTTTATTCAGCCGCGTCGGGCAAAGGCTCCGCCGGTGCACCATAGGGCACATTGCGACCGCCATAGCGGCGCACGCGCACGTTGCATTGTTCGGCGTGGCCAACAAAACCTTCCAACATGCAAAGGCGCGACCCCACCGCACCGATTTCAGCCGCCGCTTCGTCCGTCAGCACTTTTTGGTAGGAATGCGTTTTCAGGAATTTTCCAACCCAGAGGCCACCGGTGTAGCGACCGGCTTTTTTGGTGGGCAGCGTGTGGTTGGTGCCGATGACTTTATCACCATTGGCCACGTTGGTGCGCGCACCCAGGAACAGCGCGCCGTAGCATGTCATATTGTCGAGGAACCAGTCGTCCCGGTCCGTCATCACCTGCACATGCTCTGAGGCGATGTCATCGGCCACCTGCAACATCTCATCATAGGTGTCGCAGACGATGACTTCGCCATAATCTTCCCAGCTTTTGGCCGCCGTTTCGGACGTGGGCAAGATCGCAAGAATGCGGTCAATTTCTTCCAGAGTCTCCCGGGCCAGTTTCTCAGAATTTGTCAGCAACACCGCCGGGGAATTGTATCCGTGTTCCGCCTGTCCAAGCAGGTCGGTTGCACATATTTCTGCGTCCACCGTCTCGTCAGCAATCACCATCGTTTCAGTGGGACCAGCAAACAAATCGATGCCCACGCGGCCAAAGAGCTGGCGCTTGGCTTCTGCAACAAAGGCATTGCCGGGTCCCACCAGCATGTGAACGGGTTCGATAGATTGCGTGCCAATCGCCATAGCGCCAACGGCCTGAACCCCGCCGAGACAGTAAATTTCATGGGCACCGCCCATTTTCATGGCCGCCACAATAGCGGGGTGCGGTTCCCCGTTCTGTGGTGGAGCGGAAGCCACAATGCGCGGCACGCCGGCCACAGACGCTGTCAGCACCGACATATGGGCGGATGCTACCATGGGGAATTTCCCGCCCGGAACATAACAACCCACCGACTGCACCGGGATATTGCGGTGACCCAGGATCACCCCTGGCATGGTCTCAACTTCAACATCCGTCATGGACGCGCGCTGCGCTTCGGCGAAATTGCGGATCTGGTCCTGGGCATAACGAATGTCCGCCATGTCCTGTGCGGAAACCTTGTGCATCGCCGCTTCAATTTCGCTGTCACTCAAGCGGAATTTTTCTGGGCTGTAGCCGTCGAATTTCTCCGACAGCTCACGCACGGCAGCATCACCGCGGGTCTGAATATCTTTCAAAATTCCTTCAACGGTGCTGCGGGTTTTGGCATCGTCTTCGGCGCGCAATTCTTCGCTTCTGGCCGTTTTCAAATGTCTGATCATCGTGTTCGTTCCCTCTTTATGAAAGCGGATCTTCGGTTGCCGCTCAAACGTACTGCGAATTAGGCTGAGAGTGTGCGACCGCGCCGCCACGGAAACTGGTCGGGTCGGTGGTCACGCTTTGGATTTTCGGTCTTGTTTTCCCAGCCGTGGCCGTCAAAAGCATCCACGCCCAATTGGCGCATGATGCTGGCAAAATCCACCATCACCCAATTGTCAACGATCTTGCCGTCCACAACTTTCCAAAAATCCATGTAGCGGATGATCACCCGTTTGCCGGTGGGCGCGATCCCCATGAATTCACCGCTGTGCACGGCCTCCTGTCGCCCGAAAGCAGCCGCCCACTCGCCCTCATAAAGCCGGGCCTCATCAATGCAAACCTTATCGCTAAAGGCCGCCTGAAATGGCTTTTGCCAGCCCTCCTGGAACTCCCGCAATCCCTCCTTAAACCCACACCCGGCATTGCCCATCCAGCGGAAATCATCGTGAAAAAATTCACCAATGTCTGCGATCCGGTGATCGTTTAAGCCATCCACCATGGCCTCAATGACACCACGGGTGGTGTCGGTGGCGGTGAGGTCGTTGTCTTTGGTGAGGGCGGCTTGTTCGGGGCGGGCGTGTTTCATTGTTTCAGTGAACCTGAACGGGGTTTAGCAAGAACAATTGAAGGCATTGGACGAGGTTCCAATGCTACGTGGCGCCAGCAAACGCGATCTGGCGCGATCGGGCGCTATCTGGCTCTATCAAAGGCTACTCGGCGCGGTCAGATATTAGTCAATGCGCTCGCCGGATGCGCCATCGAACACGTGGCAGATTGACGGTGGAATTTTGAACTGAACATCATCCCCGATGTCGGAGCGGTATTCCTTGCCCGCCTTCACCGACGCCATCGCATCCCCGATGCGAACCGTCACCATCGTGGCCTCCCCCAACAACTCCATGGAATAGACCGACGCTGACAACTGACCGCCTTTGCTGACAATTTCTGCATCTTCGGCACGGAACCCAAGGGAAACCTCACCGTTATGGGCATCCGTCAGGCCCTTAACCTCAACGCCGGGCGCGGTGAACACGCCATTTTTCAAAGTACCGGACATGAGGTTCATCGCGGGTGAGCCGATGAACGAAGCCACAAACGTGTTTTGCGGACGATCATAGATATCAACCGGCGTGCCCACCTGTTGAACAACGCCCTTGTTCATAACCACCACGCGGTCGGCAAGGGTCATGGCTTCGATCTGGTCGTGGGTCACGTAAATGGTGGTCGTGGCCAGCGTGTTTTGCAGGTTTTTGATCTGCGCGCGCGTCGACACGCGCAGCTTTGCATCGAGGTTGGAGAGCGGCTCATCCATTAAAAAGACGGTGGGTTCGCGAACGATCGCGCGGGCCAGGGCCACGCGCTGGCGCTGACCGCCCGACAATTCCGCCGGACGACGGTGGGTAAACTCGTTCAACTCCACCATATCAACGGCGCGCTGAACGCGGTCTTGGTGAAGTGCGGAATCAACCTTCCGAACCTTGAGGGGGAAACGGATATTCTCCCACACCGTCATATTGGGATAGAGGCCATAGCTTTGGAACACCATGGCGATATCACGGTCCTTCGGCTCCAGATCGTTGACGATCCGGTCGCCGATCCAGATTTCCCCGGCTGAGGCGTCCTCCAGCCCGGCAATCATCCGCATGGTCGTGGTTTTTCCGCAGCCCGATGGCCCCAAAAGCACCAGAAATTCCTTGTCTTCAATCTCAAGGTCAAACTCGTGCACACCGACAAAGTCGCCCCAGCGTTTCGAGACTTTTTTAAGGCTGATCGTCGCCATCTGACATCCTCACTGTGCCAACGCTTTCATCCCGCGCCGACCGTAAAATATTAAAGCCGTCCTTAGCCTTTGACCGCGCCGGCGGTGAGCCCGCTGACGATCTGGCGTTGGAAGAACATAACCAAAATGAACAGCGGTGCGGTGGCTGAGACCACTGCGGCCACAGCAAACATCACATTGCCCTCGGTTTGCGTGGTGCCCAGGAAGCTCGCAATCTTGGGAACCATTGTCTGGTTTTCCTTGGAAAGCAGCATCGCTGTTACGGCAAAGTCGTTGTAGGCGAGCAGGAACGAGAACAGCCCGGTCGTAATCACCCCCGGCCACATCACCGGGATGATGACGTAGCGAAATGCTTGAAACTGCGTACAGCCATCGACTTTTGCGGACTCGTCCAGATCTTTGGGGATCTTTGTAAAAAACGAATGCAACATCCACAGTGTGAACGGCTGGTTGATCGCCACCAGAACAATCACGGTTGTCGTGACATAGCCCCAAAGCCCCCATTCAAAGAACGGCAACAAGTAACCCGCCACAAGAGTAATCGGCGGCATGGCGCGGAAGATCAGCGCAATGATCAACAACCAAAAGCCATACCGAAATCCTGTCCGGGACAGGGCGTAGCCGCCAAGGGTGCCGATGGTGAGCGAGGTGCACACCACAAACAGGCACACCAAGGTGGTGTTCACGGCCGCGCGCCAAAACTCTTCCTGAACCCACGCACCGCGATACCCATCGCCGGTGTACTGATCTCCGGTTTGAAGGACCGTGTTGCGCCCGGTCAGGGCATTGGTCCATTCGGTGAGAGAGAAGAAGTCCAGCTCAACCTTGAACGAACCCCACAACGTCCAGAAAAACGGGAAGGCCGCGATAATCAGCCAAACGACGATAAAGGCCGTGGAAGCGATGCGAAGGGTCGGCGACTGATAGTTAAGCGCTTTACTCATGCTTCAACTCCCAAAGCCTTCCCGCCCAAAAGAGCAGTTTTCAAAATCTGATCTCTCCATCTGATAGCGCTTGGCGTTTGCCCCGAAGATGCTGGCGCCAGGAAATCCTGGAAATCGATAACGGCCAACGGCCATGGCTGCGATGCTCGCCATTACGTTTTCCTATTCCAGTCGCGCCACGTCCGCACCAAAACCGGCGACAGCAGGATCGACACCCCAAGGATGGTCAAGACCGATGTTGTTGCCGCTGACGACAAAAGCGGAATTTCGCTCGAAAGATCATTGTAAATAATCCACGACAACGAGGTCGCATGCGCCTCCGCATTGAAGCCGACGATGGGCTCAAACACCCGGAAATTGTCCATCAACTGGATCAACGCAACGAATGTCACCAGAGGAGCCAGATGGGGGATCACGACATAGCGAATGCGCTGCCAGCGGGTCGCGCCATCAATCATCGCAGATTCCAGCGTGTCCTGAGGCAAGGTTTGGAGGCCAGCATAGAATACGACAAATGCAAACGGGGCTGAGTTCCAGACGCCGTAAACCATCAGCGTGATCCAGGTGAGCGTCGTTGACGCTTTGAGCGAAAGGTTTGGATCACCCGCGAGGTCCTGCAACGTACTGCCGAGGATGCCCCGGGCGTCAATCATCCAAAACAAGATCAACGAGCCCACCAAGGGTGTCACAATCATCGGTAACAGCGAGAAAAAGATCACAATGCCTTTGAGCTGCTGATTGAGAGCATTTACCGCGATGGCGATAATAAATCCAAGAATGATCAGCAGAGGCGTGACCACGAATGTGTAGGTCAGCGTGAACATCAGTGCCTTGTAAAAAGGCAGGTTGAACAGCTGATTGAAAAAGTCGCCAAAACCAGCAGCACTTGACCAAGCCGCGGCCACTTCTGACGATGCCAAATGGCTGCGGTTGAAATAGTTTGCCAGCCCCACAAAGCGACCCAAGGGCTGTTCGGCGCGCAGTTTTTCGGTGGCCTCGGTATCCACCACGGTTTCTTTTTTACAGCCAAAAATATCGCAGTTTTCGACCTGACGGATCACCTGTTCGTGGTCAACGTAGAGCGACTGCGTGACGACAGAGATGATGGGCAGGAAGATAAACAACACCATCGCCAAGCCGGTGGGCAGGAAAAACCAAAAGAACGTACGGTGTTTCATAGCGACCCAACTGCGGAATGATGACGGGGAGGGTTCAGATCACGTGCGGGTACGAATTAAGCCCCGAGCACCATGAAGCCTGAACGGTGATGGTGGTTTCAGCTGAAAGCGAACCGGTGAATGGCGATTTGGCGAACGCCTGAGCGCCCAAGAAGCCAAAAACTTACCCAACCGAACAGAACAGCTGAACGAATAGAAAAGAACCGACGCACTGAGCAGCGCGTCGGTTCATAATGTCAGCTTACTTGATGAAGCCTTTTTCCTTAGCCGCCGTGATATAAGCAGCTTCGACATCGGCCAGCGTCTTTTCAGCGCTTTCCTTGCCGGTAAGGAAGTCAGGAAGCTCAGCACCCAAAGCCGAATGCAGCAGCGCCTGGTAGGGGATCATCGGATACGGCTTTGCACCCGAGTTCATGGTCGCAAACACACCGGCAGATGCTGGTGTTGGCTTGTAACCGTCAATCATCCACACGGCCTGTGATGCAACGTCATCCGTCATGATTTTCGGATCGGTGGCCTGGATCATGGCGAGGTAGGATGCTTCCGCATCTTCATCCGACACGTTAGCTGCGATGGTCCAACCGTCCCACCACAGGGTGGTGGCCGGCGTCTTGCCGCCTGCAACGGTCAGCGGACCGGCCAGCACAGTATTATCTGCGACACCAGGCTCCATGCCGTCGCCGGTGAGAAGCGGGCCGGCGCGCGAACCCCACATCTGCATCATGGCGAGCTTACCGGCTTTCCAGGCTGCGTTGATCTCGTTGTTGTTCAGCGCAAGATAGTCGGGGTTCATGGTGCCGGTGAGCTTTTTCATCATCTCAAGCGTGGCAACCCCTTCCGGGCTATTCACGTTTGGCATGGGCGAACCGTCCTTAAAGAACGAACCGCCGTGGCCGATGAACATGTTGTTGAACTCTTGCGCGAGCCCCCAGCCTGCGGAGTAAGCGCCACCAAAGGCGTGTTCCACAAGGCCTTTGTCTTTCAACATTTTTGCAGCGGCCAGAACCTCTTCATAGCTCTTTGGCGGCTCGATACCGGCTTTTTCAAGCAGGTCCTTGCGGTACACAAAGTGCTGGGCGTTCGCCATGAAGCCGATGGCCATCACTTTGCCGTTGATCGTGATCTTCTGGTTGTCGCGGAAGTTACCGCCGTGCTTGGCAATCAGATCGTCAAGCGGGCGCACCAGACCTTCGTTCAAAAGCGGCACGATGGACGAGTTTGCAACGATGGCCACCGTGTATTCGGCGGGGTTACCCTTGAGGCCCGGCACCTGAAGCGTTTTGTGCTCTTTTGTCAGATTGCTTTTGATTTCCACGCCATCGGTCGCGCAAGCCTTTGCACCGGCACCAATGGTTTGGATTGCGGGAAATTCGTTCCCGATGATATTCACACGGCCCTTTTCAATGCCGCATTTGGCGTGACCGCCAGCAAAAACGTCGCCGCTGGCAACAACGCCATTGACCGTGAAAGCGGACACCGTCAGTGCGGCCGCCATCAAGACTTTCTTCAACATATGATTTCTCCCAAGAAACGCTGCCCGCCGGTGGAAGCCGAACTTAACATGTTTCGTTATGCGTGTGTGTGACCGACCAAAGCCGATCGTCCTCCAGATTGGAGAGCCTGTTTTCCCCAACCCTTTTCCCGGCGCATGCGCATTGCAATGCGGCAAGAGCCGCGAAACCTCGTTGCCTAAATGTCGCATTGTGCATACGTATGCACCAAGCTGCAGGAAATGTGACACACACCACCGCAAGAGCAAGGCTTTTTTGGCCAATCAATACAAAATTTTATCGTTCCGCCCTTGCAAAGGGGAGGGCCGCGCCACCACCTCGCGAGGCGTAGCGGAGTGTTGAGCGCTCCGCGTCCCATTTTTCAAACCCTACGAAAAACATAATTTTCCATGCTTGCTACGCCTGACAGCACCGACACATTCATCTCCCAATCTGACAACCTCGCCAACAAACGCTTGATCGCCCAAGGCTTCGAAGACCTGTGCGACGGACCACCGGGAAGCCTGGCAAAAGCTGCACTCGCCAAACTTTCAAAGCTGTATGCCGAAGATGCGGAATGGCGCGGCTCCCACCCGCTCAACGAAATGGTCGGCCCGAACGCCATTGCCAAAAGCGTCTGGGAACCCCTCTTCAACGCCTTTCCGGATTTGGAACGTCGCGAAGGGATTTTGGTAGGCGGGCGCTACCAGGGCCGCGCGATGGTTGCCAGCATGAGCCACTATGTGGGTACCTTTAAGCGCGATTGGCTTGATATCCCGGCAACCGGGCAACCCATATTTCTGCGTGCCTGTGAAGTGCACGTGATTGAGAACGGCAAAATCGTCCAATCAACCTGTATCTGGGATATTCTCGATGTGATGCGCCAAGCCGGCTATTGGCCCCTGCCCCCCTCCTGGGGCACGGAATGCCTGTGGCCCGGCCCCTTTACCGGCGATGGCGTGGTCCTCACCGAGCAGGATCCTGAGGAAGGCGCACGCAACCTCGCGCAAACCCTCGCCATGCACAAAACCCTGGGCGACTATAACGACCATCTAAAAGCCGGCCGCGAAGGCCTCATCACCATGCCGCAAAGCGAGCATTGGCATAAGCGCATGATGTGGTACGGCCCGGCTGGCCTTGGCACCAACCGCGGTTTGGAAGGCTTTGTCGATTTTCACCAATTGCCGTTTCGTTTGGTGTTCCCAAACAGGAAGGGCGGAGCGCAGATTTCCGATCCCAAAATCGGCGGCCATTACATCCGCATCGGAGACGGCGCCTATTCGGTAACCGGCGGCTGGCCGAGTGTCGTGGCCCATCACACCGGCGGCGGGCTTTTGGGCAGCGGACCAACGGGCCGAACCGTTAGTATGCGGGTGATGGATTTTTATCTGCACCACGAAGGTTTGATCCGCGAAAACTGGGTTCCCATCGACATCATTCATCTGCTTTTGCAAATGGACATCGACATCATGCAGCGCATGCGGGACCAGTTCAGCCGCCACCGTCTTGGCCTGTGATTAGGAAGGCGCAACCGGCCCGCAGGCCGCGACCAACCCGATAAAAAAGAGGCACGTTCCATGGGACGCACCGGTGCACAGATTATTGCAGAGCGTCTGAAAACGGCTGGATGTGGCCACGCCTTCGGCATTCCCGGAGGCGAGGTTCTGGCGCTCATGGATGCCCTCACCGCAGCTGGCATCGCGTTTCATCTCACCAAACATGAAAACGCCGCAGGCTTCATGGCGGAAGGCGTTTGGCATGCGGGGGAGGAACCAAACCGGGCCCCGGGGGTTCTATTGGCCACCATCGGTCCCGGTGTCGCCAATGCGGTCAACGTCGTTGCCAACGCCATGCAGGACCGCGTGCCGCTTCTCTTTCTCACCGGCTGTGTGGATGATGCGGAGGCCGAAACCTACACCCACCAGGTTTTCGACCACCAAGCCATGCTGCGCCCCATCGTCAAGGCCTCGTTCAAAGCCGCCCATGGGGCAGTCGGTCCGATGATTGAAAAGGCGCTCGCCATCGCTTTCGAAGGGCAACCCGGACCGGTGCACATTGATGTGCCCATCAGCGTGGCCGAACAGATCAGCGATGAACCGTTCATCAAGCCAACCCCCGTTCCTGCGCCTGCGGTCGCGGCGGCCAGCAACGCCCTGGGGGAAGCCATCACCGCGCTCAACATGGCGCAACGCCCGCTGATCATCGCAGGCGTCGATGCGGTCAATCAAGGTGCGTCGGAAGCGCTGAGCGCGTTTGCAACCAATTTCAACATTCCGGTGGTCACAACGTACAAAGCCAAAGGCCTGTTGGACGAAACCAACCCTCTGTCCCTTGGTGGCCACGGGCTATCGCCCAAATCCGATGCCACCATCCTGCCATTGATCGCGGAGTCTGATTGCGTGCTTCTGGCAGGCTACGATCCCATCGAGATGCGCATCGGTTGGCGCAATATTTTTGGCGAGGATGCGACTGTTGTTGAAATCACCCCGACGCTGCGTCACCACGGCATGCACCGGGTGGATGTGAGCCTCCCCGGCGGGATCGTCCCCAATCTCTACGCCCTGATGGCGGCCATGGCACCGCGTCCGGTCTGGCAAAACGGCGCCATCAGCGAAGCCCGCAGCACGCTGGAGGCCACTTTCAAATCCGCCGACGACAGCCGGTTCGGCCCCGATACGGTTTTTACGACCCTCAATGGCGTTCTGCCCGACACCACCGTGATCACCGCCGACAGTGGAGCCCACCGAATTCTCCTGTCCCAGGCGTGGACCAGCCGCGCACCCCACGCATTTTTGCAATCGACCGCGCTTTGCACCATGGGCTGCGCCGTCCCCTTGGCTGGCGGCTACAAACTTGCAAAACCCGACACGCCGGTCTGTGCCTTTGTGGGGGATGCGGGCCTGGAAATGGGTCTTGGGGAACTCGCAACCCTGCGCGATTTAAAGCTGCCGATCCTCATCTGCGTCTTGGTCGATGAAAGCCTGGCGCTCATCGAACTTAAACAGCGCAACACGCAGCGCCCCAACGTCGGCGTCGATTTTGAAGGTTCGGATTTTCCTGCCATCGCCAAGGCCATGGGCGGTGAAGGCGTGTGGGTGGATGATGTTCAGACACTGACACGGGAAGCCGAGGCGGCTTTGGAGCGCGACACGTTTACGGTGCTGGCCTGCCGGATTGGCCGCCGCGCCTATGACGGCCTGTTCTAAGCCCGGCGCACAGTTTCAAAGGGATCAGATACCAGTGCGTTTGCGCCAAACCGCCGTGATAGAGCTGCCGGCAAAAGCGAAAACAGCCCACCACCAGCCGTGCAAACTGCCCGAGACGATACCACCGAGGTAAGCACCAATATTGCAGCCGTAGGCGAGCCGCGCGCCATACCCCATGGCAAGACCACCTATAATGGCGGTCAGAACATCCTTGTGGGTCAGCGTGCGGACGGGCTTAAAACGGGCCGCCAGAGCGGCTGCGATCATTGCACCCCATATGATGCCAAAATTCATAACAGAGGTCGCATCGGAAAAGACGCTGCGTTCAAGCCGTCCCACCTGTCCGCTCCAATAGGGCCAGGCGGCGATATCGACCCCTGAAATCACCGCGATCTTTGCGCCCCACAGCGCAAACGCCGAGGTGATGCCCCACGGCCGACCAAGAAGAAGAATGGTGGCCAAACTCACCACCGCCAGCCCCGCCACACCCAACCAAAGCGCCCATGGCCCTTTGAGAAGACTTTCGGTCTCCCGACGCTGTTCCAACCGCCCATGGGCCCGGCGTTCGATCACCGCCGTGGTCCACCAGACCAGCGCCGCAAACGCAAAAAGCGCAGCAAGCGCCATGGCAGGTCCGAATGCACGAACGATGGACACCGCTTGGAACCGCGGAAGCGTGTTCCACCACGGAAGATGGGCTGTGGCGATGAGCGAGCCCGCGATGAACGCCGCCAGGGTCACCACCATCCGGCTGCTGCCGCCCCCGGCGGTAAACAGCGTTCCCGAGCCGCAGCCGCCGCCAAACTGCATGCCCATGCCAAACAAGAAAGCACCGATGGCCGCTGCAACGCCAAAAGGAAACACGAAGCCACCCGCTCTGAATCCATCGGGCAATCCAGCGGTTCCGATGGCCAAAAGCGGATAGGAGACGGCGCACACGACAACGAACAGCAGCATCTGCGCCCGCAAGCCTGCGCCCCGCCGTTCCGTCACCACACGCCGCCAAGCCGATGTGAAGCCGAACGCCGCATGATAGAGGCTAAACCCGGCCAAAGCCCCGATGAGGGTTGCGATGCCCAGCCGCCACCCAAACTGAAAAGCGACAAGAGCAGTCCCTGCCAGCGCCAGAACTGCAAAGGCCAGGACACCATGCTGCGCGGGCTGCAAACCACCCCTCGGTGCCAAGCCAACGGGCGCATTTGCGGACAGTTTTGAGGTCACATTTGATGTCATGTCAGCCACAGTGATTTGATCGCTTGCAGCCGGAAAACACCACGCAAAAGCCTCAATTCCATAGCCACAGTTTCACCACGACATGCACCTTGTGTTCGCCGTCTAATCCCCCGAGGCCAAAAACAACGGCGCCAATATCCGACCATGCAGGTCTCCCTTTCCGTCAAGGACCGGCCTCGTTCGACCAAAGACCAAAAGCCAACAGAAACATAGCCCACCAATCGATAGGATCACGGGAATGTAAAAGGTCTTGATTTGCTGTCTCGACGCCGTCGCCAGACATCATGGTGTGGGACGAACCGCAAATTTCCCTCTTCACTCCAAGCCATCACGTTCAGCGCACACCCCTCCGGACACAACGCCAAATGACACTATCCACGTTCGACTGTTTCGGCTCCCACGTCTCGCTCACCTCCGCAGCGGCGATTGAAGCCTGGAACCAAACGCAACTTGCGTTTCTGGCCCATGGTGCATCGACCCCGGACCATTTGGGTAAAACGCTGGAGTTGGACCCGGATTTCGCCCTCGCCTACGCGTGCAAAGGCCTGTTTTGTTTGCTTTTGGGGCGGCGTGAAATGGTGGACGCGGCCCGTGCGGCCAGGCGCGATGCCGCCGAAGCCCTGGCGCGCAAGCCCGCAAGTCCCCGCGAACACACCTTTTTCAACGCCCTCGACAGCTGGCTTAAGGGCTCCCCGAAATGCGCGGCGGACCTTCTGGCCGGCTTGGTAGACAATGACCCCACCGATGCCATGGCCATGAAACTGGTACAGGCGATCCGCTTTACCCTGGGGGATGCCCACGGCATGCGCCGGTGTATCGAGACGACCCTCACCGCCCTGCCCCAGGACCATGCAGCCTACGGCTATGCTTTGGGCTGCCACGCCTTCACGCTGGAAGAAACCGGTGAATACCAATTGGCCGAGCTGACGGGGCGCAAAGCCGTCCTCCGCTCCCCGAACGATGCCTGGGGCCTTCACGCGGTTGCCCATGTGCACGACATGACCCACCAGACCGACGCCGGCATTCAATGGCTGTCGAGCCAAACCAGCGCCTGGCAACACTGCAACAATTTTCGCTACCACGTGTGGTGGCATCTTGCGCTGCTGCAGCTCGACAAGGGTGCTTATGAAGATGTCTTTGCGCTCTACGACACCCACATCCGTGCCGACCGCACCGACGACTACCGCGACATTTCAAATGCCGCCTCCCTCTTGTCCCGCTTGGAACTTGAAGGCCAAGACGTGGGCAACCGTTGGGACGAATTGGCAGACATTTGTGAAGGGCGCACGGAGGACGGCTGCCTCGCCTTTGCCGATCTGCATTACCTTCTCGCGCTCATCGGCGGAGAACGCCACGACGCCATCCACGCGCTGTTGACCCGCATGAAACGGGACGCCAACGAGGAAAGCGGCGAAATAGCTGCGATCATGAAAACACCAGGGCTGAGCGCAGCCGAGGGTCTGGAGTGTTTTGGAGAGGGCAATTTTTCTGCAGCCTTCCGCCACCTGCGCAAGGGCCACAGCGCCATGCAAACCATTGGCGGCAGCCACGCCCAACGTGATGTCTTCGACCGCCTGACCATTGAGGCTGCGATCCGCGCCGGCTGTTTTGAAGATGCCGACCATTTGCTGTCGAAACGGACACAACAACGCGCGGGCCGCGAAGACGCGTTTGCCAGTTCGCGCCAAACCCTCATCCAGTCGTTTCTAACCAATGGCGGGGTCGCCAACGCGGTGCCGGCGGAGTAAAGCCGAAAGCAGCTTCAAATGCGCCCAACTTCGCCTGAACATGCCCGAACATGCCCAGCCGGTCCTGAACAGCTGCGCTGAACACAACGCCGAAACAAAAAGTATCCGCCGGTGAACGCCTCCGCATCCCACACCCCCGCGAGCAACAGGGCCACCAACGGGGCCAGCGCTGCTACAGCTGCCAAAACGATGGTTGGCCCGCCGTCAAATTCACCACTGGCCAAAAAATTCCGCGACCCGCGCCTCGATTTCTTTCGCGGCATCGCGATGTTCATCATTTTCATCGCCCACACCCCCCGCGACTGGTGGGCGTTGTGGATCCCCGCGCGTTTCGGCTTTTCCGATGCGACGGAGATCTTTGTCTTTTGTTCCGGGATGGCCTCGGCACTGGCCTTCGGGGCGGTTTTCGAAAAACGCGGCTGGTGGATGGGTCTAGCCCGCATCGCCCACCGGATTTGGCAGGTCTATTGGGCCCATATCGGTCTGTTTTTCGCCGTCCTTTTGCTGGTCACCGTGTTTGATCAGATCGGAACGCTCCACGGTGAGCGGTTCACTGGCTCTTATGTTGGCGCGCTCAACCTCAAGCATTTCTACACCAAGACCGCCGACCTCATTCCTGGACTGTTCACCCTCACCTACGTGCCAAATTATTTTGATATTTTGCCGATGTATCTGGTCATCCTAGCGATGATCCCGGTGGTCATGGGCTTGGCCCGCATTCATCTGGGCTTGGTTGCAGCCTTTGTGATCAGCGTTTGGATGCTGGCAAATCTTCAATTGCTGGGCCTGTCCCCCATAAATTTTCCCGCAGAGCCGTGGTCGGGGCGGGCATGGTTCTTCAACCCCTTCGGCTGGCAATTGGTGTTTTTCACTGGATTCGCCTTTATGCGCGGCTGGCTGCCCCAACCGCCGGTGACCAAGGGGCTCGTGATCTTTGCCATCATCGTTTTGTTGATCACAATTCCTTTCGCCTATTTCCGCATTTTGCGGGCTGTGCCCGAACTGAAAGAAATCGCAACCCTGCTCAAACCGTTCACCGGAAAAACCTCATTTGGCCTGTTCCGATATCTCCATTTCCTCGCCCTGGCCTACGTGGCATGGGTTGCGGTCGGCCCAATGGGATCGCGACTAACCCATTGGGGTCGCTTTGAAATTATTATGCACATCATCCAAAAAGTCGGTCAGCAATCCTTGGCCGTCTTCGTCTCATCCCTCGTGGTGGCGCAAGTTGTCGGCATGATTTTTCGGGTTTACGGAACCAGCTGGCCCATCGCGACGCTGGGAAATTTGGGCGGATTTGCGGCGCTGATTGCCGTTGCCTACCTCGTTGCCTGGTTCAAGGGCCAACCATGGCGAGCCACCGCCACACGACCTCCACAATTGGCACGCGACACTGGGTCGAACACGCAGTCAACGGACGGACGTGGGGTTCCAGCAGCCTCCGCACTTCCCGCCGGTAGCCTCGCCCGCCCATCCCAGTGACCAAGCCGCAATAACCAAACGCCAGCAACGAACAAACGTAACCGAACAAAAGCGATCCGATGTTTCAGCGCCGTCACGTCCTCCAATCCCTGCTCGGAGCAATGACCACCGCCGCTTTGCCAGCCGGAGGCGCCGGTGGAGCGTGGATCGGCGCGGCCTTTGCCGCTCCGGCGGAGGCCGTGCAACTCGGCCCGCCCACCCCCTTTTCCCGGGCCGCCCTGTTAGCGCAGGTTGAACAGCGGGCGTCAAAACCCTTCACGCAAGTGGGTGAGGTTTCAGACCCGTGGAAAAACCTCACCTACGACCAATATCGCGGGATCAATTTCGATCCTGACAAGGGGTTATGGAAGAACACCGACCGCCCGTTCGTGACCGAGTTTTTTGCACCCGGTCTGTACTTCCCACGGCCCATTTCCGTCTCCATCGTAGAGGGCGGCAGCCAGCGGGCCGTTCAGTTTGACAAGGCCTTGTTCGTGCGCGGGCCGGTTGTGCCCGACCTGCCGAACGATGAGACGCTCGGCTTTGCGGGGTTTCGCCTGCGCGCGACCATCAATGATCCTGAACGCAAGGACGAATTCGTCGTCTTTCAAGGCGCAAGCTATTTTCGCGCGGTTGGCAAAGGTCACGCCTATGGGCTCTCCGCGCGGGGACTTGCCCTCAACACGGGGGAACCGGAAGGCGAGGAGTTTCCTGATTTTCGCACCTTCTGGATCGAAAAGCCTGACCCGGGCGCAAAGATGATCACCGTGCACGCCTTGATGGATTCCCCCAGCGTCGCCGGGCTTTATACGTTCAAAATCACCCCTGGTGATGAAACCGAGATGGACGTGTCGGCCTCGCTTTTCCCCCGGGTGGATCTGACCCATGCGGGCATTGCGGCTGAAACAAGCATGTTCTTGTTTGATGAAACCAATCGCAACCGGTTCGACGACTTCCGCCCCGCGGTGCACGATTCCGATGGGCTTTTGATCGACAACGGGCGCGGCGAGCGGCTGTGGCGGCCCTTGGCAAATCCCAAGACGCTTCAGAAATCATCCTTCGTCGATACAAACCCCCGCGGATTTGGCCTCATGCAGCGCCCCCGTGAACTGGCGGCCTATGGTGATCTGGAGGCCAACTATCACCGCCGCCCGGGTCTCTGGGTCGTTCCGGGTGAGGGCTGGGGTGAAGGCTTTGTCACCCTGGTAGAAATCCCGGCGGATAAGGAAATCTACGACAACATCGTCGCCTATTGGCGGCCCAAAACGCCCCTTGCAGCGGGGCAGCGCCACGACTTCAACTACCGCTTGCTTTGGTCGTCCGATCCGGTGGCGGATAACGGTTTGGCGCGGGTCACAAATACAAAAATGGGCAAGCGCATCTTCAAGGATGGCCGCGTGGCGGCCATCGAGTTCACGCGCCCTGAGACGATGCCAAACGATCTGGCAAAGTTCACCGTGCACACCAGCGCCAACAGGGGCACAGTGGAACCCGGCATCCTGCAACACAACCCCGCCACCGGCGGCTTGCGGCTCACGTTTGCATTTTTGCCCAAGGACCGCAGCGAAATGGAGTTGCGCGCGCAATTGCTGCTGGACGGTAAAGCGGCCTCTGAAGTGTGGCTCTATCGGTGGACCAAATGAGCAAACAGCCATCGACAGGGCCAGGAACAGCGCCCCACGCGGAACGCGCATCCATAGTTCACGCGGAACGCGTGGGCATAGTTCACGCGGAACGCGGAGGTATGGTTCGCGCAGGACGCGCCATGATGCCAAGCCCGGCCCCGTTGGACATGCCCACGCAGGACTTCCAGCGAGCCCACGTGTCCCATGGTCCGCCCCACACGCAACACACCACAAGCGGGCAACCATCAAATAACAAAAGAACCGCCATCATCCGCGCCCTCGTCATCCTGCCAGCGGTTCTCACCGTCGCAGCCCTGATGGCGATCTTCTATGACTGGTTTGAAAAGCACGGCTTCGTCACAGCCGAAGTTGTGATGATGGCGCTAGTTGGGTTTTCATCCTTTTGGGTCGCGCTGTCCGTATCCATGGGAACGGTTGGCCTGCTCCTGCACCGCAAGGCAAAAAAGCCTGCACCCGCCAGCCCACTCAATGCACTGGACGTTGCGCTCCTTGTGCCCATTTACAACGAAGACTGCGAAGCCGTGGCCGCACGGGTGGAAACCATGGTCCGCGCCTTGGAGCGCGAAACAAGCCACCACCGATTTGCTTTCTTCGTGCTGTCCGATACCCGCAATGATGCACTGGCATTTGCGGAAAACCAGGCCGTGCGTCGGCTGCGGGCGAAGGCGCAATTGCCGGTCTTCTATCGCCGTCGAAACAAAAACACCGATCGCAAGACAGGAAACATCCGCAACTGGATCGCCAAATGGGGCGGTGCCTGGGACGCCTTCATCACGCTGGATGCCGACAGCCTCATGGCAAGCGCAGCGATCATTGAACTGGCCGACGATCTGGCCTCTAAACCGCGCACCGCGCTCATCCAAACGGTGCCCCGGCTGATGGGGGCCGAAACCCTCTTTGCCCGGGCACTTCAGTTTTCAAACAACATTTACGGGCCGCTTCTCGCCCGCGGGCTCAACCTGTGGAGCGGGGACAGCGGAAACTATTGGGGCCACAACGCCATCATCCGCTGCAAAGCCTTTGCAGCCAGCGCCGGGTTGCCCCAGCTCGCCGGGCGCGGGCCCCTTTCCGGCACAATCAAAAGCCATGACTTTGTGGAAGCGGCCCTGCTGCGGCGGGCCGGTTGGCACGTCACGATCAATCCCGACATCGAGGCCAGCTACGAAGAGGTGCCCCAGACCATCACGGACTATGTGCTGCGGGACCGCCGTTGGTGCCAGGGCAACCTCCAGCATCTCCGTCTTCTGGGCATCAAGGGACTGCACCCCGTCTCCCGCATGCACATGCTCCAAGGCGCCATGGCCTACATCGCCTCCGCCAGTTGGTTTGCGCTGTTGATCGTCTGGGCGCTGCTGGGGCGCAGTGAAGAGGAAACCGTGTTTCGGTACTTCACCGACACCAACCCGCTGTTTCCCGTCTGGCCGCAAATGGACGCCGTAAGCCGTGGCGTGGTTCTAGGCTTTATGTTGAGCCTGCTCTTACTGCCCAAAGTGTTTGGCCTCATCGCAACATGGCGCGCCGAGCCCCAACTCAAGCGCCATGGTGGGCCGGTCCGATTTGCAGCCTCCGCAGCGTGTGAGATCGTTTTGGCGGTGTTGATCGCCCCCATCATGATGGTTCAGCACGTGATTGCCATGGGCCGCACCCTGTTGCGCCGGGACACCGGCTGGGCACCCCAAAACAGAAGCGGCACGCGCTTTGGCTGGCTCTCGCTCGTGCGCTTCCATGGGGTGGAAACGGCGGCGGGGATCACACTTTTGGTGCTGTTTTGGCTTGGCGTTATTTCCGCCTGGTTGCTGCCCATCGCCCTCACGCTGAGCTTGTCTGTACCTTTTGCGATGGCATTAAACGCAAAAACCAGTGCCTTGAGAGGTGTTTTGCGGGGTCTGATGGCGACCCCGGAAATCGTTAAGCCCCAAGCCATTATCACAGCCTTTCGCAAAACGGCCGCGCCATCAAAAACCCGCGCCGCCATGGCCGAGCCAAAAACAGGCGCAGGAAGAACTGCGGCCGCCCCCACCGCATCGCTCGCCCCTTGGAAGTAGAGAGCGCTGGGTGCATAAGCGCCCAAAAATGACGCTGCGTTGAGGCCGCCGGCCTGGCTGCACCGCAACGGCAGCGTTGAAGTCGTTTTCGAGCCACGTCCCATGCCAAATGACGCCAAACCGCGCTTTGCCTCGCTTCCAGATTTCATTCTCGGCTGCACCCGGGACATTTGGGAAGACCGCAACATCCATCGCCTGCACCACTACTACGCCCCCGACATTGTCGTGCGTTCGCCGGCCTCCGTGGTGATCGGCAATCAAAACGTCATCGCAGCCACGCTTTCAACCCTGGCCGAATGGCCGGATCGAACGCTGCCCGGTGAGGATGTGATCTGGTGTGGGCGCGCCGACGCTGGAACGCTGTTTTCCTCCCACCGCCTCATGTGCCAAGCCACCCACACCCACCCTGGAGCCTATGGCGCGCCTTCCGGTCGCACGCTCACCTACCGCATCCTCGCCGATTGCGCCGTCGAGGATGAACAGATTTACGATGAATGGCTGGTGCGGGACCAAGGCGCGATTGTGCGGCAGTTGGGGCTTGATCCAAAGGCTTTCGCCGCACAACAGATCGAACGCGAGGGCGGTGCGGACGCCTGCATCAAGCCCTATAGCGAAAAGACCGACCGCGCGGGGCGCTACCTGGAACGCGGCAACACCCATTGGGCCGGCACGCGCTTTGCGC
Organism: Pseudomonadota bacterium; assembly: GCA_038530365.1. GTDB lineage: Bacteria > Pseudomonadota > Alphaproteobacteria > Rhizobiales > Rhizobiaceae > Pseudahrensia. Next base: position 11,784 of record JBCBCT010000015.1, on the reverse strand, counting down.
AGATGCTTGAGGCGCTCAAAAACGGTGGCTTTCAAACCCTGACAACCAGCTATGAAGAGGCGGCTGAACTCCACCATCCTGGCCACCAAACCCGTGTCGGCCCAAAAGGCGCGGAAAACTTCTGGCTTCCCCTCTTTCAAACCGTGCCAAACGCAGTCCTCTCCATCGACCACACCATTGGAATGGAAGAGGCCGGTCGCCCCACCCGCGCCGCAGTGCGCTGGCACCTGACCGGCCGTCACGATGGCTGGGGGCTGTTCGGTCCGCCCACCGGCGCACCGCTGACAATTTTAGGGATCAGCCACATCGAATACGGTCGAAGTGGCATCCACCGGGAGTACACCCTGATTGACGAATGCGCGATCTGGAAACAAATCCTGTTGCACACGGGGTGATGGTCGTTGATTAGCGCAGCGCATCGAAAATGCTGCCGATGCGTCTCTGCCCAGATAGGCATTTCAGAGCCAGTGGTTTAATGTGCCGGCGAATTAAGCAGCGATGAGGGCCACGGCGCGCCGTGGCGGAGGAAACTATGGACGAAATTCACCACTATATCGGCGGAAAGCACGTTGCAGGCACATCGGGGCGCTTTGCCGATGTCTACAACCCCGCCACGGGCGAGGTGCAGGCCAAGGTGCCCCTGGCGTCGGCTGATGAGTTGAACGCCGCCGTCGCCAACGCCAAAGCCGCACAGCCGGCCTGGGCCGCGCAAAACCCCCAGCGCCGCGCCCGCGTGATGATGAAATTCGTCGATCTACTGCACCGCGACATGGATAAACTCGCCGAAGCGTTGTCCCGCGAGCACGGCAAGACCATTCCCGACGCCAAGGGCGATGTCATTCGCGGTCTCGAAGTCGCCGAATTTTGCATCGGTGCGCCCCATCTGCTCAAAGGTGAATTTTCGGAGGGGGCAGGCCCCGGCATCGACATGCACAGCATTCGCCAGCCCCTGGGCGTGGCAGCTGGGATCACCCCGTTCAACTTCCCAGCCATGATCCCCATGTGGAAGTTCTGCCCCGCAGTCGTCTGTGGAAACGCATTTATTCTCAAACCATCGGAACGCGATCCATCCGTGCCCGTGATGCTCGCAGAGCTCATGAGCGAAGCGGGGCTTCCTGATGGCATCTTAAACGTCGTCCATGGCGACAAAGATGCGGTGGACGGCATTCTCGACCACGAAGACATCATGGCCGTCGGTTTTGTCGGCTCCACCCCCATCGCCGAATATGTCTACAGCCGGGGCTGCGCCAATGGAAAACGGGTCCAGTGTTTTGGCGGCGCAAAAAACCACATGATCATCATGCCCGATGCGGACATGGATCAAGCCGTTGATGCTCTGATTGGCGCAGGCTACGGCGCGGCGGGGGAACGCTGCATGGCGGTTTCCGTCGCGGTCCCCGTGGGCGAAGACACCGCCGATCGTTTGGTGGAAAAACTGGCCCCTCGGGTCGAAGCTCTGAAGATCGGCCCCTATACCGCTGGAGACGATGTGGATTTCGGGCCCCTCGTCACCAAGGAAGCCCACACCCGCGTCACAGGCTATGTCGACGCTGGCGTATCAGAGGGCGCGGACCTGGTGGTGGATGGCCGGGGCTTTTCCATGCAGGGCTATGAAGACGGCTTCTTCATGGGCGCCTGCCTCTTCGACCGCGTCACCAAAGACATGTCGATCTACAAAGAAGAGATTTTTGGCCCCGTTCTCTCCGTCGTCCGCGCGAAGGACTATGAGGAAGGCCTCGACCTTGCCATGAGCCATGAATACGGAAACGGCGTCGCGATCTTCACCCGCGACGGCGACGCGGCTCGGGATTTCTCAAGCCGGATCAATATCGGCATGGTGGGGGTCAATGTACCCATTCCCGTGCCGTTGGCCTATTACACATTTGGGGGTTGGAAACGCTCCGGCTTTGGCGATTTGAACCAGCACGGGCCCGATGCGTTCCGCTTTTACACGCGCACCAAAACCATCACCTCCCGCTGGCCGTCGGGCATTAAGGACGGAGCGGAATTTTCCATTCCCACCATGGGTTAGCCGCGTCTAGATTCGGCAGCACACCACCATCTGGACACCATCACGATGAGCACGCCAAACAAGAGCGCCCAAAAAACGTTTGATCTGTTTGTCATCGGCGGCGGCATTAACGGCGCGGGCATTGCCCGCGATGCCGTCGGGCGTGGCTACAGCGTAGCCCTGGCGGAAATGAATGATTTCGCCTCCGCAACATCATCCTCCTCCACCAAACTGTTCCATGGCGGCCTGCGCTATCTCGAGTTTTTTGAATTTCGTCTTGTGCGGGAAGCGCTGGTGGAACGCGAAGTGCTTTTGAAAGCCATGCCCCACATCGCTTGGCCTATGCGCTTTGTGCTGCCGATTTACCCCGAAATGCGGTTTGAAAGCGATACGCCCACATCGCGGCTGTTGTCTTGGGTTATGCCTTGGATGAAGGGCCGCCGCCCCGCCTGGCTGATCCGCCTCGGTCTGTTCCTCTACGACAATCTGGGCGGGCGAAAAATTCTGCCCGGCACCGCCAGCCTCGACCTTCGGCGCGAACCGGAGGGCAAGGCCCTTAAAGCGCACTACCACCGCGCCTACGAATACTCCGATTGCTGGGTGGAGGATTCCCGCCTCACACTGCTCAACATCAAAGACGCGCAGGCCCGTGGCGCAAAGATCATGGCCCGCACCAAAGTCACCGCCGCCATTCAGGAACGCGGTTTGTGGACCGTCACAACCGAAGCCGCCGACGGCACCATCACCAACCACCGCGCCCGCATGATCGTGAATGCGGGCGGCCCCTGGGTGGAGGACATCATCCAAAACGTGGCGCGCCTCAACACCACCGAAGGCGTGCGGCTGGTCCGCGGCAGCCACATCGTCACCAAGAAGCTGTTCGACCACGACAAATGCTATTTCTTCCAGGGAACCGACGGGCGCATCATGTTCGCCATTCCCTATGAAGAAGACTTCACCCTCATCGGCACCACTGATGCCGAGCACGACGCCATCAGCGAAAAGCCCCTCTGCACCGACGAAGAGGCGGATTACATGCTGGCCTTCGTCAACGCCTATTTTGAACAACAACTCAGCCGCGATGACATCGTGTGGACCTATTCCGGCGTCCGTCCACTGTATGACGACGGAGCCCGGTCTGCGACCGCTGCGACGCGCGACTACGTTATGAAGGTCAACACCTCCGCCGGTGCGCCGGTGCTGAACATCTTTGGTGGGAAAATCACCACATACCGACGGCTTGCCGAAAGCGCCCTCGCCAAGATCAACGAAACCCTCGACCGTTCGCCGCCGCCCTGGACCGCCGGTGAAACACTGTGGGGCGGCGATGTCGCCGTGGACGGGATCGCGGACCTGCAAGCAGCTTTAGCGGAGAAGCTGCCTTTCTTCGATGGGTTCACCATCCGTCGGCTGATCCGCCAATACGGAACCCAGGCCGCCCCCATATTCGATGGCGCCACAGACCTTGCGTCCCTGGGGGAAAACTTCGGCCACGGTGTCACCGCCCATGAAGTCGACTGGGCCATGGACCATGAATGGGTGGCAACAGCAGATGACTTTTTATGGCGGCGCTCCAAACTCGGCATTCGCTTCACGGCAGAGGAAAAAGCGCACCTTGCCGCCTATATCGATGGGAAGAACACCCATGCCCAAGCGGCATAACCGGTCGCGCTCTTCGTCTAGAAACACCCGGCGTCGCATGGCGCGCCACTCATTTTTTTTAAGCCAGCCCCTCGCCCTCAACGCGGCCTTTGGGGCGTCATCTACCATCAAAAGTGTAATGTTATTACAAAACGCTTGCGCTGCGTTTTCATCTCCCATAGGCAAGTCAAAGATCCCAGTAAGGAGCCGCTGCCATGTCCGAGACCCGCCTTCCCGTGACCGTCCTCTCCGGCTTTTTGGGAGCCGGAAAAACCACGCTGCTCAACCGTGTTCTGAACAACCGGGATGGGCGGCGGGTGGCCGTCATCGTCAACGACATGTCAGAGGTCAACATTGATGCCGACCTGGTGCGCGCAGACACGGAACTGAGCCGCACCGACGAGACCCTGGTGGAGATGTCGAACGGCTGCATCTGCTGCACCCTGCGGGACGATCTGTTGGATGAAGTGCGGCGATTGGCCTCCGAAGACCGCTTTGATTACTTGCTCATCGAATCCACCGGAATTTCCGAGCCTCTCCCGGTCGCCGCCACTTTCGACTTCCGCGATGAAAACGGGGTGAGTCTGGCAGACGTCTCCCGGCTCGACACCATGGTCACGGTGGTGGACGCCGTGAACCTGCTCCAGGATTATTCTTCCCACGACTTCCTGAAGGACCGGGGCGAATCCTTGGGCGATGAGGATGAGCGTACTCTGGTTCATCTGCTGACCGATCAAATCGAGTTTGCCGATGTCGTGATCCTCAACAAAGTGGACGATGCGGGGCCGCAGCGCGTGGACGCAGCCCGTAAAATCATCCGCAGCCTGAACGCTGACGCGGAGATCATCGAGACCAATCACTCCCAGGTGGACGCCGACAAAATCTTGGACACCAAGATGTTCGATTTCCAGAAAGCCCACGAACACCCCATGTGGGCAAAAGAACTCTACGGTTTTGCGGACCATGTGCCCGAAACTGAAGAATACGGCGTTGCCTCTTATGTCTACCGGGCGCGTCAACCGTTCGTCCCGGAGAAGATCAAGCAGCTTTTGGACGGTGAAATGCCCGGCGTCATCCGCGCCAAGGGTCATTTCTGGATGGCCACGCGGCCTGAATGGGTTGCTGAATTTTCCCTCGCCGGAGCACTGTCCTCGGTTTCGCCACTGGGCCAATGGTGGGCGTCGGTCCCGCCGTCCAACTGGCCCGATGATGATAACGTCCGCGCCTATCTCAAAAGCAATTGGGTGGAACCGTGGGGCGACCGTCGCCAGGAATTGGTGTTTATCGGCGCAGGAATCGACTGGGCCGATCTGAAAAGCCGTTTAGACGCCTGCCTGGTCCCGGTTCTTGAAGCCTCCAAAGTGGAGGACCTGAAAGACTACGCCGATCCCTTCCCGCAATGGCGGCGGGTGGAGCAGGCCGCATGACCCAGCTCCACAGCGAGCGATCCGCAGCCAAACCCCAACTGGCGCAAAGCCCGATTCGCCAGTGCGACGGGCCTGAAATTTTTGACGCGATTTGGGAAACCGATTGCGCAGCCGCAGTTTGGAACCGTACGCCAGCACCCGGCTTTCAGAGCTGGATTGACGGTCTGCCCGCAGCGCAATTGCCCCAGGGCCGCGTGATTTTGCGCCCCCGTGATACGTCAGACGCAATCAACGAACTGTGCAGCATCGCAAACCTTCCCCGGAACGCGCAGCGCGACTTCCTCATCAACGATGTCGCGAGCCTCACAACGGCCTTTGCCGACGCCTTGGACGCGCCTTATGTGCGGCTGCGGTTGGACGTGGTGGCCGACGACGGCTGCCCAAAGTTCCATGTCGATAGCCTGACCGCACGCCTAGTGTGCACCTATCGGGGCGCGGGCACGGAGTACGGCTTTTCAAGTGACGGGTCGACACCTGAACGCATACTCCGCGTGCCAACCGGCGCCCCGCTGATCATGCGCGGAACGCTGTGGCCAGAGGCGCCGGCTTCCGGCTTTTTGCACCGTTCCCCTCCCATGGACGGGGCGACAAAAACCCGACTTCTTCTGGTTCTTGATCCCATCTCAGACCCCGAAGGCGCGGCCTGACGGTTCCAGAACCACCAACAAACCAAAAAATCCAAATCAGAGGGACATCAATCATGTGGATTTTGAAGAAACTGGCGGTCGCAATGCTGCTGGTCGCAGCATTCGCTTACCCAGCGATAGCACAACAAAAGAGCCTTTCGATTGCGGTCACGTTTGGCCCCAAAGCGGAAGTTCCAGACCCGCGGGCCGGTTATAACGGCTGGATGTCGAACCAGGCCGGCGTCACCGAAACACTGATGGGGATCGACTACGATCTGAACCTGTACCCACGCGTTGCCAAAAGCGTCGAGCAAGTCGGACCGACCGTTTGGCGCGTGGTTCTGCGTGAGGGCATCACGTTCCACGACGGCACACCGGTGACCGCGCAAGCCGTGGTTGATGGCATCGCTGCCATCTCCAAGGAGGGCGACCCCGGCTACAACAAACGGGTGGCAAAGCTGCTGGATCTAAAGGGCATGACCGCCAAGGACGCTCTCACGATTGACTTTGAAACGAACAGCCCCAACGCAGCATTCCCCTGGACCCTGTCCGCCCCGGCCATCGCGGTGCTCGGACCAACGTCCGATGCCTTTCCAATCAACGCCACTGGCCCCTATGTCTTCAAGGAAGCAGTGCCCGGGCAGCTTTACCGCGCCGAAGCCAACAAGAGCTACCGTCTCGGCGCCCCCGGTTTGAATGAAGTGCGCATCGTGGTTTCGCCGGACCCGGCCGCTGCCGCCCTGGCATTTGAAGCCGGTGAAGTCGATTTGGTGATCAACTATCCTGAGCCCGATTTCAAACGCATCCAAGAGACCGGCGCTTTGGGCTTTTCGGCTCCCACGGCCCGCCTATACTTCTATTCGGTCAACACAAAATCAGGCCCGATGGCGAACCCCCTGATCCGTCGCGCGGTCTCGCTGGCGATCAATCGTCAAGCTGTTGTCGACGCGGTGTTGTCCGGCGTGGGCGGCGTCCCCGCCGGCACGATCTATCCAGCTGGCAAAAGCTGGGCTGCAGACATTCCAGCTGTGCACGATGCGGCGAAAGCGGAAGCCTTGCTGAAAGAAGCCGGCGCTGTGAAAACAGGCGGAAGCTGGATGCTGGACGGCAAACCCCTTGAGATCGACATCGTGACCTATTCTGGACGCGCTGCCCTCTCGCCCACTGCGGAACTGACCCAGGCGTTTTTGCAAGCCATTGGTATCAAATCAAACGTTCGGCTTGGCGAATACGGGGCCAGCAACGACGCCTTGGCAGCGGGAGAGGCCGACCTCTTTCTGCAAGCCTGGGTAACCCTGCCCCAGGGCGATCCCGGTTCAATTCTGGAACTGTTAGTCAAATCCGACGGTGGCTCAAACGCCGGGCGCTACACGAATCCGGAACTGGACCAATTGCTGGCCGACGGTCGCACCACATTCGATGGGGCCAAACGCAAGGAAATCTACAACCGCGTGCAGGAAATCATCATCAATGATGCAGCCCTGATCCCGGTTTTCCATGTGTCACAAACCAATGTCGCAAAGGCCGGTTTGAAAGGTTACGCGGTGCATCCAAGCGAGACCTATTGGATCACCTACGAAACCACGTTTGAATAATGACACTCACCGTTTCCGGCCTGAGCGCACAGCGCTCAGGCCGGGTTATCTTGCATCCCACCTCACTCACCATTGCCTCTGGAGAACGGGTCGGTCTTGTCGGACGGTCCGGCTCAGGAAAATCGACCCTTGGCCACGCGCTGATTGACGCGCTGAGAGCAGAAGGCCGCCCCGTCGCCCACGTGCCTCAGAGCCCTGATGAGGCATTAGACCCCCTGCGCACCATGGCCTTCCATTGGGATGAGGCGAACGAAGCCTTAGATCACCCCGTGGACGTAGGCCGCCGAGACACCCTGTTTGCCTCCCTGGGCCTCAACATAAAGGATATCGACAAACGTCCCTGGGGATGGAGCCGGGGCATGCAACAGCGCTTTGTCATCGCCCTTGCCCTTATGGGAACCCCGGATTTGCTTGTGATGGATGAACCCACATCTGCCCTCGATCCGGTGGTGGCGGCAAATACCATGGAATTGCTGACCACTTATTTAGCCACCCGCAACACCGCCGTCGTCCTGATCACCCACGACATGGGCCTGGCGGCTCAATATGTAGAGCGTCTCTTGGTGATGAATGACGGGTCCATCGTTGAAGATGCGGCAACAAAAACCTTGCTAGAAAGCGCAACCACAGCCGCAGGCCGCGCGCTTGCAACCCACCGAAGTTGGCTTGAACTACCGTGCTGAATGTCGAAGGCATGACCGTGTATCGCGGTAAAGTGGTTGCCCTGCAGGACATTTCCTTCACCCTACCGGCAGGACAAACGCTGGCCGTTGTCGGGGAGAGCGGGGCAGGAAAATCAACGCTCATCGCCACCATTTTGGGCCTCATCAAACCCTCACAGGGCAAAATTACCTGGAACGGTGAAGCTGTCCGAAAGGCGCGGCCAACCCTTGTGATGCAAGAGCCGCGCTCGGCGTTTAATCCGGCACTATCGCTGTGGCACTCTGTGATGGAGCCCGTGATTGCGCAGCGCAAAGCCTTGGACCATCCATATCTGGAGCGTCTTTGCCGTGGCTTGGAATTGCCGTTGGACCTCTTGGACCGACTGCCCCATCAAGTGTCTATTGGGCAGGCACAACGGATCGGTATTTTGCGCGCTTTGCTGACATCGCCTGAGTTCGTGCTTTTTGATGAACCTCTGTCAGCGCTCGATGCTGTCACTCAAAAACACACAGCACGGCTGATCGCCCACCTGCAAGCGGAGGGCGGGTTTGCTGCGCTCATCGTCACCCACGATCTGGGCTACGCCGCTGCCTACGGGGACGAGATCATTGTGCTGCGAAACGGACGGCTTGAGGAAGTCGGCCCCGCACGCGCGTTCGTGGCAGCGCCCCAAACCGAATACGGCGTCCAGCTTCGCGATGCAGCCCTTGCTTTGGGCGCTTTGGAGCGCGCGCCGTGATGGTCACCGCCCTTGCTCTTATCTTTCGCGCCCTTGTGGTGTTGTTTTGCGCAGCGCTGGCCACGTTTGCCCTGTTGTGGAACGCCCCCGGCGACCCAGCACTCGCCATCGCCATGGCGCGTTATGATGCCTTGGTGTCCAACGACATCATCGAACAGATCCGCACAGAAGCCGCATTGGATCGCGGGTTCTGGCCGGCGTTTCGAGCCTGGCTGGGTCCAATCCTCGCGGGGGACCTCGGAAACTCTGTCATCACCGGACGTCCCATCTGGACGGAGCTAGGCTCTGCCCTTTCCTACACTGTGCCGCTGGCATTCCTTGCGCTCGCGATAGGGACAGCCATATCCATCCCGCTGGCACGGCTGGCCACGCAGTCTCCGGGCGGATGGCTGGACCGTTTTGCGGTGGGGCTGGCATCTGTTGGCGTTGCGATCCCCGCGTTCTGGCTGGGCCTGCTGCTCATTTTGCTGTTTGCGGTGAACCTCGCATGGCTGCCCGCCATGGGGGCCCGCACGCCGGCCCACGCGATATTGCCGGCGTTGACCCTTGCTCTGGGTGTTGCGGCTTCGCTCACACGAATTGTGCGCTCCGGCATTTTGGAAGCGCGCCAACAGGCCTTTCTGCCAGCCTTCCAACGGCGGGGCGTGAACCGCCGTGCCATTGGACGGGACCACATTGCCCGTCATGCCGCGATCCCTGTCATCACCGTGTTTGGATTAGAATTAGCGTTCTTGCTGGAAGGTCTTGTTGTCGTCGAAGTCATCTTCGGCCGCCCGGGCATTGGCAGCCAGCTGGTTGGTGCCATCATGGCGCGAGATTTTCCAATGATTCAAGCCATTGTCATGTTCACAGCCCTTGTGTTTGTCACCGTCAATATGCTGGTCGATCTCCTTTATCGCGTGCTGGACCCCCGCGTGGGCAGCGGGGGGAAAGCGTAGCCATGCGCAGCGTTGTATTCTTGGTGGCTGTTCTGGCAGCGCTGGCGCTTTTTGGCCCCCTGCTCGCACCCTATGACCCTACAGCCATCGACATTCCCAACCGTTTGAAGCCGCCCGGTGGGCCTTGGCTCTTAGGGACGGATGCATTCGGTCGAGACATCTTCTCCCGGCTTTTGCACGGCGCGCGCTGGTCCCTAGGCCTGGCTTTTCTGGTGTCGGCTATCGGCCTTGCCGTGGGCACGTGTGTCGGGCTCGTGGCTGCCCTGGGGGGCCGCTTCGCCGACTGGATCATGATGCGTGTGACCGACACGTTTTTAGCGTTTCCCGAGCTCGTCGCCGCCGTCGTCATCGCCGGACTTCTGGGCGCGGGGATGACCAGCCTTATCTTTGCCCTCAGCATCACGGGCTGGATGCGATATGCGCGCGTTGCCCGCGGCGTCGGCCTTTCGCTGCAAACGCGGGGCTATGTGGTGCAAGCGCGTTTGGCGGGGGTGTCTCCTTTTGCAATGGCGCGGTGGCACTTTCTCCCATCGCTCATTCCATCCCTCACCGTGGTGTGGACCGGGATGTTTGCCCGCGCCATCCTTGGCATTTCCGCGTTGGGATTTTTGGGCTTTGGCATCCAGCCACCATTTCCAGAATGGGGGACAATGTTGCTGGATGCCCGCGTGCACATGCGCTCCACCCCGCTGCAAATGATTTGGCCAGGGCTTGCCGTTGCGCTCTGCGTGCTTGCCATTAACTTGAGCGGCGACGCCCTGCGCGATGCGCTGCAAGACAGTGCCCAAGAAAGCCAGCAAAGCGCGTGACCGACACCGATAACCCCCGCCTCGGCATTGCGCTTCGCATTGTATCCGGCGTTTTATTCACCGGAATGGTGATTTGCATCAAGGCCGTGAGCGATACGGTTCCGTTGGGACAAACGGTATTTTTTCGTTCGTTTTTTGCACTCGTTCCGCTGATCGTTTTTTTGTGGCTGCGCAAGGAATTTCCCGCGGGTTTGAAAACCAAACGACCGCTCGGACACTTGGTTCGATCAACGTTTGGCGCGGCGGCGATGTTTACGTCTTTTGCCTGCGTAGCGCTGCTGCCTTTGTCAGAAGCCGTATTGTTGGCTCAACTCACGCCCATCATCACTGCATTGGCGGCAGTCCTGCTTCTCGCAGAGCGGCTGACGCGGTGGCGTGTGATGGGGCTCGGTTTGGGTCTCACTGGCGTGGTGGCCCTTGTCGGCCCTGAACTCGGTGGTGGCCTGCTCGACGGAGCCCGCGTTTTGGGAATTGCCCTTGGCCTTTTGACTGCGGTGTTGACGGCTATCGCCCTCATTATGGTGCGCAGTTTGAACCGAACGGAAAGCCCCGGTGCGATTGCGCTTTATTTTGTGGTGGCTGCCATGATCGGAGGGCTCATCACAATTCCCTGGGGTTGGGAGTTCCCCAACGTCCAAGCCCTCGTGTTGCTGGTCCTGGCCGGTCTGCTGGGAGGCTTTGCCCATATCGCAATGACCCTGTCATTCCGCTACGCGGAAGCGTCGCAACTGGCACCGTTTGAGTATGTGGCACTTATCTGGCCGGTGCTGGCCGATCTGCTGGTTTTTGGCCTCATACCCACCACAGCATTTCTCATTGCCACACCTTTGGTGCTCGCCGGTGCAGCCGTTGCGGCAACCGAGCGAACATCATCAAACGCCACGAAAAAACAAAGTCACCATAGCGCATTGACCTGCTCCCCTGAATGTTCCCATTCATAGGCTAGCCCTGTTCATGTTGTGGTCCATTTGGGACCGGGTTGCAAACTCGTTCGGTGTGAGCCCGTCGAGGCTCGTGTGGGGGCGGTGCAGATTGTAGTCGATGCGCCATTCCTCGATGATATCGCGTGCATGACGGTAGCTGCGGAACAGATGCTCATTGAGGCACTCGTCACGCAGCCTGCCGTTGAAGCTCTCCACGAAGCCGTTTTGCATCGGCTTGCCGGGTGCAATGTAGTGCCACTCGACATTACGATCCTGTTGCCAGGCGAGCATGGCATTCGAAGTGAGCTCTGTCCCGTTGTCGCTGACCACCATACAAGGATAGCCACGTCGTTCAGCGATGGCATCCAGTTCACGAGCCACGCGTTCGCCCGATAGCGAGTTGTCGACAACC
>JBCBCT010000014.1:0-37525 GCA_038530365.1 Pseudomonadota bacterium | reverse complement strand
CCACCATTTTTCGCTGGCCAGGTCGCGGGTCAGTCTTTCGTTAATTGCATCGATTTCGGCCAAATGTTTGTCGCGCCGAGCGCGTTCAAATTCGGTCATGCGGCTCAACTCCCGTAATTCGTTATCGGTCCAATTCGGCATATTGGGCGGCCATGTCAGTTTAGAAACCAATCGAGGGCAAGTAAAACACCCACAATTTACACGGATCAAAAATCCCGCAGCACGCGGCCGCTGCTAACAACGTGGGTGCGGTAGCCTTCAAACACCGCATCGCGTTCGCCGCTGGCATAAACCGCTTGGTAGGCCTCGTGGGGAATGAGGGCGTGTTTTTCATAGGCACTCACCCCCATGCGGGTGGCATCAAGATCATCGGTATCAATGTGGTATGTTTGCTTGGCGGGCGTGGACCCCCAGAGCCCCCATTTGGCTGGCGTTTCGGAAATCGCAAACAACTCCTGCAGCGTCCATGTCAGCATCCAGGCATTGTCGGCCTTGCTCACCTTATCCAGGATGCGCGTGACCACGCTGCCGTGCTGCGTCACACCGCTGGAGTAAAACGGCCCCATCACCACCCGTCGCAACTGGGTAGGGTGTAGTGTCGGGAAGTCTTGATCCATGTTGGAGGCAATCGTCGCGAGTGTGAGGCTGTAGGACGAGTTCTTCTCGCAAAAATCATCGAACTGATGGGCCAACTCCGGGTTAAGAAGGCCCTCGATGGGCAGCGGAATATCGAGCTGGTCGTGCAGCTTGCCGTTACGCCCCACAAGTTGCGCGATCATTTTGTCGGAGGAATCTTCGATCACCGCAATATAACACAGCGGCAGATGAGCCGAGCCGTCATAGCTCCCCCAGTGGACGATATAATAGGGCCGACCGGATTTTGGATTGACCGAAACCTTGACCGTCGTTGGCAAGACAAACGGCCTAAACACCGTCTCATCCTGCAAGTCCTCAAGATAGAGCCGCTCAGCCATGGCTTGCTGCATGGGAGCGGGAAACTTCTTCTTCTTCAAGATGAAGTCGATCATCTCCTCACGAAGATCATCAGCGGACGGCATTTCTTTCAGGCGCGACTCTGCCACCGTTGCATCTTTGGCGAGATCAAGAACGTGCTGGAAAACCGGATAGCCCGACTCCGCCCGCCCGATGCGAAACTTATCAGAAAACGCGGCATGGTTTTTCCAAGCCCGAAAGGACTGCCGCAGCATCTCGATGTAAAGCGACAGGATCGCCCCCACCAATTCATGCTGGTAGAGCGGCGAGTCCTCGTCGCGCAGGTATGCGTCGAGCCCGTCGAGCGCAGCTTCCGTGCTTTCGAAATACTTCTCAATCGCACTGTTGCCGGCGCCGGCCCCGCTGCGCTGCGCTGTTTTTGCGTTCATGTGCGCAACCGCCTGTCGCAGCCACGCGGATGATCAAACGCAGCTGGCAAACCCATCTTAAGTCGAGGCAACATAGTCCGCCTTATTGTGCTTATCGAGCACCACCTGGAACCGCCGGGCAAACGCATCGTCGGCCAACTGCTTGCGCCGTTGAATATCCTTAGTGGACACCATGTTGCTCTCGTGCATTTCCAGCAGATCACCGATATGGCTCTGCGCCGCCGCGCCGATGCCCGCCATGGTGGTTTCCGCAGCTGTGTCCACCTTGCTGCCCAAGGTATTGATCCGGTGGGCAACCTCCTGCTGGGCGGCGGTTTTCAACGAATCTTCCAGCGCCTTGTAGAGCACGATCCGCTGTTCGGTATCGATGGTCAGCTTGTTGATCAGTGTCGCCTGCGCCGCCTTCTGATTGTTCAAAGAATCAACAAAGGTCTGGAACATCGAGGTGTAGCGCTCCAGCGTCTGACTTTCGGCGAGCAGTTCCTGCTCTTTGGCCTGGGCGGCGTTATACTCCGTCGCCAAGTCGGACCGCTGACCCTCCAGCTCCGCCCGTTTGGTCTGGTCGGTGGCAACGCTGATCTGGTTTTCCAGATCAAGCAGCATCGGGTTCAATTCTTCGATCCGCGCTTGGGTTTGTTCCAGCTGCTCAATCGTTCCTTTGCGCCGCTCAATCACAGTTTTCAAGCTGTTTTCAGACGTATCGTAGCGCTCGTCCAACACCGCCGCCTGCTCTTTCAAAATACCGGTGATGGTGTCGGATTTCGTCAAAAGCTCCTGTAGGTTTCCAGCCAATGACATGTTGCGCACCCGGTCAGACCGCATCCGCGCAGCGCGCTGTTTGGAAAAGATTCCAACGATGCTTTCCCACGTGGTGAAGCTTTTCATGCTTTCAAATTCTTGGCCAAAAACGTTTGTCGCGTCTTCCAGTCCAATAATCAGATCAGCGATGTTGCCTTCCATCAGCTTTTGCTGGCGCAGAACATCGTCGATGCGGGCGTTCTCAATGTCGAAGTCTGCATCGCCAATGGTCTCTGCCTTGGCAAATTTCTCCAGCACCACGCCGGATTGTTTCATCTTGGAGCGCATCTCCTCGATGGTGCTTTTGGTCCGCTGAATTTCCGCGTCAAACTTCGCCATATTGGCCATGATCATCTCTCCCGCTGGGCGCGCTGCCGAGTGCGTGTTCTGGTCTCTACCAAGTATAGGGTGCCACGCCACGATTGCTAGACGCGATGCAGTTCACGGGCGTTTGCACCAACCGAACCACTCGCGAACGCTGTGCTCCGCAAAAACGAAAACGATAGACAAACACCACAGAAGGGCGGTCGCTTAGACCCCCACCTCACGCACCAGGATCTTAAGCACCTGTCGTTTGATGCGCGTGTAAAAACTCTCGGCCCGACCTTCGATCAACGTAACCCCCCGCAACGCCATGCCCGGCATGGCGTGACCTGCAGCCGGGTCGAGGTAAACGGCAAAGGCAGCCTTTGTGGGCCGCAATTCGTTCTTCTGCGCGGAGGCTGCGGCTTCTTCGGTGGCAACGCTGCCACCGTATTTGAGCGCCAGATAAGGCTCGTCCAATCGGTCAGACGCTGCCTGAGACACCGAGCGCACGATGGCGTCTATAATGGGCAGGTCTGGATTGTCAGGCACAAAGCGAGCGGTTGCGCCTTTCGAGAAGCGAAACACCTCCCCTTCCGACACATAGCCCTTGATCATCACCCCATCGGCAGCCTGCACAATTGCCAAAGGGGTTTTTGGATTTACCCAAAGGCCTGCATGGAGTTCGGGATCAATGTCGGTGACAACGCCCGTCAGCGGCGCGCGCACCACCAATTGGCGCTGCACCCGACGCAGACCGTCCAGCTGTTCACGCACCTCATTCAGTTCGTTTTCAAGAACGATAAGCGAAGCGCGGTCGACGACGTCCGACCCGGTACGATCAATACGGCTTTCCAGCAGCCGCGCCCGCTCCTGTGCCATGGCGACATCTTGGTCGAGTTTGGGCGCATCGAGACGAAGAAGCACATCACCTTTCTCCACCCGCTGACCATCCTTTAACGCAATCGTTTTCACCCGCGCTGCAAAAGGCGCAAACAGAGCTTGCTGCTGCTCCGCCGTCATGAGGCCGGGGATGGAAACACGGGTCGACCAGGGCACAACGGCCACCGCCGTCAAGGCCGCCACGACAGCGGTGGTCACCAATATGCGTTTTGCAGACATGATCTTGCTCCGAATGTCCCACCAGTGGCGCATTTCTTTCCAGACCGGACGGGCGATGAACCAGATGATTTCGATGATGAACAACAGGATGCCCACGATCTTGATGAAGAAGGCGTAGACAAGAAGGGCGATGCCCAGAAACAGAAAGAACCGGTAGATCCACGTCGCCCAAGCGTGGACAATAATCAGCCGCCGCAGGCGCGGTGTCAGTTGTTCCGGAGCCGGCTCCCCGAGGCCAAAAAGAAGTTCCCGCAACCGCCATTTGGCCATATCAAAGCCACGGTTTTGAAGGTTCTGAAAGCCAAGGGAGTCGGCCAGAATATAGTATCCATCAAACCGCATCAGCGGGTTCAGGTTCACCGCCAGCGAGGTGATCCAGGACGTGGTCGCAATGGCAAAAAAGCAAAGCCGCACACCGCCATCGGGCAAAAACACCCAGATCAGCGTCGCAACAGCAGCCAGGGCAAGCTCCGTGAAAATCCCCGCGCCATCGATCATCAGACGCTTGCGTCGCGATTGCAGCCGCCACGCCCCGCTGGTGTCGGTGTAGAGAACCGGCATCAACACCATAAACGCGATGCCAATCGTCGGCACGCGCAGCCCGTAGCGCACCGACATATAGGCGTGGCCCAACTCGTGGATCGATTTCACCACCACCAGGCTGACACCGTAGAGGATCGCCCCTTGCCAACTCAGCATGAACTGGAAGGTGGTCGAAAAATGCTCCCATTGCCGCGAGACAAAGTAGAGCCCGATGATCCCCATCAGCAAAAAGACCAGCACTGCAGCCCGCGAAAACAGTGGTTTCACGAACGGGTATGTTGCGCGCAAAAACCGGTCGGGTCGAAACAGCGGGATGCGGAAGAAGAGGTAGGAATGCATGGCATTCGACCACACGGATTTCTTCGCCGTCGCCTCTTTTTCCGCCATCATGCGGTAGTCATTGCCGGGGATATCGCGCACCAGCGCGTTGGATATAAAAAAATGGATCGCCGCTTCGACATCTTCCTGGGTGATCCCGCGCCCATATTCTGACCGCACCGCTTTGATCAGCGCCTCCAGCGTGCCCACACGCCAGAGCAGGAGCATGTCGAGGAGTTCGCGCCCGATCTCAAAGTAACGGCCCGCAACGGGGTCGAAAATCACCCACGCCGGCGCGCCATTGGCCTGCGGCGCCGTGGGAACGATTTCCAGATCCTCCCGCAAGACGGGCAGCGGCAGCGCCTCTTCGTTATCCGGCGCGTCACCGCCCTTGCTATCCGGCGCGTCACCGCCCTGGGCCTTTAGTAACCCGTCCATTGACGGACCGCGGCAAGTGGTTTGCGAAACAGATAGTATCCAAGGCTGACATCATCGCCAAACACCTTGGCGGTGCCCCGAAGACCGATACGGGGAAGATGACCTGCACCATTTTTTGACCCGGCATCAGCATCGCCATTGCGGGTAAATGCAGCCCGAACCCGATAGCTCAACACCCCCGCCCCATCGGGCTTCGCGTGGAAACTTGCAGCGGTCAGCGTAGCATCGATAGCTTTGAGCGGATCGCTGTCGAGATAAAGCTGAACGCGGGCACCTTTTTCGATGATAATCGCATCGGAAACTGGGAGCTGAACCGTCAGTTCCACACGGGCCGGATCGGCAATACGCATAATGCGCTCACCGGTGGAGACGGGACGTCCGGTCCACGTGTCTTTGTCGTCATAAAGAACGATGCCGCTGGCACCGGCTTTGACCTGCGTTTTGGCCAAAAGATCGCGGGCGTAGTCGTATTCACCCGCTTTCAATTGCAGTTCGCTTTGGGCAATCGACAGTTCGCGCTTGGCCTTAGGATCGGAAAACGACGTCCGCAGACTTTGCTGATACCGCGCTTCGGCAACGCTCACCGCTTGTCCGGCCAGCTTCACGCGATTGCGCAAATCCGTGTCACTGTAGGAAAATAGAAGCGCGCCTTTTTCAACCCGGGCGTTGGGGTCGATGACCACGGTTTCAATCGTGCCATCGATAGGCGCGGCCACCACAAATGGCTGCAAAGCCGTCACCTGCGCCGGCGCCAAAACGCTCAAGGGAACCGGGATAAATCCGGCCCCCACCAACACCGCCGCGGCGGTCGCGTAGAGCATGGTTCGTGACCGCAACCGCCGCTTCACCCGCTTGGGTCCGGTGAGCGCTTCATAAGCGTGGGAATAGGTTTCACAAAGCCGCGCGGCAGCAACGAGGCTTTTCTCGTCCCACGGCGCTTCTCGGGTCAAAATCAGATGGGAAAACACCGTCCCATCCCGCAACTGGAGCGGAATGAGCGCCATTTGCGAAAACGGATAGGTGGATGCGTCCAGATCATCCCCCGCCGCTTCGGCGCGGGCATCAAACGCTAAAACTTTGGAAAGAGTGTCACCCTTGAGCTTTTGCGAACACAAGCGCTCGATCCAGCGCACAAAGGTGGAATTGCGGTCCACAGCAGAAAGCGACGACACCGCCGTCACCTTATGTTTCGCCTTGCCGGAACGTTTAAGCAGAATGGCTTGGCGATATTGAACCGCCACCCGGGAACCGTTGACCATCAAATAGCCAAGCTCAGCCTCGCTGGCCGCCTGCCGGGCTTCCCGTTCCAGGTTCAAAAGACCTTGGTAGAGAGCGTTTTCCTTGGCGCCAGCGTTTCCAGAAGGCGCACCGCTTGGCCTTCCGGTTTGGGCATCCGCTGTCGGTGCCCCGCGCTGCACCGGCTGGGCCGGGCTGACACTAAAACCCGTCCGTTCCGCAACACCGGCCTCCGCCTGCGTTCTTGGCTGCGCACGACGATCCAATTCTTGTAGACGCTGGCCCGACGCGCGTTCGCCTGACACACGCTGGCCCGGCAAACGCTGAGACGCGTTTGGGCTGCCTTGCCCTTGTGGCGGGTTATGGGACGGGTGATGTGGCGTAGCGCCAACCTTGGTCATGCTGTGCAAGTTCCACGCGCAAATGAGGAGAAACCGGGACGGAGCACCAAGACCCCATCCCGGCTAAAAATTGTGTCAGTTGGACAGGTTTGCAGGCGCTTCAAACTTGGCCGTGCCGCTCATACCCGCCAGCACGCTTTGCGGACGCACCACAAATCGGCCGGTCAATTTGATGGTCTGGCTGACCGCATCCACCTTCGCACCCATCCGAGCAACCCGCGCGCGGTAGTTCTGACCAAGTTCATCAACGTTGAAATCGAAGAGCGTGCCGACCTTCACCCAGCGCAGCCATTTGGACGGCACGATGAGATCAAGTTCCAACGCACTGTCGTCCACCACGGTCATGATGGGTGCATTGGGGGCTGGAATTTCATGGGTCTCAGCATGGCGCTCCACCACGCGGCCATTGAACGGCGCCGCGATCTCGCACAGCCGCAGCACCTCTTCAAAACCGTCCACCGCAGCCTGGGCGTTGGCCACATCGGCGGCCGCTTCCCGCACCTCCTGGGAGCCGGCGGCACCGCGCGACTTCAACCGTTTTTTGCTCTTATAGAACGAGGCTGCCTTGCCCATGGTTGCTTTTGCACCGCGAAGATCAGCCAATTGCCGTGCGCAATCGAAGGACACCAAAAGATCACCACGTCGGAAACTTTGACCAGCTTTATAAGGCATGGCCTCAATCTTGGCCGCCAGACCAGCACCCAAAGTGACTTCAGCGTTTGGAACCACAACACCGCGGGCGTCAAAAGCGTCAGCAGACCGGGCCGAGCCGGTTGTGATGGGATCGATATGTTTTGAAGCCGCAGCCTTGTGCGCCTCATCCGCCATAGATTTGACCGCGGAGGAGGCACTTTCCGCCGCGGCTGATGTGGCCAAGCCAACGCTCAAAAGGACCAACATGGATGCTGAAACAATCGGTTTCATAGGTGCTCTCTTTTATTTGTGTGTGCGGTCAATGACCGCGTGTCGGTGTTGAGCCCCATGCCGAGGCCTCTCAAGGGATGTTCGCCGCTACCGGCCAGGTTCAATGACATTGCGACGGTAGGGTGCCGTGCCATCGCCGCCCTGGGTCAGGTTCGCCAGAAAAGAGCGCCTGGGCCGCGCCGGGATGGCTTGGATCGGCGTCGTCTTTTCAAGGCCCTTCCAAGCATCCGATGCTTTCACGACCTTCGGCTTCTGCGTGGAATGGGTGACAATATGGCTTTTGGCCGAACGCTTAGCGCGGAAGACACCGCTGCGATCACCGCGTTCAATCCACACATCCCGCAATTCACGGGACAGTTGCGCAATCGACGCGTTGGAGCGCAAATCACCGGCGTAGGGGTCAACGCCCATGCTGGCGAAGACATTGGCATAGGCGTTTTGAAGATCAGCGTAGGCGATGTCGGCGGACACCTGGCTCGCCAATGTGTTCATTTCCTCCCGGATCAAAGTCTGCTCGCTCGCTTGCCCTTCGCGGTGACTCGCCCTGATCTGCCGCAAAATGCCTTTTTGAACTTTTAGGTGCCGCGCCGCGGTGCGGTAGAGCTTTTGGGAATGGCCGTAGCGGATCCGGCTCACATGAACCTGGGTCATGATGGCCATGGTAACCGCCAGCGCACGGGCGTTCAGCACATCATCCTTGGCTTTGACCGTCCGTTTCTTGGCCGGGTATTTGAACACGTTGAACAAGTTAAATGTGGCTTTTGCGCCCCAACCCACCCAATTGCTGTTCAGCAGATAACTGTCGGAATCGATATTGCCGCTGGCGAACAGATTGATGCCCGGGAGCAACTCCAGCAGGAGCGCCTTGGTTTCCTGCTTGTTGATGCGCAGCTTGTACTGCACATCGCGAATTTCAGGCCGGTTCTCCAGCGCCGCAAAAATCATTTCCTCAGCCGACATGCCAAGCGACGTCGAGCCTGCATGACGGTGTGGCATGGCCAAAGAGAAATGCTCTCCGGGCCGAATGTTCATGAGCGCCGCCAGCTGCATTTTAGCGAGGGACAGATCCTTTTGCAGCCGCTGGATGCGTTGTTGTATTTCCACCAACTCACGCTGATACGTCAGCGCGGTCAGGGGCGACGACTGGCCGTCATTTTGAAGCGCTTGGGAATTGCGCAGCGCCCGCTGCGTGCGACCTTCCAAACGGCGCAGGCCAGCCACCAATCGGTCGGCGGAAATGGTGCGCCAATAGGCCGTCCGCACATCTTCGATCACCCGGTTGATGATTTTGCGACGCCGTTCGGTGGCCACCAGCACCTGGTCAGCCGCTTGTTGGGCACGCACTTTGCTCAGACCGAAATCGAGGATATTCCAAGACAGCGTAATGTCGTTTTGGAACTTGTCCTTATCAGGAAACGTGATCGATCCAGTGTTCCCGGCATTGTTGCTACGGGCGACATAACCGGCATTGGCAACCAGGTTGGGCAGCGTCTCCAACCGGGCCGATGCAAGCTGCTTGCTCGCCAGCGCTTCGTTGTAAAGCTCAACCTTGAAATCGAGGTTGTATTTGAGCGCCCGCGCCATCGCTTCGTACAGCGAGATGGCTTGCGTAACGGGCTCCTGGCCCAGCGTCACGCGGCTTAAAGATTGGCTGGCAAATGACTTAACCGCGCCGGTGGTTAGCGGTTTTGGAGTCACGGTACAGGCGCTCAGGCTGAACGCCAAGAGCGACGAAACAAGGATACGCTTCACTGTCTTTTCCTCGAACTATATGTCCTCCGAGTACCAAAAAACCGCCCCTCGGCACGCTGATCCCGGATTGCCTCCACTTTGTCAGTTCATGCCTAATGAACGTTTAACGGGCTGACGGTTTGAGAGGGAAAATTTACCATGATTGCGGGCGAGACATGATTTGAAGGGCGACGATGGACACAAAAAAGGGGCTGTGCTGCCACAACCCCCTCTCAAATTTCTTGTTGTTTTTTAGTTGTTTAAGACGAGATACACGTCTCTATTCGTTCAAAGCACCGCGCAGATCATTGACCGACAAGCCCGCCGAAACCGGGTGCTGATCACCGGCAGACTTCGCCGGTAACGCCTGTTCTTGTGGCACCTTTTTGGCGTCTTGATCCGCTTCATTGGCGGCGGGACGTATGGCTGTGACAAGGCCAGAATTCACATCCACCGTCACGGTCTTCAAGACGCGTTCCCCGCCATCAAATACCAGCGCCAGGGACAGTTTCAACGTGTCTGTGCCTTCCGGCGGACGCACCGCGATCAGCTTATCCCGCACCATGGTCATCCATGCGGGCCACCGCTCCGCGCCATCAAGGGCGAGCCGAACCTGATCAACCACAAAGGCATCGCCGGCCCGGTCCTCAAGCTCAATCAGCAGCAAGCCCGGACGCACAGTGGTCTTCAGATCCACCGCATCAAGCCTGGGGTCGCCGGGGGCAACATCCATGAACGAGCCATTGTCAAAATCGAGCAGGCTGGACCCATCGGCAAATAGGAACGGTTCACCCGGAGCACGGGTTGCAAGTCCTGAAACATCAATCATCGCGTCCGCAGCATCCGCACCGCTTGGCAGGGCGTTGATCCCGTTCACAACCCGTTGCACCGGGCGGTCGCCATAAAGACCGGCAAGCCCACCATCCACAAGAACCGCGTCGGACACCGCGATGATGTCATCTGTATCGTCGAACAGGGGGTCGCCTTCGGCCTCCACCAAATCGTCAAAGGAGGCAAAGGGTGAAACGGTCTCGATAAAGCTCGTATCGCCAACGCGCATCGTAAACCCGTCGGAAACAACACCACCCTGACCATCATCCGCCGTCATGGCAATCTGATAGACACCAGCGTCGGTCGCCGTTGAAACCGATCCCGAAATGAGCCCGGTAAGCGCATCAAACGTGACACCCATGGGCAGGCCTGTGACGGTGAGTGTCAAAGGATCGTTATCCGGGCTGCCATCGGCAAAATGCGCCGAAACATCAAAGGAAACGGTATCCCCGTCCTGGAGCACCAGATCGGGAGCCAAACCAACCACCACCGGCGCTGCGTTTTGCGGGGTAAGGGTGAGCACCAACTGATCACTGCCGCCTTCACCGTCATCAGCGGTGACGGTGAGCGAAAGCGGCCCCGAAACCGAAGCGTCGCTTGGCGCAACGCCAGACAGCATTCCAGTTCCCGCATCGAAGCTGAGCCACGTGGGCAGCGTTGAGATGCTGAAGCTCAAAGTGTCACCATCCGCATCCACAAATTCGGCAGACAGATCGATGAGAACCATATCACCATCTGTCACCGAGACCTGCAGATCGCCGGACGCCACGGGAATGGTGTTCGTCACTGCAATTTCAAAACTGGTGGAAACGACGGGATTAATCTGATCATCGGCCGACACCGTCACCAGGTATGGGCTGGTGAGCGAGGCGCTGGGATCAATCTGGCCGCTGATTTCACCGGTGGTCCCATCGATCGCCAGACCGCTAGGCAGTCCCACAGCGGTGTATATCACCGGGTCATTGTCAGGATCGACGAAGGAGGCGGCCATGTCCAAGCTCACCGTCTCACCATCCTCAAACGTCTCGTTGGACGGCGTGCCCGTATTGACGATCACATCGTCCACCGGCGTCACATCAAAGGTCACCGTCGCGGTGCTTTGGTCGATCCCGTCGCTCACCGCATAGGTGATGACGGTCTGACCAAAGAAGTTCGGGTTGGGGATAAACTCAAGGGTGCGATTGTCGACCCCGAGGGCGATTTGACCATCCGCCACCATGACAGACGTTCCGGCGCTGATTGCCTGTCCGTCGATAGCAACGATGGACAGAGCTTGGCCTTCAACATCGCTGTCGTTGGATGAAATCGGGTCAAAATAGGCAACATCGTCTTCCAGCAACACCACAGGGCCATCATCCACCGCAATGGGTGCATCGTTCACCGAAACCACATCGATGTTAATGACCGCGCTGTCGCTCAGCGCACCGTCAGAGATCGTGTAGGCAAAGGAGACCGGCCCAAAGCTGTTCGCCACGGGGACGAAGGTCAGCGTCACACCGTCGGAGGCCAATTCAACCTGACCGGCTGCGAGGGTCACCGTGCCGCCGGGTAAAATCGCGTTGCCGTCAATCTCGGTGATGGTCAGGGCGTCATCTTCCAGATCCGTGTCGTTCGATGCGACGGGATTGAAGGTCAAGGTCTCATCTTCGAGCACGGACAGGGGTGTCGGTACACCGTCATCCACCGCATCGGGCGCATCGTTCACAGCCGTGATGTTGACCTGAACCGTTGCGACGGATGACGCGTCTTCGCCATCGTTGACGGTCACCTCCACCACGCGAGCGGTGGTATCGGGATTGTCCGAAGTGGATCGGAACGTCACCGCTTCGAGGGCGACGATATAGTCTGCAATGTCGGCTGCACCCACCAGGGTCACGGTGACCGGCCCTGCTGCTGGCAAAGGTCCAGCGGGAGTAATGAGTGCGGACACGGTTGCCGGCAGAGCCCCAATTTCAAGAATGTCCCCCACCCCGCCGTTGGTGAGCGTGATAGTGGCGCTGTCAAATTGCGTATCGTCCGCATCCGCCAGAACCACCGACGGTGGAACAAGCGCGACGCCACCATCGTTTTCAACATATGTCACCGCATGATCGACGCCTGCAGCAGGACCGTTGAGATCAACCGTCGGCACATCGTTGATCGACACAATATCAAGGTTCACTGTGACATCGCTGGTTGCACCCAAGGCATCCACAAGGGTGTATTGGAACGAGGCCGGTCCGTTATAGTTCGCATCGGGAACGAAAGTGATCTCCCCCGCACCGTCCATGGAAACCGTGCCGTTGACCGCGGCCTGGACGGAAGAGATGGACAAGGCATCGTCTTCAGGATCACTGTCGTTGAACAAGAGCGCCGCGGCGCTCGTCACAAAAGACGTGTCCTCATCGACACTGAACGGACCGTCAGTCACGCCGGTTGGTGCGTCATTCACCACTGTGATCGCCACAGCGGCAGCCGCCGCAACAGAGTTGTCATCGCCGTCAAACACCGTGACGGTGAGTGAGCGAGGAACGGCGTCAGGGTTGTCGGACACCGAATGGTACGTCACCGCCTGCAAAGCCGCTTGATAGTCGACGAGACTTGCGGTCCCTGAAATCTCAACGGCAATCGGGCCGTCCACAGCAAGCGGGCCAAACGGCGTGATGGTCATGGACAACCCGCCCGGCAACGCGCCAACGAGCAATTCATCGCCAACAAAGCCATTGTTCAGGACGATCGTCGCGCCTTCGATGTCAGTATCATCGGGGTCGGTGATCAAAACCGAAGGATCAACCACCGGGGTGGGTGCACCGTTTTCAGTATAGCTCGTCGTGAAGGCCGTTCCGCCGACACTGGTATCAAGATCAACCACCGGCACATCGTTGATCGAAACCACGTTGATGTTCACCGTGGCATCAGTCTGCGCACCGCTGGCATCTTCCACCGTGTAGGTGAAAGAGGCCGGGCCGGAATAGTTCACATCCGGGGTAAACACCGCTTCCACTGCACCGTTCAAGACCACGGTTCCGTTCACCGGGTTTTGCACCGAGATTAGCGTCAGAACCTCTTCTTCAGGATCGGTATCATTGAACAAAAGGGAGGCTGCGGGCAGCGTAAGCGCCACGTCCTCATCGGTATCAAACACACCATCATCCGCCGGTTGCGGAGCATCATTAACGGCGGTGACAGCGATCAGAACATTCGCTGCAGCGCTGTCCGTTTCCCCATCATTCACCACGACGTCCACCACCCGCGTCGTTTCATCGATGTGGTCGGACGTGGAGCGGTAGGTTATGGCCTGCAACGCCGCTTCATAATCGGCCAAGGAAAGCGTCCCCGAGAACGTGACAGTGATCGGCCCGGCGACAGCAATCGGACCGGCAGGAGCCACGGCAAACGACATACCGACGGGCAAAACGCCCACCTCTAGCGCGTCCCCCACAAAGGCGTTGGTCAGCGTGATGGTCGCGGACGCAAGTTGATTGTCGTCGACATCGGCCAACGCAACGTCAGCTCCGACAAGGGAGACGGCCGCATCGTTCTCAACATAGGCAACGCCAACTCCCGTTCCGGGCGCCGCATCATCGAGATCAACGGTGGTCGCATCATTCACCGGCACAACATCGATATTGACCGTTGCCGTGCTCTGCGCACCTTCAGGGTCTTCGACGGTATAGGTGAACGAGGCCGGGCCGAAATAATCCGCATCCGGCGTAAACGAGACCAGCCCCGCATTGATGGAAACCGAACCGTTCACCGCGCCTTGGACGGAAACCACGGTCATCGCACTGTTTTCCGGATCGCTATCGTTGAACAGGAGCGAAGCCACCGGAAGGGTGAGCGTCGTGTCTTCGTCCACCGTAAACGGACCGTCATCGGCTGCGCTTGGCGCATCATTGACGGCGGTGAAGGCGATCACGGTTTGAGCGGGCGCAGAATTGGTTTCACCATCATTGACAGCGATCAAGACCACGCGGTCCGCCGTGTCGGGATTGTCGGAATTCGAAATGAACCGCATGTTCGCCAGTGCCGTCTGATAATCAGCGAGGCTCGCCGAGCCAGAAAGCGTGAAAATCACCGTTCCGGGAACAGACAAAGGCATTGCGGTGGAGGTTGAAGCAGAAATGCCCGCCGGTAGTGCTATATTGCCCAACGCGTCCCCCACTGCACCATTGGTAAGCGTGATCGTTGCTCCGACCAACACGGTGTCATCAACATCGCTGACCACCACGCCGGGGTCCACAATGGGGATGCCCGGCGCGTTCTCGATATAACTGGTCGCAAACCCAGTGCCACCGGTCACTGTATCGAGATCCAGCAGCGGCGCATCGTTGATCGGATTGATCGTCAGATTAACGGTGCCGTTGGCACTGCCACCGTTTCCATCATCCACTGTGTAGGTAAACGAGGCAGGACCAAAATAGTCGGCGTCCGGGATAAACGTCACAGTACCAGCGTTTAGGCTCACCGTACCGTTCACCGCGTCCTGCACGGAAGTCAGCGCGAGCGGATCATTTTCTCCATCGCTGTCATTGAACACAAAGGTCGCTTGGCCGCGCACGAAGGGCGTGTCTTCATCCAGCGTAAAGGGACCGTCGTCGACCGCGACGGGCGCATCATTGACGGTGACAAACGTTATATCGGTGAGCGCAGGAACAGAGTTCGCTTCACCATCATTCACCACCACGCTGATGCTGCGGTTGGTGGCCGACGGATTGGTGCTCACGCTGTCAAAAGAAATCGCCTGAAGCGCGGTTTGATAGTCGGCCAGGCTGGCCGTGCCCGAAAGCGTGACAGATACCGTTCCTGGCACCACAAGCGGACCCGTGGGGCTGAGAAGCGCGGTGATGCCCGCAGGAAGCGCGCCAAAAGTCATCCGGTCGCCGATTTGACCGTTGGTCAGCGTAACCGTGGCCCCGTCCAACGTGGTGTTATCCAGATCGGAAATCGCGATCGAAGGATCAACGACAGAAATGGCTGCGTCCCCTTCCGTGTAGCTGGTCGCAAAGGCGGTGCCCACGGCAACGGCATCCAGATCAAGAAGCGGAGCGTCGTTCACCGGATCAACGATGAGATCAACGGTGGCCGTGCTGGTTTCGCCGCTCGTATCCTCAATCGTGTAGGTAAACGATGCGGGGCCGAAATAATCTGCGTCCAGCGTGAATGTGATCGTCCCATCGCCGTTCAAAACGACGCCGCCATTTACCGCCCCTTGGACAGAAATGATGGTTCGGGTGTCGCCCTCAGGATCTGTGTCGTTAAACAACAGACCGCCGGGGGCGAGGGTAAAGGGCTGGTCCTCGCTGATATTGAACGGCCCATCATTCACCGCCGTTGGGGCATCGTTGACCTGGGTCACCAAGACCGTGGTCTGCGCCGGGGCGGAATCATCCTGCCCATCGTTGACGGTCACCGTGATCGCGCGCGGCGTTTCCGGCGGGTTTTCTGACGTGGAACTGAACGTCACCAGCTGGAGCGCTGCCTCATAATCGGCAAGGCTGGCGGTGCCTGAAAGGGTCACCGTCACCGTACCCGCCACACCCAAGCTGCCGACAGGAACCACACTATGCGTAATGCCCGCGGGCAAAGCCCCAACCTCAAGACGGTCACCGGCTTGACCATTGGTGAGCACGAGCGTTGCGCCAGCAAGATCAAGGCTTTCAATATCGGATAAAGCCACGGACGGGTCAGCAACGGAAACGCCGACCCCGTTTTCCGTATAGGCCGTCACGAAAGCGGAACCGACGGTCCCTGTATCGAGGTCAACCAGCGGAATATCGTTGACCGAGACGACATCAATTTGCGCGGTCGCGGTGGCTGTCCCCCCCTGCCCATCGGTGACGGTATAGGTGAATTCAGCCGGGCCGAAATAGTTTGCATCCGGCGTGAACACGACATTGCCCAGACCGTTCAAAACCACGGTTCCGTTCACCGCGCCTTGGACGCTCACAATGGAAAGCGGATCGCTTTCGGGATCGCTATCATTAAACAGCAGCGCTGCGGGGGTGAGCGAAAGCGGCTGGTCTTCGTTCGTTGTTAAGGGCCCATCATTGGCAAGGACCGGGTCATCGTTCACCGCCGTCACATCAACTGTGGCTATGGTGGCCACCGCATCATCGTCGCCATCATTCACCACAATGGAAATGCTGCGCTGCACGGTGGAGGGATTGTCCGATGCCGAGCGGAACGTCACCGCTGCCATGGCAGCTTGATAGTCGGCAATGCTGGATGAACCGGTCAATGTGACGGTCACAGTGCCGTTGACGAGAAGCGGCCCCGCCGGAACAACGTTCGCCGAAATACCGCCGGGCAAAGTGCCAACTTCAAGCGTGTCGCCAACAGAACCATTGGTCAGCGTAAACGTCACCTGCTCCATGTCGATATCATCGACATCGGTGATCAAAGGCGTACCAACAAGCGAAACGCCAACGCCATTTTCAGTGTAGGCCGAGCCAAACCCGGTGCCGCCGGTGCCGGTGTCGAGGTCAACAACAGCAAGATCATTCACGCTGGCGATGGTAAGGTTCGCGACAGCGCTGGATGGCGCGCTCGACGTGTCTTCGATGGTGTATTCGAACGACGCGGGACCAAAATAGTCCGCATCGGGCGTGAAGCTGACGGTGCCATCACCGTTCAAAACCACAGTGCCGTTGGTTGGGTTTTGCACGGACACCAGGCTGATCGCATCGCCTTCAGGATCGACGTCGTTGCTAAGGAGCTCAGCCAGCGTGATCACACGTACCTGATCTTCCGTAGCGCTGATGGCATCGTCAGCAGCCACCGGCGCGTCGTTAACGGGCGTCACTGAAATCAGCGTGGTGGCGGTGTTGGACATATCAAACCCATCGTCCACCGTCACTTCGATCTGACGCACCTCTGTGGGCGGCGTGTCGGATTCCGTTTGGAACGTCACCGCCTGAAGCGCGGCTTGATAGTCTGCAATCGAAGACGGGCCGGTAAACGTCAGTGTCAGCGGGCCCACATCGGTCAACGCCGTCGGCACAGCGGGAAACACGCTGATGGTTCCGGGCAAGGGCCCGATGACCAGCACGTCACCGATCTGCCCGTTGACCAAGCGGATCGTCGCCCCTTCAAACACGGTGGTGTCCGGGTCGGTGATCAACACGCTTGGATCGACCACCGGTACGCCGGGGCCATCTTCGGTGTAGGCATCGGTGAAGTCCGCCCCGCCCGTATTCTGATCGAGATCAAGCGCCGGAAGATCGTTGACCGACGTGACCGTCAGCATCACCACGCCCATGGACATGCCGCCATTGCCATCCTCCACCGTGTAGGAGAATGAGGCCGGTCCAAAGTAATCCGGGTCGGGGGTGAAAACCGCATCATTATTGACATCAAGGCTAACGGTGCCGTTCACCGCGCCTTGAACGGACACCAGCGTCAACGTATCCCCGTCGGCATCAATGTCATTGGACATGAGCAACGTGTCCGACAGGATAACCTGGCTGTCTTCGGCGACACTGGCCGTGTCATCCATCGCAACAGGATTGTCGTTCACACCCTGCACCGTGATCGTTGTGGTTGATGTCGTCGATGAAAGCGCGCCATCACTCGCCGTCACTTCAATGATGCGACCGGTCTCAGCCGGATTGTCCAGCGGGTTTTCAAAGGTTACGGCTTGAAGCGCGGTTTGATAGTCCGCAACGCTGCCAAGCCCGGCTACAGAGATCGTCACACTGCCCGGCGCGGTCAGACCGGTTGCGCCTTCCGGCGGCAAGATGCTCAGCGCCAAGCCTGAGGGGACGGAAGGCAGGTTCAAGATGTCACCCACCGCACCATTGGTGAGTGTGATCGTCAAAGATGTGAGTTGGTTTGAATCCACATCAAACACCGACCCTGCCCCATCGAGGATCGCCACTGCGCCGGCGTTCTCTGGATAGACGATGGTGTGATCAGAAACGATGCCTGACCCCGAAAGATCGATACGCGGCGCATCGTTTACAGCTGCCACATCGACATAAACGCTGGCACTGGCAAACCCGCCGATACCGTCACTGATCGTGTAGGTAAAGAACGCCGTGCCGGTGAAGTCAGCCGCCGGCGTGAACGTGATGTCGCCATTGCCCTCCAAAACAGGCGTGCCGCCGGAGCCCGGCGTCACAAAGGCGATGGAGATGGGGTCAGCATCGGGATCAAAGTCGTTGAGGAGAAGCGTTGCCCCCGAAATCGTCACCGGCGTATCTTCGGTCGCCGCAAACGGCGTCACCAATCCATCATCCCCCGCCACCGGCGGCGTGTTTGGCCCCGTGACGGTGATGTTGACGGTGCCAGTTGTGCCAACATCATCCCCGTCATTCACCTCAAATGTGACGGTTCGGATGCCCGGCACATTGGAGAGCGAACTGTTTTCATACGTGATGCCCTGCACCAAGTCTTCGAGATCGGCGCGGGGCATTTCTCCGCCGCTGTTGTCGGTGAGCAGGAAAATCCGGTCGCCATCATAGGCAACGTTGAACGTTGTAGCGCCTTGGCTCACCGTTGTGGTCAGCGCCGTTCCATAGGTGAAGGTTTGACCCCCAATGGTGAAGGTTTCAAAACCGAGTTCCTGCATGCCGCCCAGACGCAGCGTCATGTCAACAAAACTGCTGTCATCCACATCCACCAAGGCGGCATCGGCAGCCGCGATGTTCACCGCACCATCGGTTTGTAAAATCGTGATCGCGTTGTTGGGTGTGAAGGTCGTTCCATCATCGTCAAGGTGGAAAACAGGGACCTGGTTTTCACCATCGATGGTCACGGTTGCAGTCGCCGTCGCAGTGCCACCAAACCCATCATCAATGGTGTAAGTAAACGTCTCAGTGGCTGTGCCACCCTCTGGCAGGCTGTCGAAAAGACCGTTGGGATTGTAGGTGATGGCCCCGGTGGTCAGCACGCTGAGCGTTGCCCCCGATGCAAGCGTAATCACATCGCCATTATTGACCGGCTGCCCGTTGATTTGGGTCAGCGTGAGGCTATGACCTTCCGCATCGGTGTCTTGCCCCGGAGCATTGCTGATCAGGTTGATGGTGCCCGGGCCCGATTCTGGAACCGTCAGCGCATCGTCCTGCGCCACCGGCGGGGAGTTATCACTGATCGCAATGGAGACTGTCGCGTCGGGCACGGCAATTGCTGCGCCGGTCCCGTTGACCATCCGAACGCGCAGATCTTCAGCGATCTCAAAGTTTGGATCATCCACAATGGGTAGTTCGATGGTTAGTGTCGGGCTGAACGACGAGCCGCGGGTAAAGATGATGGAGCTGTCACTTTCAACGGCGCCCGACGTGTTAAACGAAAACGCGTCGGCGGACCCATTGCGGTTTTCCAAGCCGATGGAGGCGCTCGCCGCGTTGTCGGCAATTCCGGAGAACGCGACGTCCTGATAGTTGATATGAACGGAGCCATCCGCTTCGTTCAACACAATCTGGAACGTCGCATCCCCCACAGGGTCTGTGACCGAACTGACCTGGTGCCATTGAACGACAAACTGCCGTGCGCCAACCGTGTTCCCCAGTGTCTCGGTGTAAACGCTGCCGGACCCCTGTGCCAGGGCATCCCAGTAGGCGGCAATCGCTGGACGTCCACCAAAGGCCGTGCCATCAAGTTGAAGATTATCGGGCTCAGCCGTCGGCGTACCAAAGGTCACATAGCCATCAGCGCTGATGAACAGCGTGTTGAACGTGTCCCCATAGAAAGGAAAATTGAACCCGACGCTGCGCTGGATCAGGCCATCATTGCCCAATGACAGAGCCTGGCCAGTGGTGGATATATCGATGAACGCGCCGCTGCTCGTCTGGTAATTGGCAGCATAGCCCGCCGACGGTGCGGTATAGGTGAGCGTCGTACCATCGAAGGAAAAATCGTCCTGGTTCAAATTGGTGATGCTGTCGCTCACGGCTTGGGCAAACGCATCATAATCTGTAAAATCGGTGGTGATGTCTTCCAGCACCAGATCAACGCTGGCCGTTGTACCCTCTTGATGGGAACCATCCAGAGTGACGAGAAACTGGGCGTTATCCCCCTCCTGCACGGTGGGGGTCGCAGAAACGCTCCACGTTGGAAGAACGGTCACCGTCACCAGCGCGGTGTCGGTACTGCCGTCGATATCTTCAACCGTATAGGTAAACCGAACGGTTCCGGAGAACGTGGTCGACGCATCAAAAACCATCTGACCAAAGGCATCAATGGACACGACACCCTGCCCGCCGGAGAGGGTGACCGGCACCGCCTGATCGATGTTTTGCCCCTCAACCTGCGTGATGACCGCACCACCATCGGGCGCAAAGTCGTTGTCGAGAACGTTGATCACAACAGACTGGCCGGTGAAGGTGCTGGCCACATCGTTGGCGGCGATCACCGGGTCGTTGTCATTGTTAAGATCGATGAACAAGCCAACATTGCTGCGCGTTGCTGTGGCTTGGGCAACGCCATTTTCCGGGGCAACCTCTTCAGACGTCGCCGCAACACTCATGTTGTAGATCGCGCTGAGACCGGTTTGAGGAGGGCGGAAGACGAGGGTTGCAAGATCGGTGGGTTGCAAGGTCAGCGAACCGCCAACAATGGTTTGCGCCACACCCCCAACAAGCATCTGCCCGCCGCTTGGAATGTTGGAAATGACAACATTGGCCAGTGCTTCGGAACCGTCGGTGTCGAAAAGACTCACGGAAATGACGGTGCTCAAATCGACATCGGCATCGATCATGCCGCCGGCATCGGCAACGATCAGCACGGGCTCATCGGCCACCGCATCAATCTGAAATGTTTCCGTCGAACTATCTATGGAAAAGGAGCCGTCGATTTCGGTGTTCGTCGTCACAAAGGTGATGTCGATATCGCTATCACTGTTCTGCGGCGGAAGGACGGTAATGTTCGACAAGTCCCAACTGCTGATATCAACGGAATTGTCAAAACCGAACGCTTGGAAGCGATTGACACCATCGGTGATCGCCACGCCCTCGGGGATATTCGTAGCCTCAACGGTCTGCGTTTCGGACGGGTCAGGCGACGTGGAGACGATTTGGATCGGCGCCGTTGAAGCATCTTCGCTGGAGACGGGAGTGGGTTGGTTCACCGACAGGGAAACCGGGTCAACAATGGGAAGAATGTTAAACGTGGCATAACCCGAGGTCGCCGTTGTGCCATCGCTGATGACATAGAAAATGACTTCGGTGCCGCTAAAGTGCGGTGCGGGTAGAAACGTGAAACTGCCATCCGCCGCAAGAGTGATGAGCGATCCGCTGGGAAGAGCAGTCGCCCCGCCGATGGAGATCGGCGTGCCCAAGGAACTAGACGCCTGGATGATCGCAATGGGGGCGTTTTCCGGATCGCTATCATCGGCCAGAAGGCCGGTGGCCGCCGCTTCAACGATGGCGGAATCTTCATCTCCCACATAGGTGTTGTTGCCGGTCACCGGTGCGTCATTGCCGGCGGTGACATCAACAAATGTGATCTGCGTCGTGGCACCCGTCGTGCTGACAATGCCGTCGGTGATGTCCACCGTGATAACGCGGGTGGTGGTTCGATCAAAGGCGGCGTCCGCATTGCCGTTTGAATAGGTGACGGATTGGATCGCTGTTTCATAATTTGCAATCAGCGCGTAGCCATCGAGGACGACCTGAATGTCTGTCCCATTATCCGTCACCGTGGCCGTGATCCCGAGATCGTCGAGCAAGGCCGTATCAACGTTCAGCTGGTCGCCGGGCTGGGCGTTTGTGAGCGTGATGGTCGCGCTTTCGAGCTCCGCATCATTGAGATCAAAAAGCGACAGATCGGCGGAGGCAATCGAAACCGGTACGTCATCATCGGAACCCAGAATAGAGCCGTTGACATACACAACGTCAAAACCCGTTCCCGGCGCACCACCGTCGAGATCCACAGTTTGGGTTTGAAGCACAACGGGATTCGGGAAGGTCACATCCCCGTCGCCATCCATGTCGAAGACCGATGTCTGGGTCCGCGTTTCGTATGTGAGGATGAACTGGGTGGCGCTTTGCCAATTCAGACCAACCTGAGAACTGGGATCATTGGTCCCACTCTGCGTTCCAGAAAAGGCAAGCTCGTCTTCTTCATCCAGCGTTTCCACCAGATTGCTGGTGGCTTCTTGGGTGTAAGAGGTCAAATCCGTTGAATCGACCCCCACAGCTTCCCGGCTGTCCGGGGTGCCCATGAGGCCATCGATGTCGCTGATAACGATGTTGATCACATCGGCGGGCGCTGGATCTTCCGTACCGCTGATCACGATATCCCAGGAGACGGTGACGCTGCCGGCCACCAAAACGTCTTCACCGCCGATCTGCGTTTCCACTTCGCCCACATTTGTGACGATGACGCGAAAATCATCAAGCAACGGATCGGTGGTGGAAACAGTGTCGAAACTCGCCGTCGAATCGCCGGTGGTGGCCAGGATGGTTGCGCGAATATCATAGGTTTCCAGCGGCCCGCCGCCGGGGTCGCGGGTGACAGCCCCCGTCCACGTTGCAACCGTGCCGGGTGTTCCCACGATTCCATCGTTCACATGGCTCATCGTTGGTGGCGCAACAGCCTGCATGGTAAAGTCAGGCAAAATGCCCTGCCAATCCGGCAGCGTGAAAGCGGCGCCCTCGACTTGACCAACGTGAACTTCAAGATCCCAATCACCGTTCAAAGCATCGGCACCGGTGAGATCGTTTGAGGCTGCAACGTCTGCGCCCGTCGCTGCAGACAGCGCTTCCGCCGCCGCTTGACCGTTCGCGCCGTCGCCAAAACGGCAGCCGTAGATGAGAAGGTCGCCATCGTCGGACAATGCCGAACCGATGGTCGCCAGCGCCGCGGCGTGTTCGCCTTCAATGGTTTCCAGTGTGAGCCGCGCATCCCCCAAAGACAAAGAGCCGCTGCTTCCGTGGGAGAAAATATGGACCGCATCATAGCCGCCCGACTCTTCCAAAATACGAGCGATTTGCTCGACGCCGTCGTCATCAGCAGCCAGAACATGGATCACAGCGCCGGGCTCAAGGGAGGCGATCAGACCATCGCGATCCTCAATGTGGGCATCGATGAAAACAACCTCGCGGTCGGTCCGCCGCGCGTCCAGACCGTCCGATGCGCCAAAGGACATCTCGGCATAGGTGCCCGCGCCGCCAGCTTGGCCATCGCCATTGAGCGGTGCTGCTGAGGAAGCATCCCGCTGCGCCTCGGCATAATCGTCTGCCAATTGGCTATGGGTGGCTTGCCCCGCAATATCGAGCGCTGTTTCCACCGCAGCTGCATCCAAAAGGACGCGCGGCTCCAACACCCGCATGAGCGGCTTTGCAGCCTTGGGAACCTCAAGCGCCTCGGTCCCACGTCGCTGAAAAATCGGATTAAAGCGGCCCGCCATACTGTACTCGCTGTCTTCACTGCCCCTACACGAGCAAAGCGCTGCCAGACACCACAATAGCCGCGTCGGCGCGCACTTCGCCCCGCTCAAACTTTGTATTTTATGGTTAAGATGCCGTTGACGCGGGGGTACTGAGCCCGACAAACCGCGGTTAGGCTTGGCGTTTGGTCAAACTTCACGCCCCAGATTGATTAAAAATCGATGGGCCCGGTCTGCCAGTGGATGGCCGGTTTCCAAGGCGAACACGTAGGCGTGGGTCATGAAAAAAGCGGCCGCATCCATCTCGCCCCGCTGCGCCATCGTCTCCGCTGCCGCAAAATAAAGCGTAGCCAATCCGGCCCCATCGCCCCTGTCGTGACACTCCAAAATCGATTGCTGCAATTGTGCAAGACCATCGCCTTGGCTTGGCGCGCTGGACGGTTCAACACACGCCAAATCGGCCTCAGTCATTGCGCCGCAATGGCTGTCGAGCCCGACGGCTCCATCGCGCCTGCTGCCATGCGCAAGGCAATCCAGTGATGAAAGGCCCAGGTTGCCTCGTCCATCACCGGTGAGAACTTTCCGCCATCGAAACGCTCGCCATAGCGGCCAGCCTGCATGCCTTCGACGACGAAAATGTCTTCTTCAAAAATGCCCTTCCAAAGCGCTGCATTCTTGGCGCGCAACTCCGCGTAATCATCCCCCAACATCTCTTCAGAAGCGTAGTAAAGCGCAATCCGCTCAACGGTTTGACCGGCCCCGTTGGGCACCAAAACGATGGCGAAGCGGTGGTCCCGATGAACGCCCAAAAGGACATTGGGATAAAGCGCAATGTATTCGGCACACCGATCCCATTTGTCACTGAGACCAGGGTAGTTCGAAAACACCTGATCCTGGGACAGGTCGGGATTGTAAACCATGGTGCCCTGGCCGGAGAAGCTGGACGGTTCCAGGATATTGTAGTGGTCTTCGAGGCGCGAATAGCTGTTCAACCCCGGATGCACCCAAGGCAGATGATAGCTCTCGCAGTAATTCTCGACCGCCAGCTTCCAATTCGTTTTGACATTGAGTTCAAAGGCAGACTCCACACCGCCAAAATACGCCGGCTGCTCAAACTCGGCCCAACGCTCCAGCAACGAACGGGCGTGCTCTTCAAACGGCGGCGCGTCGCCGGACAAATTGACAAACACGATGTCCTGCCAAACGTGGCTGCGAATTTCGATCAGGCCGAGATCATCCCGGTCCACAGCGTCGTGGACATTGTGCCCGGGCCCACCGACATGGGGCGTGGTTTTCAACTTGCCGGTCAAATCATAGCACCAGGAATGATAAGGGCAGCGAATGACGCCGCGCACCTGACGCGGCTCCTGCACCAGGATCATCCCGCGGTGGCGGCAGGTGTTTTGAAACACCCGAACCGTCCCGTCCTTCCCACGAACCAGCAACAGCGGCTGACCAAGAAACGTGATGGGCTCGGCGTCGGCGGGGTTGGGGACATCTTTTCCAAACGCGAGCGCAGCCCAGGATGGTGCAAACACATGACGGGCCTCGTCAGAGTGGACGGCAGCATCGGTGTAGCAGGCATTGGGCAAACCGCGGGCATGTTCAACCGGCTGAAGGACCGCCTCGTAGGCCGATGCATCTAGGCTCATAGTTCATCCCTCCCGCTGTCGATTTGCACGCGCGCGCACGCCACAATGTTGCAAATGGACGGCCCGTCGCCCCATCCGCAGGTGCGTCAAAAGATGAGACTTTATGTTCCCTTTGCGACACGGGCCGAGCCGACCGTTCAGAACACAAATCGCACCATGCCCAAAGTGATAACAGGAAACGCAATCAGCAGCGCCACCCGCACAACATCGCTGATGATGAACGGAAAGACCCCCGCATAGGTGACGCCGATGGGAACATCTTTGGCGAGAGAATTGATCACAAACAGGTTCAACCCCACCGGCGGTGTGATCAGACCCACTTCCACCACCACCAGCACCATAATGCCGAACCAAAGGGCAAACTCCTCCGGTGACAGGCCAAAATCCAGCCCCGCCATCATGGGAAAGAAAATGGGGACGGTGAGCAGGATCATGGACAGGGAATCCATGATGCAGCCAAAAATGAGATAGCAAAGCAGGACGGCAAACAGCACCCAGTAGGGGCTGATATCGAGACCGCTTATCCAGGCGGAAGCCGTTTGGGGCAGCTGAGAAAAACCCAAAAATGTGTTGAACACGGCAGCGCCCAAAACGATGAAAAAAATCATACCCGTCGCCGTCGCGGTTTCCAGAAGCGCAACCTTGAAGGACGCCCAGCCCATGCCACCAAGGGTTAAAGCGGCCAGCCCCGTTGCCGCAGCCCCCACCGCTGCGCCCTCCGTTGGCGTAAAGAAGCCATATGAAATGCCGAAAATCACCACAAAGAAGATCAACAGCACGGGAATGACGCCCAAAAACAGATCCTTGACCGTTACACCGGCCTCAACAGTTGTGACCTCTTCTGAGGTGCCCAAAAGCGACGGGTTCAAACGCACCGCAATGGCGATGGCAAAAATGTAACCGATGGACGCCAAAACACCGGGGATGAGCGCAGCCACAAACAGTTTGGCGATGTTTTGTTCAGCGAGGATCGCATAAATCACCAAAACCACCGACGGTGGAATGAGAATGCCCAGCGTGCCCCCTGCCGCCAACGCCCCGGTGGCGAGGCTGTCGCTGTAACCATATTTCTTCATTTCCGGCAGAGCCACCTGCCCCATCGTAGCCGCGGTTGCCAGCGACGAGCCGCAGATCGCCCCAAACGCCGCACAGGCCCCGACAGCCGCCATGGCCACACCGCCCTTCAACCGGCCCAGCGCAAATTGCGCCGCCCGAAACAGGGCCGCCGACATCCCGCCACGGGTCGCAAACTGCCCCATCAGCAAAAACAGAGGAACGATGGAAAGGGAGTATGAGGCGAACGTGTCGAAGACTAAGGTCTTCAACTGCGCCAGCACAGGAACGGTGGAACCGGTGATCGCAATGCTGCCCCCCAGCCCGCACAAAAGCATGGCAAGCCCGATGGGCATACGCAGGAAAATCAAAAGGAGAAGCAGGCCAAAAAACAGCCCCGCCAATTCAAGATTGCCCATGACTTAACGCGCTGCGCGGGTTTTTGGGATGGGGGTTTGGCGGTCCATATCCTGCCTTGGTTGCTCTCCATCCGGCGTCTGCGAACCACCGCTCATTTCGTTGGCGCTGCGCCAAGCGGTATAGGCACACACGATAACAAACAGCCCCGCGCCGAAGCTAGCCGCCAGATAAGACCACCAGACGGGAAATTGCAGGATGAAGGTGGTTTCCAAGTAAGCCCGCTTGTCCAAGAGCCCCAGCAGCAAGCGCCAGAAGATCAAGGCTGCCACAAGTGTCATGGCCACATTGGCCAAAAACGACAGCACCGCCATCACCCGTGGCCCGAAGCGCGCCGCCACCACGTCCACCGTCACATGGCCACGCTGCAATTGACACCAAGGCAAAAACGAAAACACGGCAAAGGCCGTGCCCGCTTCAACCAATTCAAAGGCCCCCGGCACCGGTGCAAAGCCCGCAAATGTCAGCGACCGCCCCGTGATACTGACCAGGGTCATCAGGGTCATCGCCACAAGAACCAGCCCGCCGAGCAGCGCCATACCCAGTGCCAGCAGGCGCACAACGGTGCCGACCCGCATTTCAAACTGAGGAGCAAACAGACCGGTGGGTTGGGCCTCAAGACGGTTCACAGGAACATCTTCAACTGGTTGCCCGGGCCCAAGTTTCGATCCTCCCAATGGCGGCGACACAGTGAGACGTAGCTTTCTTCACCGCCGATAGACACCTGGTCACCGTCTTCCATAATCCGCCCTTCGGCATCCCGGCGCACCACCATTGTGGCCTTGCGCCCACACCAGCAGATCGTGCGAATTTCCCGCAGGGAATCTGCCAGCGCCAACAAGGCCTCACTGCCGGGAAACAATTTACCCTGAAAATCCGTCCGCAAGCCGTAGGCCATCACGGGAATACCCAGACGATCCGCAGTGCGGCACAGCTGCCAGACTTGGGCGTTGGTGAGAAACTGCGCCTCATCCACGAGGACGCAATTGACGGGGCGTTCCCCATGGGCCTTCTCAATGAATTCAAACAGATCATCATTGGCTGAAAACGTGTCCGCCTCCGCTTGAAGGCCAATCCGAGAGCCGATTTTGCCGACGCCAACACGATCATCCAGCGCCGCAGTTAAAAGCACGGTGTTCATGCCCCGCTCGCGGTAATTGTGCGAAGCCTGGAGCAGAGCCGTCGACTTACCCGCATTCATCGTCGAGTAGTTGAAATAGACCTTTGCCACGCGCGCCGCCCGCTTCTTAAAAACATCGCTGTGAGATGTGCGCACACTCTCACCCGCGTGCTTAGCGGCGGCAAACCGCAACGCCAAGGCGGCAGTCACTTCCCTCTGCAAATGATCCACAGATGGTGGGAGACCATGACCATCTGATTGGGTCGTACCTGCTTAAGACAAATGCAACCTATAAGTGTAGATATAGACACTACTAATGCCGCATCAGAATACCCAAAGGGTACAAAAATCACCCGTCAATAACCAATCCGATCGCTCAGCGCCCCATAAGCCCCTTGGAGCGCCCGGCAACCCAGTGATGAAAGCTTGCAACCGTGCTAACCGCCCTCAGCACACGTTTGACATCCCTTGTAGCGCCTGTTCTGGCGCCTGTATTGGGAGGCGCACGCGATCCGGACCTGATAGCCCGGCAAGCCTTTCGAACGGCCTATTGGCACCTCCAAAGGCCCATGGCGCTGTGTGAAGGTCTCGAAATTATCGAAGCGAATCCTGCGTTTGGTAAGGACATTTACCCTTGGAACGGACCGGTGCTGGTGAGTGATCTGCTGCCGCCACGGTTAGATCCTGAGCAGTTTTTTGTCAGCAAAGCTGATCATCCCCAACAGGACATCACCGTGGTTCGAAACGGGGAACCGTCATCGATACGCCTGCGTACGCTGCCGTTTCCCTCCGACCGCCGCTACACATTGCTGGAATGCGAGAACACGACCGAACGTAGCCGACAGGCGCAGGCCCTTGCCCGGGCCCGCCACCACGACAGCGCAACGGGTCTGCGTCTTCCCGCCCCGTTTCAGCGCGACTTGGAAACCCTGCTCGATGGATTGGACAGTGCGCAGACTTTGCTTGTGTGTTTGATCCGCGCCACTGGCAAAAATCTGCCCATGGACCAGACCCGGGAGACACAGCAAGAAGCGGAAAGCGAGGACATTCAGCGCACGATGGACAGGCTTTTGGGTGAATTTGGCCAACGCACGATCACTGGACAAGCCGCCGGTGCTGCTGTTGCGGTTGCCGCGCCTCTGCCCAACGAGGATGCGCCCCTGCGCCATGCCCTGCGCCGTCTGCAAAGGATCGCGGAAGATGGATTTGTGCACAAAACGGTGACCCTGGGAGCGGCAACCGGCAACGGCACAAAGGCGGCCACTCTTTTACATCAAGCCCAATTGGCCCTTGATCAGGCCCGCCCCAACGCGCAGCCCACCCTTTTTGACCCGGCCATGCAAAACGCCGTTGATCGCGACCGCAACTTGTCAGCCGACCTGCCAAGCGCCATTTCCACCGGTGAAATCGAGACGCATTTCCAGCCGATCATTGACCCCGAAGTGGGGCGCATCAAGAGCTTTGAAGCGCTCATTCGCTGGCACCACCCGTTATACAAGAACGTGCCGCCGCCGATGATCATTGCCTTGGCCAGCCGCGCGGGCCTCCTCGATGCGCTCACCGCAAAGGTGGTGGACGATGCCATTGCCCAAGCCGCAATTTGGCCCGACGACATCACATTTGCCATCAACGTAACCCCCAGCCAGTTGGGAAACGCGCTGGTGGACATGATGCGCGAAAAGCTGCGGGCCAATGGCGCTGGAGCTGGGCATGGTGCTGGAACTGGAAGCGGCATCAATCCCGCGCGTCTCGAAATTGAAATCACCGAAGAAGCGCTGATTGAGGACTTTGCGGCCTCCTCCCGCATCATCGAGCGCCTGCGCGCCCTGGGGCTCGGCGTGGCGATGGATGACTTCGGCGTGGGTTATACATCGTTTTCGAACCTGCGGCATTTATCGTTCACCAAGATAAAGATCGACAAATCCATCACCGATGGTGTGCCAAACGATGCCCGCTCCTGCGCCATCATACGGGCGATCATGTATCTGGCTCGACAGCTTTCCGTCGACGTCACCGTAGAAGGCGTGGAAACCCCCGATCAGCTGACTTTTCTGCAAGCGTTTGATTGCGGTGTTCAAGGATACGTTTTTTCAAAACCCTTGCCCGCCGATATGCTGCCGGAATTGGCGCGCTTTTTGACACCTAATACCTGGCAATGCGGGGAACCGCCGGTGGATCAAATCGCCAGCAACGCCCAGAAGGGCGCGCCCGAAGACCGCAAAGTCGTTGGCCTCGCCCTTGGCAAAAAACGCGGCAACGCCCAGCGCCGCTCTTCCTAAACAAAGACGTCGGTTGCACCGCTATAACCCGACGCTGCGCAGCCACGCCCCCCGCTCCATGCGATCCATGCGATCCATGCGGTCCATGAGGTCCCTGCAGTCTATGACCCTGTGAACGATCAAAGCGGGGTTGCAGCAGTCCCTGCAAACCCTTGCTCGCGCAATCGTTAACCATGCGACCATCAAGCACGTTTTGCGAGAAGTTTCGTATATTGCAATTTTAAATAGAATTTTACTAAAATACATCCATTGCTGTTAACCGGTCGGAAAGAACTCCAATGTCCTCCATCGCCCCCGACACCCACGCCCCTTCTGCCCCAACCCCTTCTGCCCCAGCGCTGTCCGCTCGTACCTCTTCTGCTTTCATCGGGTCACCTAACGCCGCGTCGATCGAAGCCCAATCGGCTCCTCCGACCTCAAAACTCAGATCGGACGCAGGAACCATCGCGCTTCATTGGCTCACGGCCCTGTCGATGCTGTTGAGCATTGTGACAGGCCTGCGGATTTCAGCGGACAATTTTGCCGCCTGGGCCTCGCCGTGGCTCGATCCAATCCTGCCCCAAGGTGAGGTGTGGACACTGCATATCCTAGGAAGTTTCGTCCTTGTCTTTTGTGCCTGCGCCTATTTCATCTACGCCAAACGCGCGGCCTTGCTCGCCAGAAACGGGCCTAACCGGTTGCGCACCCTCACGCCCCCCACAACGGCCCGTTTGCGCTGGCGGGCGATCAACGTTGCGCTGCATTGGTTCGCCTATGCCGCCATCGCCACACTCACCGTCACCGGCGTACTGCTCTATATCGGTCAGGCCGGGCTTGCCCTGACCGTGCACCGAGCTCTCGCCTGGGCCATGGTAGTTTATATCTTCATCCACACGCTGACGCATTTTGCCTATGGCGGTGTCGAACAACTCCTGCGCCTATTCAGACCGGAACGCCTGTCCAACCCGGCCGCGCTGCGCCGTTGGCCCATGGAGATCGCCGTCCTCATCGGTGCCGTGCTTGCCGGCACGCTGTGGTGGGCCGACCTCGCGACACGGCCCGCACTGATCGCTGCCAGCATCGATACGGCACCCAAACTGGATGGCCGTCTGGACGAACCGTTTTGGCAACGCGCAAAAACCACGACAATTGACACCCACCAAGGCGAAGGGCTCGGCGGAAACGGCACATCAGCCGTGACCGTCCGTGCAGCGCGGACCGAAAACCAAATCCACTTTGCCTTTGAGTGGCAGGACCCCACACGCTCCCTCATGCGCTCCCCCGCCATCAAGCGCGAAGACGGTTGGTATCTCATGTCGAGCCGCGGCGCGATTGCCGATGTCGTCGACTATTACGAGGACAAATTCGCGGTCTTGTTCACCCAAGCCGACCCCGGCGGCGCTTTAGGCACCAGCACACTGGGGGGAGGCCGCTCCACGTTTTTGGGCGATGATCCCCTCCCCGGCTTTCCAAAGTCACCCCACCGCCGAGGCCTGCACTACACCGATGACGGGCGCATCATGGACCTGTGGCAATGGAAATCATCCCGAGGTGGCATGATCGGCCACGTGGACGACATGCATTTCGGCCCGCCTAAAACCGCAACACCAGCCCAGGAACAAGGCAAAAAGCGCTACGCCGCAGGCTACGCCTCAGACCCGGGTCAGGCGATCTATGAATACAATTACATCGCCGACGGCCCGCGCGGCTATGCCGGCCCCGTGCGCCTCAAATACCTGCCCCGCGACCTTGCCAAGTCCCGTGCACAATTGGGCACCATTCCAGCAACCGCAGACGGCCAAAACGATGAAGGCTCGAAGTGGTGGTACACCAAAGACGACATCATCGCCTATGACGCGAAACGCGATGCAAAGATCCCCCTCGGGACCGTGATACCCACCACGTTGAACATCCACACCTACCAAGGCGACCGCGCGGACGTGGCAGGGGGTGCCCGATGGAACGATGGCGTGTGGACCTTGGAAATCAGCCGGACCCTCGACACCAAATCCGGCTTCGACGTCGCGTTTCAGAAGGGTCAGACCTACCTGATGTGGGTGTCGGTGTTCGACCACAACCAGATCCGCCACACCCGGCACCAGCGGCCCATCGAACTCCTGGTCGAATAGGGGAAGACATCATGCGGCATACCCTCAACATCAACGGCACCGTCATTGCTGCGCCCTCCGGCGAAACCTTGTTGGACGCGGGATTGGCGGGCGGGGTGCTCATTCCCCACGACTGCGCCACCGGACAATGCGAGACCTGTCGTGTGGCGGTGGCTTTCGGCCAGGTGGACGATGCGGGCACGGCCTATGGCAACACGGTGCTCGCCTGCCGCGCTAAGGTTATCGCCGATGCTGCGCTCACCTTTGAAACGGCGCCGGAACCGGAAAAACAGCGCTGCACCGTCACTGAAATCACGCCCC
The DNA here is from genome assembly GCA_038530365.1 of Pseudomonadota bacterium. GTDB lineage: Bacteria > Pseudomonadota > Alphaproteobacteria > Rhizobiales > Rhizobiaceae > Pseudahrensia. Next base: position 5,260 of record JBCBCT010000014.1, on the reverse strand, counting down.
TGTCCGACACCGTTTTGGAATTGCGGGTTCGCACGGACCGCCCCATCCGCCATCGCCCCGGCCAGTATGCAAAGCTGGCCCTGAGTGGCTTCCCCCCGCGTGAATATTCCTACTCCGCTCCGCTGACGGATGATCTGTTGCCCGATGAGGCGGTGTTCCAAGTCAAACGCCTGAAGGACGGCATCGTCTCCTCAGCTTTGGGAAACAGCATCCAAACCGGTCACACCGGCCGTCTCGATGGCCCTTATGGGAGCGCCTTTTTGCGGGAGCAAGAGGACGGCCCCCTGGTTCTGGCAAGTTCCGGTACGGGTTTTGCCCCAGTTTGGTCGATCGCGCGCGCCGTCTTGAAAGCCCAGCCCCATCGGGCAATCGCCATGAGGACAGGGGTGGCGCGTGGCGATGCCTATATGAAACCGGCCCTCAACTTCCTGCGCGACCAAAGCATCAACGATGTTATCGTCACCAACCGAAGCGGTGGTGACAGCTTCCAAACAGGGACGCCGGACCAATTTCTGCCGCGCCTTTCCAAGGACAATTCGATCCACGTCGCAGGCAATCCAAACCTCGTGACCGCCGTGCGCGCCCGCGCGGAGGAGGCGGGGGCCAAGGTCTACGCGGACCCGTTTACTGCCAGCACCAACACCCTCGGCCTGCTCGGCAGGCTCACCGCTTTCGCTTCGGTACGGTGATCTATCAGGAGCCTACCACCACCTCCGGGGTACGGCGTTCGACGGAAAGCGCCGGTGGGGCAGTGTGATCAATAAGGGCGTCGGCCGCCCCATCCAAACGACCCATGGAGCCTTTGATGTCCGCCTCCAGCGCCATGACCTCCCGCAGGATCGCCTGAACCGTGGCAGAAAATCCCCCGGACTGTTGGTCCACCGACGTGATGGTCTCAGCCAGCCGATCCAGTGCGGCCATGATGGGATCAACGTCGCTGCGTTCAGCAACAGCAGCTACAGTGTCTCCACGATCCTGATCGACCGTGGCCGCCGTTTGACGCAGTGCAATCAACCGTGTCTCGTCAACCTCCCCTGCAGCCAACTGGGCCATAGCCCGCAATTGACCGGTGTCCGTTTCCAGCGTTTCTGCCAGATCAGACAGCGAGAAAATCCGCTGACGCACGCGGCGGCGCGCTGTGCCCAGCACATCTTCCAACACTTCGGAGCGCGCGCGCACGGCAGCAATGTCCTCCACATCGGCTTGCAGCCGGCGCTGTTCCCGAACCGCATTTTGCAGCACCGCAACCGCCCGGGCGATCTCACCCACCTCGTCCAACCGTTTCTGCCCCGTCACATGGGTCATCCAATTCCCCCGCGCTGTGGCCAGCACTGCCCGTTCCACGCCTTTCAGCGGCGCAAGAACGCGGCGGACGGCGGCAAGGGAAAACAGGCTGGCAAACGCCACGCCGAGGAGGGCCAGAAAGAACAGCCAGATCATCAAAGAGCGCTGTTCAGAGCGCACATAGGTCCCCAGCGGATTCACCAGACCGGACAAAAGCTGCATCGGTTCGTAGAGACAAATGCGCCGCTCACCATCAAACGAAGAGCACATGATCAGTTTTTGACCGTCAGGTGTGGGGGTCAAACGATTGTTTTGTTGCGGAAGAAACCCGTTGGCAAAACCGACAGATGCTGCACCGGCGGTGTCATCAGACGCGTCATTCAACCCCATCAGGAAAACCGTTTGCCCGCCTTCCAGGATGCGAATGCCCAACTCTTCGCGCTGCGAAAGCCGTTGTAGAACCTCGTCATCGGCGCGCAACAATCGCTGCGCTAACAAAAGCCCGATGGGATCGCCAAAATCTCCGAAAATCGGTTGCATCACGATGATCGTAAGACCGGATCCGGCAATGCCATAGGGGGCCAAATCCTCCGCGGAACGAGCGCGAAACCGCGTGAGACCGGCAGGCTTTGCAGGGTCAGCGTCTGCAAGGAGCGCGAAAGCCTGCGCGCCCTCCAGCGCCACTCGGATGGCTTGATTGGCCAGCAACAAGGGCAATCCCGGGGTTTGCGAACCGAGCGCATTAAGATTGCGATCAAAGGCCATGATGCCGTCGAAGCCTGATCGTTTCGCTTCCCGCGACAAAAGAAGATCAATAGCAACGATGTTGCCCCGCTGCACGACGCGCCGCGTCTCACCGTTTTGTGCCAGTGCCGCAATGGCGCTTTCGCTTTCGACACGCTTTCGCTGAAATTCCGCCGCCACCAAAGCCTTCAAAAGGCGCATCTGCTCCGCCACCCGCGTCGTCGCCAGCTCGGTCATTGCCGACATTTGTGTCCGCGCGCCCTGCTCCAGCCGCACGGTCGTCAGGATAACGAAGGCTGCAAACGCAATCACCAGCGTCATGCAAACGGCAACCACCAGCCGGAAAACCAAACTGCGGCGCAGGGCAACGGCCATGACCAGCGCTCCCTTTCAAGCGTACCGAGTGTCTAGCGTTTGCTGCATCGAGAAAGGCATCCGCGGCGCAGACACCAGAGGAGGCAGACTTAATTGCCCAATTCCGTGGACGATGGCACGGCGGGCACAGCCCCCTGCTCGCGCAAAAGGCCCTGAGCGACCTCCGAATAGGCAAACTGCACGAACTGACGCATGACTTCCGTCACCCGGGCTTCGTGCCAAACAAACGAGACCGTCACCGCGCTGAGATAAGCGCTATCTGTGGGGTGCCGACCGTTAATCTTCATCACCTGCGTGGTTTCATCCAGTTGGCGCGAGTACGGCCCAAAGCCGATGGCGCCTCGATTGGCCTTGACGGTTTCCACCGCATCCTGCGTTGTCACGGCAGTCTTTGCCCGCGAGGTGAACAGAAGATCAGACCAACCCGGCATGGAGGCCCGCAGCACGGAAAGGGAGGAATCGGTGTCTTCCCGGCGGACCACGCGAATGCGCAAGTCCGGCCCGCCAAGGTCCGACCAATTGGTGGTTTTCCCGATAAAGATGTCCACCAATTGCTCAAAACTGAGTTCATCCAGCGCCACATCCGGATGGGCGTAAATCGCCGTCGGGAGGCGAAACAGCGGTCGAATTTTCAAACCCATCGCCTGTTCCTCGCGCTTCAAAGGCCGTGCGACCCGCGCCAAAAACGCTTTGCCAGCACCCACAGCGGCAATTCCACCGCCAGAGCCAATGCTCGGCGGCACCACGATGCGAGGGCCGGAATGATCCTCATTGAATTGCCGCCCCAGGGCCCGAACCAAGGCCATGCCGTCGCCGGTCCCCACAATTTCGATGGGTTTGGAAGCCGCAGGGGACGAGGCATGGGCCGCAATCACGGGCACTGCAACCGCAGCAAGGGCACTGGTCAAAAAGAGCTTGAGCACGACGATAATCCGATACGCATAAATACCAAATACAACCTATGCGCGAATTATGAATCAAGCGTTACGCCCACGATCAACGCGACATCAGCCATCGAAAAGATGAAACGGGAAGGCCAGGCACCGCGACAGAAGACTATTCGCGAGGAAGGTTAGCCGTTTGCAGCGCATCCAAATACTTGGCCATCAAAACATCCCCATCCCGCCCCAAACGTTCCAGAACCGTCCACGAATAAATGCCGGTATCGTGGCCATCGTCGAAGACGATCCGCACAGCATAATTTCCCACCGGTTCGATGGCCGTTATGATGACGTTCTTTTTCAGGGGTATGATCTTCTTCTGGCTGGGATCGTGGCCCTGCACTTCCGCTGATGGCGACTCAACCCGCAAAAGCTCCGCACTGGGCGCATAGGATTGCCCGTCGGAAAACTGAACGTTGAGCGTGCGCCGGTCCTTGGACAGTCTGATTTCCGTCACCGTGTTCACGGCCGTCTCCCTCAATACACGGCCACGTTGTGTGACCGGTTTTTGCCCAACGATGGGCCCGATTTTAACGTGCTCGTCGGCGGGCCCTTGCGGTTCAGCCGGACCCGTGATTGACCAAACCACCGCCATCCCGGAAGACAAAACCGTGCCCAAACAGAGTTTGCCGTCCAGCGCCTATACAGCCAACCGCGCCTTCCTGCGCGATCTGTTTGCGAAGGCTGTTTCCTTCGCAGCGCCGGAAAATACGCTGCATCTGCATCTTCCGCCACCACCAAAACACGGAAAAACGTTCATCGTCGCCGCGGGCAAAGCCGCAGCCTCCATGGCCCGGGCGTTTGAGCGGGCATGGCCGATGGACGCGCCACTGTCAGGGGTCGCTCTTACACGCGACGGCCACGGCGTGTCCTGTGATCGTGTGACCGTCATCGAAGCGGCCCACCCCGTGCCCGACGACCGCGGGTATGAAGCGGCACAGGACATCCTGAAGTCCTGCGAAGCGCTGACGGCGGATGACCTGATGGTGTGTTTGATATCCGGCGGCGGCTCTTCGCTTCTCGCCCTACCTGCGCCGGGCATTCCCTTGCCGGATAAGAAGGAGATGAACCGCCAATTGCTCGCCTGTGGTGCGCCCATTGGCGCGATGAACGTGGTGCGAAAGCATGTCTCTGCCATCAAGGGCGGCCGCCTGGCGGTGGCAGCGTATCCCGCGCGCACGGTGACCCTCGCGCTCTCCGACGTCCCCGGCGATGATCTCGCCACCATAGCCTCCGGTCCCGCAGTCCCCGATGAAAGCACCTGCCACGATGCGTTGGGCATCATTGAACGCTACGGTTTGCAACTGCCCGCCAGCATTTTGGACCATTTGAAATCGGACCATGCCGAAACGCCCAAAAGCGATCACCCGGCGTTGCAGAACATCGAGACCGCCATGGTATTCACGCCAAGCCAGATGATCGAACAGGTTGCAGCCGAACTCGACGCTGCGGACGTCATCGTCCACAATCTTGGTGCCAATATCGAAGGGGAAGCCAGCGCCGTCGCCAACGACCACGCGGCGATGGTGCGGACAATCAAACAGGCGGGCAAACAGGCGGGGATGCAAAAACCCCACATCATCCTGTCCGGCGGCGAAACCACCGTGACCCTGGACAAGACAGCGCAAAAATCCTCAACCGAGAAAAAAGCCAAGGGCCGTGGAGGGCGAAACTGCGAATACCTCTTAGCCCTCACCTGCGCCCTGAAGGGGATCGATGGCGTCACCGCAATGGCCGCAGATACCGACGGGATCGACGGTTCGGAGGACAATGCAGGCGCTATCATGGACAGCCAAACCCTGGCCCGCACCGAAGCCCTTGGCTTGAACGCCACCCAAATGCTCGCCGGCCACGATAGCTACACGTTCTTTGACCAATTGGGCGACCTCATCAAAACAGGCCCCACGCGAACCAAC
>JBCBCT010000013.1:19108-38177 GCA_038530365.1 Pseudomonadota bacterium | reverse complement strand
CGGGGCGCGGGGTACGGCGCAGGTGTCCGGGGATGCTGTACCGCTCGGGTTTTACGTGTTTCGCCGCCCGCTATCGGCCGCCCGCCAATGGCTCGGGCTGTAGGGCGTTGCACCGATGGCCGCACCGCAACGTGCCCCCCAACTAGCGAGTGACGGGGGCGATCATGGAAGTGGCGAGGACGTCACCGTTCCGCCGTTGCGGCAGGATTTGGAAATCTTGCCGGCGGGACCGGCGGTCAATGGCGCACCGGGGTTTTTGCTTTTTGACCCCTATCGCAACGCGCATTTTCGCATCGATCTGGCCGCGTTTCATCTTTTGTCAAATTGGGACCACGGCAAGGCCAAGGCCGTTTTAGCCGCCGCGCGGCAGGAGATGGGGCTGGCGATCTCCGAGACCGTGCTGTCGGGGCTGATCAAGTTCCTGTTTGCCAATCACCTCACGCTCACCTCCATGACCGGTGAGGTGGATGCGTATGTTGACAACCACAAACGGACCCAGAAATCGCTGCTGTCGCAGTCGATGCATTCCTATCTGTTTTTTAAGATCCCGTTGTTCCGACCGCAACGGTTCTTGAACGCCACGTGGCCGCTGGTGCGGCCCTTGTTTTCGAAGACCTGTGTGTGGCTGTTGGCGCTCTTTGGTGCGGTGGGGTTCTATCTGGTTTCGCGGCAGTGGGACAGTTTTCAAGGCCAGTTCATGAGCCTTCTGTCGTGGAACGGGGCCGTTGTTTATGGTGCCACGTTGATTTTCGTGAAGGTCATCCACGAATTGGGCCACGCTTATATGGCCCGCCGGTATCGGGTGGATGTCCCCGTGATCGGGGTCGCGTTTTTGGTGCTGATGCCGATCATGTATACCGACACGTCCTCGGCGTGGCGGCTGCGACGGCGGCAAGAGCGCTTGATGATCGATGGTGCGGGCATCATGGCGGAGTTGATGTTGGCGGTGATTGCGACCCTGCTGTGGGTGTTTTTGCCCGATGGCGCATTGCGCACGGTGGCGTTCACGACGGCGACGGTCAGTTGGTTGCTGAGCTTGTTTATCAACCTCAACCCGTTCATGCGGTTTGACGGCTACTACATCCTCTCCGACGCGTTGGGCCTGGAAAATCTGCAAGCGCGGGGCTTTGCCCTTGCGCGCTGGCGGATGCGAGAAATCCTGTTTGGTCTCAAGCAGCCTGCGCCGGAATATCTGCCGGTTCGGATGCAGAGCCTGGTCATCTTCCACGCCTGGGCGACGTGGATTTACCGCTTCTTCCTGTTTTTGGGCATCGCGCTTCTTGTCTACCACCTGTTCACGAAGGTGCTGGGGATTGTGCTGTTTGTGGTGGAGATTTTCTATTTCATTTTGCTCCCGATCTTTCGCGAGCTTCGCCAATGGTTCGAGCAACGGGAGAGTATCATGCAAACGAAACGAAGCCGGATCACGCTGCTGGTGGGCTTGGCGCTTGTGGCCTGGGCATTCATGCCGGTCTTGGGGACCGTGCGTCTGCCGGCGGTGCTGCACGCGCAAAACGAGCAGCAAATCTATCCACGGGTTGCGGGGCAACTTGAACGGTTCGCCGTGACCGCCGGGCAGGAGGTGCGGCGGGGCGATGTGCTGGTGCGGTTGTCGTCGGACCAATTGCAATTGGAAAAACGTTTGGCCAGCCAGCGCCATGATTTGTTGCAACGCCGTTTAATAATGGCGGCGCAGGACCCAACTTTGAAGGCGCAAACGCGGATCCTTGAACGCGAGATCGCCAGCGTTCAGCGTGAGCTTGAGGGTTTGGCCGCAAAGGAACGGGAGTTGACGATCACTGCGGACCTAGACGGCACGGTGGTGGACCTCGAGCCAACCCTGTCTCCGGGGCAGTACGTGCCGTCGGGGGCGCGGCTGTTCATTATACGTGGCGGGGAGAGCCAGGCGCTTACGGGCTTTGTCCAAGAGACGGACGTTGCCAGGCTGTCCACCAGTACCACCGGTCGGTTTGTTCCAGACAATGCTCGCTTACCCACCGTCCCTGTTACGCTGTCCGCCATCCGACGCACTGCTGCCATTAAGTTGGAGCATCTGGAGCTGTCAGAAACCCAAGGCGGGAGCATCCCCCTGCAAGAGGGTGGCGAGACCGCTTCAAACATCGATGGCAGCTATTACCGTGCCGATTTTGCACCGGCTGCCGCATCCGACCTGAGGATCAGTTCAGATCAAACGGTGCGCGGGGTGATCCATCTGGATGCGGAAGCCCGCTCCTTTGCGCGGATCGTTTTTGAACGGGTGTGGTCTGTACTGATCCGCGAAAGCGGATTTTGATCTCATTTAAATTCTAAGACGTTGCGTCGACGCAGTCCTTAAACGATTGGGCCACCGCGCTTACGAGGGCGGGGTAAAGCGTCGGACCGTCCTGAAGGGTCGCGCCCAAGGGATCGAGCACCCGCACTTTGATATCGGTTCCTGAGACCAAGGCGCTGGCGATGGCGGCGTTATACTGGGGTTCGGAGAACACGCAGGCGACAGACTTTTCACGCAACAGCTTGCGCAGTTCAGCTATGCGTTTCGCACCGGGTGCAATTTCCGGGTTCACAGTAATAACACCGGCGGGCCGCATTTTATGGTCGTTTTCGAAATATCCATAGGCGTTGTGAAACACGACGTAATTTTCAGGCTTGCTGGCCACCAATGACGCTTTGAGGCGAATTTTGGCGATTTTCATGCGGTTTGAGAATTTTTGCGCGTTGGCTGTGTAGGTGTCCGCATGTGTCGGGTCGAGCTTTGCCAACTCCGCAGCGACGGTTTCAGCAATGGCGATGCCGTTGTCGATGGAAAGCCAAATATGCGGGTCAAACGCGCCCTCATGGTCGTGGTGGTCGTGATCATGATCATCGCCATCGCCCGCTGTTTCGATCTCGCGGAAGGGAAGACGGTTGATCGCTTTTGCGTCGGAGAGAACGAGGGCCTTCGACACCAGCGTTTCAACAGGCTTTTTGAGGAAGGTTTCCAATTGCGGGCCGACCCAAACAACCAGATCGGCCTGGCTCAGGGCGCGGGCTTGGGAGGGACGCAGCGTGTAGGTGTGGGGGGAGCCGCTTCCAGAAATGATCAACTCCGGCGTGGCCACGCCTTCCATTACGGTTGCGACGATGGAATGAACGGGCTTGATGGAGGCCACAACTTTTGGTGCGGCAAAGGCTTTTGCCGACAGACCGGCGGTGAAGGCCATTGCCGTGGTGGCCATAGTAAAAGCAAAGCCGAGACCCAATCCTCTGGCGGTCCATCGAGCGGGTTTAGACGTGAAATATGCCATAGCGTGTGAGCCCCTTGCCTTGACGCAAAACTTTGGTGTGGCCGCAAGCGCTGCAAATGCCGTAAACGGCCTTGGTTTACCGTCTGTACGCTGGCGTTTTGTAATTGTATTACATATACGTGCGGCGGCGGTCTACTGTTGGGTTTCGTGTTTGTTGTCCTGTGTTTGGTCTTAAGAGCTGGCGAACCGGGCGGTCCGTTTTTTAATTTTCCCAAGAACGCAAAAAGGACAACAGGCGACAGCATGGGCTCCCCGTCTCACCTGCAAACCAACCACACGTCCACCTCTTTGGTGTCGCTTTCAAAGGCCGGACTTCAGGTTCGCGACCGTTGGCTGGTGCGGGGTGTTGATCTTGACGTCGCCGCAGGTGAAATCGTCACGCTTATCGGCCCCAATGGATCGGGAAAAAGCACGACGGCGCGCATGGCTCTAGGTCTCATAAAGCCGTCTGCTGGCATGGCGCGCCAACGCACAGGTCTTGTCGTTGGCTATGTGCCGCAAAAGCTTGCTATCGATTGGACGCTGCCACTGACCGTGGAGCGGTTCATGCGCCTCACCGGTCGACTTTCTCAAGATGCTCTGGTTGCAGCGCTGGAAGCGACGGGGGCGGAAGGTTTGCGCAAAAAGCAGATCAATCATCTGTCGGGGGGTGAATTTCAGCGCGTGATGCTCGCCCGCGCCATTGCGCGCAAGCCTGACCTATTGGTCCTCGATGAGCCGGTTCAGGGCGTTGATCTTTCTGGAGAAATCGCGCTTTACGATCTCATTCAACGGCTGCGGGATGATCTGGGTTGCGGTGTGCTTCTCATTTCCCACGATTTGCACATCGTCATGGCGGCCACCGATAAAGTGCTGTGCCTGAACGGTCATGTCTGCTGCTCGGGCACGCCCCAGAGCGTGGTGACGATGCCCGCCTACCAAACCTTGTTTGCGGGTCGCGGCGCGGACACGCTGGCGCTTTACGAGCACCACCATGACCATGCCCATGATGAAACGGGTGCGGTGGTGCCGCCCACGCCTGTTCCCCAAACTGCTGAGCCTCAAACGGGCGTGTCTCGAGAAGCCGCCAATGACGGGCGCGATGTTTGAACCGTTTTTCCTCTCAGCCATGGCTGCCGGCATTGGGGTGGCCCTCGTGGCCGGGCCTTTCGGCTGTTTCGTGGTGTGGCGGCGTTTGTCCTATTTTGGCGATACACTGGCCCATGCTTCGCTGCTTGGCGTTGCTCTAGCGCTGTTGATCGATGTGCCTTTGGTCTTTGCCGTTTTTATCGTGTGCGCTGCTGTGTCTCTCCTGCTGATCGCGCTTCAAAGCCGGATTGACGTGGGGGGTGACGCGCTTTTGGGCCTGTTGTCCCACGCTTCGCTTGCGCTGGGCTTGGTGGTTTTGTCGCTTTTAACCTTTGTGCCCCTCGATCTCATGGGGCTGCTGTTTGGCGATATCCTGAGCGTCACCACCCATGATCTGTTGGTCATCTGGTGTGGCGGCGGTGCGATGGTTTTGGCGCTGATTTGGTTTTGGGAGCCATTGTTTGCTGCGACCGTGAATGAAGAACTTGCGGAGGCAGAAGGGCTGGACCCTCGGCGAGCGCAGCTTGCTTTTATGCTGTTGATGGCCTGCGTGATCGCGATTTCCATCAAGATGATTGGCGCGCTGTTGATCACGGCCCTGTTGATCATTCCAGCGGCAACCGCGCGGCGCTTGTCCAGCGGACCGGAGATGATGGCAGTTTTGGCGGCGCTGATCGGCGTGTTTTCGGTGGTGCTGGGGTTGTTCGCTTCGCTCACCATCGATACGCCGTCTGGCCCGTCGATTGTGGTGGCCGCTGCGCTTTTGTTTGGCACGGTGCAACTCATTGTGCCCTTGATCGCTGGAGTGACCTCTATCCGGCGTTGAGTTTGATCGCTTGACGTTGTGGTCTCGGGATGGCTTTTCTCTTCCAAACAGCCAGTCTTTAGGGATCCGACCCGCGATGCAGTTTCAGGTCAAAACCGACGACATTGTCGAAACGCGATTGGTGGATGGTGGAATGCGCCCGGCGCTTGGCGCCGGGGCCGTCCGGGTCCGCGTGGATAAATTCGGGCTGTCGGCAAACAATGTCACCTATGCAGCGGCGGGGTTTACGCTGGGCTATTGGACGTTCTTTCCGCCCTATGACCCGTCCAATTCCACGTCTGGCGGCACGTCAGAGGGCTGGGGCGTGGTTCCGGTTTGGGGATTTGCGACCGTTGTCGAAAGCACCAGCGCTGACATTCCGGTCGGCGAGCGTTTGTTTGGCTATTTTCCGCCGGCCAAAACCGTGGATTTGGAGCCCGTGCAGGTTTCGTCGTCGTTGTTCGTCGATGGTGCGGCGCACCGATCTGAACTGCCGACGGGCTACAATGTCTACCGGCGGGTGGGCACAGGAAACGGCTTCACGGGTGGCCTGAGCGAAGAGCACTATATGCTCCTCTATCCTCTTTACATTACATCGTTTGCGCTTTGGGATTTGCTGGCTGAAAACAATTGGTATGGCGCAAAGCGCATCATTTTGACGAGTGCGTCCAGCAAGACCAGCATTGGCCTCGCGCACGGTTTGCGCGTCGATGCGGCGGCTCCAGCGTGCCTGGGTCTGACGTCGGCTCGCAACGTTCCTTTTGTGCAATCGATTGAGCTTTATGACGTGGTTGTGTCCTATGAAGATATCGAAACGCTGGATGCAAGCATCCCCACAGTCATCGTTGATATGGCGGGCAATGGTGCGCTGTTAGGGCAGCTTCACAACCATCTCGGCGACAGCATGGTGCAAACCCTACAGGTTGGCCTGACCCATTGGGATGGTGATATTCGCAATCCAGCGATCAATCGGGACCGATCGACATTCTTTTTTGCGCCCAGCCAAATCCAAAAGCGTATGAAGGATTGGGGTCCCCAAGGCTTTCAGGAAAAGAGTAGTGCTTATTTGCTCGCAGCTGTGGCGCACACTCAATCCTGGTTGAACCTCCACACAAGCGAGAGCCTGGCGGACCTGCCCGATATTTACGGTCGGGTCTGTCGGGGCGATGCCAATCCGGAGGATGGCTTCGTTTTCACGCTGAACTGATAGGCTCACTGTGCCACTTATTTGGATTTGGTCAGGCGCAGCAGCCGGGCGTTGCTTCGGTCTTCCAGCACGTAAAGTGCACCGTCCGGCCCTTCTTCCACATCGCGGATGCGTTTGCCCCAGGACAGGCGCTCGACTTCCTTTGCCGTGTCTCCGGTGATCTGAACGCGCACCACGCCCCGGGCGACCAGGCCGCCCATGAGGGCGTTGCCCTTAAACTCTGGAAGCGCGTCCCCCTGGTAGATCGTGAGGCCGGATGGCCCGATACTGGGAACCCACCAAGCCTCCGGCGCGTTGAAGGATGGGTCGGTGTCATGGTCTGGAATTTCACGTCCGGAATATTGATCGCCCTGGGACACGATGGGCCAGCCATAGTTGTCGCCCGCCATGGTCAGGTTCAATTCATCGCCGTGGCGTGGGCCCATTTCATTGGTCCAAAGGCGTCCGCTGGCGTCAAAATCAATGCCGAGCGGGTTGCGGTGTCCGAGGGACCAAAACGTTTTGGCCAGTTCGCCTTTGTCTTGGATCGGATTGTCTGGGGGAACGGTACCGTCATCGTTCAAACGGATGACTTTCCCCAGATTGCTGGTGAAATCCTGCGACGGGGTTTGGCGCTGTCGGTCGCCGGAGGTGATGAAGAGTTTTCCCTCTTGGGCTGTGCCCTTTGGACCAAAGGCTATGCGGTGGGCATAATGACCACGGCCTGACATCTTTGGCTGCTGCACCCACACTTGTTCTATGTCCGTTAGGGTTGGCGTATCGCCGCTGGTGTCGAGGCGTGCGCGTTTGACGACCGCGCCGAACGTTGAGCCGCCGTCGAGGCTTTCCGCCGATGAGATGTAGAGCAGTTGGTTTTGCGCAAAATCGGGGTGGGGCACCACGTCGCCCAGACCACCTTGCCCCCCAAAAGCCACCGGCCACATGCCGGAAACCTGGGTTCGCGAACCATCAGCCTTAACGTGGAACATTTCCCCCGGTTTGGTGGTCACCAACATCGTGCCGTCGGGCAAAAAGGCGAGGGCCCAAGGCTGATTGAACCGTGTAATCGTCTCGGCAACCAATTTTGTGCCCGCTGTTCCTTTAATTTCAAAGGCCTTAGCCGGCACTGTCGCGGCAAGCGCGATGGTTGCGGCAAGCGCAAGTTTGCTGATCTTCGGGCGGCGGGTGCTGCGAGGTTCGAGAAAGCGCTTTTTAAGCCGTTTGGTGCCGAGGTGTTCGAGGGAGCGTTTCATGGTTTTGGGTCCAAGGAATGCTGGGATGGAAGGGCGTAGAGTTTTCTTTTATATCTTCCGATATGGGAACGGTTCCGGCGTTTCGCGATCACATTTTTGGCAAGGCTGCGCTCAAGAATGTCGCACTGCGGGATGGGCGTGTGCGCCTCTTCCTGCTAGCTAAGACCGGAGTACCCGCTGTTGCTTGAGTGAATGATCGCCATGATGGACCCGCTCTCTTCCCCAGACACTGCCGACGTCGAAGTTCCGCCCCAAACGCTCAACGGCACCGTTGCCGGCTTGTTCAAGGCCGACGGCAAGACCTTTGTCACCCGGGCGGTGGACCGCCTCCCGCTGACGTTCGATGGCATCCCCGGCGACGTTCACGCTGGCACCACCCGCAAATCCGGCGGGCGTGAGCCCTGGTACCCCCGGGGCACGGAAATGCGCAACGAACGGCAATTGTCGCTTCTTGCGCCGACGGAACTTGCGCTCATCGCGCGCCGCATGAACATCCCCGAAGTGAAGGCGGAGTGGATTGGCGGCAATGTGTTGCTTGCCGGCATTCCTGATCTGACGCTTTTGCCGCCCCGCACGCTGTTGTTTTTCGATGGTGGTGTGACCCTCAAGATCGACGGGGACAACGCGCCCTGCCGTCTGTCCGGTCGCTCCATTCAGGGTCAATTTGAGGGCCGCGACGACATCGAAATGGCGTTTCCCAAACAGGCGCACAACCTGCGTGGTCTGGTGGCGTGGGTCGAAAAGCCCGGCGAAATCGTGGTCGGCGAAGGCTTTAAGGCTCGAATTCCGGCACAGCGTCTGTATCGCCCGTAACAAAATGCGTGGCACCCCAATCGGACAGAACAGCATTGGTGTCGTCCAACACAAAATGGCGGGCTGAGTCCTGATCGTACCCTTCCCGGAGTAGGTCGTCATAGTCGGTGTATTGGTGGCGGATATAGGCCACCGTGGCCAGAAACGCGCAATCCCGCGGTGCCAGAGAGCGCATGTGCTTGGCCTTGGCGGCTTCGAAGATCGGCGCGAAATCGCCGTAGGACGCATGGGGAATGAGTGCGCGCAGCGCTTTTTGAATGGCCTTTTGGCGGGGTGTTGTGGCTTTCATCGTGCTGACCGCGGCTCTTTCAGGATCGCGGGAACCGGTGTAACAGGCTGAACGCAGATTGAAATGACCGTGCCGGGGGCCCCTGTTTGTCCATTCTTGAAGAGCCACCGCAACAGGATGTCCAGGCAATGGACCCATCGTTGGACGGGCCAGAGGAAGGCGTTGGACTTGACGCGTCTTTGAGTTGGATGCGTGCGGCGGGGGAAATGACGCGGCTGCGGCTGCTCTACCTTCTTGACCGGCTCGATCTAACGGTGAGCGATTTGATGGAGATCTTGAACCAAAGCCAGCCGCGCCTGTCCCGTCATTTGAAGCTCTTGGTGGATGCAGGGCTCGCCGAGCGCTCTCGGGAGGGGGCTTGGGCGTATTTTTCAACGGTCAACAGCGGTGCCGCGAGAGCTTTTTTGGATGCGATTTTACAGCCGCTCAACGAACAGGACCCGACTTTCGCAGCCGATTTGAGGGTGCTTGAAGCCGTTCGCGCCAAACGACAAAAGCGCGCCAGCGATTATTTTGCCGCCAATGCGGAAAACTGGGACCGTATCCGTGCGCTCCACATCGGAGAGGATGATGTTGAGGCTGCGATGCTCGACATGGGCCTGTCCGCTGCACCCCGCTCATTGCTGGATTTAGGGACGGGTACGGGGCGTATTCTGGAACTATTTGCGCCCCATGTGGCGCGCGGCGTGGGTCTGGATTCCAGCCGCGATATGCTAGCTGTCGCGCGGGCTGCGCTGGCCAATCGGCAGCATCCCCACATGCAGGTTCGCCAGGGGGATGCCTATGCTCTGGAGGGCGTCGGGCGGTTTGATCTCGTCGTGTTGCATCAAGTGCTCCACTTTCTGGAAGAGCCCGATCTGGCCCTGCGCCAGGCGGCATCGTGTTTGAATGCCGATGGTCGTTTGTTGATCGTGGACTTTGCACCCCATGGCATTGAAGACCTGCGGGAGCGGCACGCCCATCGCCGTCTGGGGATGAGCGATCAGCAGATGGCGCAGTGGTTTGACGAAGTGGGCCTCCAACAGTTCGACGAACGGGCTCTGGTGCCACAACAGACCACGGTTGATGGGGAAGCGCTGACGGTGCGGCTCTGGCTGGCGGGGCTGTCCGCTTAGCGGACGAGCTGAGGTTGGCTTAGCCTTAGACTGGTGCGGCTAACGGCTGTTTTGGAGTTTGGTCTCCAACCAATGGGCGGCCTGTAGAAGTTCGCGGTCCTTCCCAAAGCGTCCCACCATTTGCAGACCCAGAGGCATACCATCGGCATTTTTAAGCCCCGTGATGTTGACGGCCGGCAGACCGAGCAGCGTCCACAAACGGTTAAAGATGGAATCGCCCGTTGTGTCGAGGGATGCGGGGGCCGCGTCAGGCGCGGATGGCATGAGAAGCACTTCGCCCTGCTCAAACAAGGCGTGACTGGCCTTGCGGGCCCGGTTGGCGATGCGGCGGGCATTGTCATAAGTGTCCGGCGATACGGACTTGGCCTGGGTTAGGTAAGCGTGGAGCGCCGGGCTCAATTTCTCGGGCTGGGTTTGCAATTCGTAGGCCAGCGCCATCGCCGCTTCAAAGTCCTGGATCGGTGCATGGGCATCTCGGGCAGCGGCCAGCGTGTCTGGCTCGGTTACCCGGCGCACGGCGGCCCCCCAGCGTTTTGCGCAGGATGCGGCATGGTCCAGCGCATCGCTCATCGCTTCGGACATGACGTCATCCACGCCGCTTTGGTACACGGCGATATGGGGCGGGGTGTTTGAGCGTTCGTTTACGGCGAGACTTCTCCCGGAGCACGCCGCTGCAACGAAGGCTGCGTCTGCAATGCTGGCGGCAAAAAAGCCCACTGTGTCCAGGGACCACGAGAAGTGCTTGATGCCAAGGGTTGGGAAGAGGCGGAAACTTGGTTTGTAACCGGCGACCCCACAAAAGGCTGCCGGTCGAATGATTGAGCCGCCGGTTTGGGAACCGATGGCCGCCGGGAAATAACCTGCTGCAACGCCCGCTGCGGAGCCGGAGGAGGAGCCGCCCGGCGTGTGGTCCTCGTGGACAGGGTTTCTGGTCTCTGCCGGGTGGAGCCAGGCAAATTCCGTGGTCACTGTTTTCCCTGCCATGGTGGCACCTGCGTTTTTCAGCATCGTGACCAAGGCCGCATCGGTGGGGCAGCGGTGGACATTGTAAATTTCCGAGCCATAGCTGGTGGGAAAGTCTGCCGTATCGAAGATGTCTTTGACGCCGACGCTCACCCCGCGAAGAGGGGCGTTTTTCGACCCGGTGGCAGGGTCGGAAGAAGAGGCCGAAGAGGAGTCCGGAGAAGGGGCTGGCGCTGGGTTTCGCACCGTGAACACCTTCAGCTGATCCTCCCGCGCTGCAATGACGGGCTCCCCTAGCCGGATGGCCGCATTCGCTGTCAGTGTTCCGTTGGCGACTTCGGCCGCGATGGTGCGGGCGGAGAGGGCTCGATTGGCGTGGGGCGTCGTCGTTAAATGGTGTTGAGACATCGATGGTTCAAACCGGTGGCAGCGTCGGTCCCCGTGCCTAGCCGGTTTTGCCGCCGCCTGAAACGGGGTTTTTGATCAACCAATTGCGCCAGCGCCCGTCGATGATGATGAGGCTGAGCATGATGAGAGCCATGCCTGCAGCGTGGCGCGGCTCCAAGCGCTCTCCCAAGACGGCCCCGCCAAGGATGATGGCCGAAACAGGCACGAGAAGCGTCACAAGGGAGATGTTCACTGCGCCGGCACGGGCCAAAATGCGAAAGAACAAAAGATAGGCAAGGGCGGTGCATACGATGGCTAGGGCCAGGACGGAGAACAGGGTCTCCAGTGACGGCATGGGCAGGGTCCACGGGCGGTCCACAAACAGCGCCAGGGGCAACATCATGGCCGTTGACATGGTGAGCTGGCCATTGGCGGTTTGAAGCGGAGGCACACCGGCAAAGCGTTTTCCAAATACCCCAGCGCAACCGTAGGAAATCGTTGCCCCAAGAACGGCAAGTTGCGCGATGACAGAAGTGCTAAGACCGCCCAGCGCATCAAAGCCAATCAGGACAATCACGCCGCCAAAGCCCAGCAAAACCGCAAAGAGCTTTTGGCCCGACAGTCGCTCGTCGCCGGTGGCCACATGGGCGATCAACACCGTCCAAATCGGTGTCATGGCGTTGATAATGGCGGCAAGGCCCGCGCCGATTTCCTGTTGGCCGTAGAAGATCAAGCCAAATGGGATGACGTTATTGAGAAGACCCATGGCTGCAAAACTGCGCCACGGCAAAGCCGCGCCGTTGGCCTTCACGCTCAACCAAATGACGATGTTGAGTGTGAGGCTTGCCAGGGCAACCCGCAACAACACCAAAGTAAGGGGTGGAACCTCCTGGACGGCAATGCGGGCAAACAGGAACGAGCCACCCCAGATGATCGAAAGCAGGACAAGCATGGCCCAATCCTGCCCCGCCATGGTGGGGGCCGCAGTTTTGGGCGTTTTTTGAGACACTGTCATGGTCTGCTGAAGATTTGGAAAAACGGTGGTTGTGCTTAACTGGTTGACGCGTGCGGCAACACCCGATCCTTGCGAAAGTTTTTGAACGCGTTGCACCTCTATCGGTAGGTCCTTGGGGGGCGTTGTGTCCGCTTTCGCTTTGGGCGAAAACCGGCATGGTGGCGTTTTGTCGATGGCTGGAACGAAGCGTTATGGTGAAAATTGCAATTTTGGGCGCCGGGGCGGCGGGTCTGACCTGTGGGCATCAATTGCGCCGGGCGGGTGTCGAGCCCGTGATTTTTGAAAAGAGCCGCGGGTTGGGTGGGCGCATGTCGACCCGCCGGGTCACGCTCGATGATCATGAGTTGCGCTTCGACCACGGTGCCCAATTCGTCAGGGCAAAAAGCGAGCTTTTCGCCTCCGCCTTAGAAGACCTCGACGCCCATGGAACTGCCCATCGCTGGCAACCTGTGTCCGTTACCGGTGCCGAACAATCGTCCGTTGCGCCGGATCAACGTCCGTTTTGGGTGGGCCATGGTGGTATGAAGACTATGTTTTCGCCCTACGCCGACGGGCTGGATATTCGCTTTGAAACGCTGGTTGATTCCGTGACCTTTGATGACGGGCCGCGCGTCAATGGCCTTACCTTTGATGCCGTGATCTCCACCGTACCCGCGCCGCAGGCGTCAGCGCTTTTTTGCGGGGTGGATGATTTCGAAGAGCGGTTGCGGACGGTCGAGGTTGCGCCGTGTTGGGCTTTGCTTTTGGCGTTTGAGCAACCGTTGTCCGTACCCTTTGATACCTGGCGGCATGTCAACGACGATATCGGATGGCTCGCCCGCAATTCCAGCAAGCCCGGAGCTGGGGCATCGACCGGTGCAGATTGTTGGGTCTTGCATGCGAGCCCCGCGTGGAGCCGGACCCACCTGGAACTGGATAAAGAGGCTGTGGCCCCGCGCCTCTTGCAAGCGTTCAAAAGCGCTGTTGGCCTGCCCGATGCAACGCCGATTTACGCCGCAGCCCACCGTTGGCGCTATTCTCAAACCATCACGCCGTTGGGCGCGCCATTCCTGAAAAACACGGATCAAACTGTCTTTGTCGGGGGTGATTGGGCCCTCGGCGGGCGCGTGGAAGCGGCGTTCCAGAGCGGAAAAGCTATGGCCGAAGCGAGTCTTGCGGCGCTGGGTTGAGTTGGTCTCTGTTATTGTAGGGGCCGCATGGCCTTTGAGATCGTGATGTCCGTGATCACGCCAATGGGCGCACCGTCCCGGGTGACGGTCGCGCCCTTTTGGTTGGATCTGATAAGCGTGTGTAGCGCGGTTTCAAGTTTCGTGTTGCTGGCCATTGAGAGGTCTGGCGCAATGTTCGGCATGGCGTGTTGGTCCGCTGCCGCCATATGCAAAACATCGCCCACCGTCAGGGCGTGCCCCCGGTTGATGTCCCGGGTAAAGGCGCGGATGTAATCATCTTTAGGGTTTAGCAAAATGCCGCTTGGCGTGTCCTGCTGCACCAGCGCACCGTCTCGCAAAATGGCGATCCGGTCGCCGATCCGCAGTGCTTCGTCCAAATCGTGGGTGATGAACACGATGGTTTTGTTCAACTCACTTTGAAGGTCCAGCAGCACGTCTTGCATTTCCGTGCGGATGAGGGGGTCCAACGCCGAAAAGGCTTCGTCCATCAAAAGAATATCGGCGTTCATGGCCAAAGCGCGGGCCAAGCCCACCCGTTGTTGCATGCCGCCGGACAGTTCCGCTGGCAGTCTGTTTTCAAATCCCGAGAGGCCGACCCGTTCGATCCATTCTGTGACGGTCTTGGCGATCGATTCTTTCTCAAAACCGCGCAGTTCCAGACCGTAGGCGATGTTGCGAAACACTGTGCGTCCGGGCAGCAGGGCGAATTTTTGAAACACCATCGAAATCTTGTTTCGACGCAAGTCCCGCAACGCCTTTGGCCCCATAGCGAGTACGTCCGTCCCGTCTATGCGAAGTGCGCCGCTGGTGGGTTCGATGAGGCGGTTGATGTGGCGAATGAGGGTCGACTTTCCCGACCCGGATAGCCCCATCACCACTTGCAGGCTTTGCGCTTCGATGTTGAGCGATACGCGGTCGAGGCCCAGCACATGGCCGTGTTTTTCTAACAGGTCGGCCTTGCTGATGCCGGCTTCAATGGCGCTCACGTGTTGGGCGGGTTTGGGACCAAAGACCTTTGAGAGGTTCTCGATCTCGATTTTAACGGGGTTTGGTGCAACCGAGTTTGGTGCCGCCGAGTTTGGTGTAAGGGGGATGCTCAAGGGCTTCATAAAAGTTGGGACTGTCGGTGCCCATCACTAGACCGCGGGCGTGGTTTCAAAACAAGCGTATGGTGCTGTCTTTTAACCGGCTTGCACTGTCACTTTGATGGCGCATCCGGTTTCGTCCAGTATTTCAGCGGTCCCGCCATGGGCCTCCGCTATTTGCCGAACCAAGGGAAGACCGAGGCCGTAGCCATCGATGTTTTGCCGACCCGGGGAACGGTAGAAGCGTTGGAATACTTTCTCGCGCTGGGTGTGTGGAATGCCCGGGCCGCTGTCTCGGACGATGAGCACAACGCTCCCGTCGGTGCGGTCAAGTTCGATGGTGATGGGCGCAGCGCCGTACTTCCCGGCGTTGTCCAAAAGGTTGCGGACGAGCCGGCGCAGGAGTTTTCTGTTTGCGGGGAAGGGGGGTGCCGAACCATCCACTGACACATCCGGGTAGCGCGCCGCTTCCTCCGCGATGATGGCGAGCAGGTCCGTCTGCTCGTTCACACCGCCCAATTGCCCGCTGTCGAGGCGGCTCATCATGAGAATTTCATCGATGAGTGTGTCGAGTTCTGCAATGTCGGTTTGCAAAGCCTGTTTTCGCTTTTGCGATGGGTCTTTTTCCAGAAGTTCGATGCCCATGCGAATGCGGGCCAGAGGCGTGCGCAATTCGTGGGACGCATTGGCCAGGAGCGCACGGTTGGACGTGACCAGGGCTTCGATGCGTTCGGCGGCTGTGTTGAAATTTTTGGCAAGCCCAGCAATTTCATCACGGCCTTCCACGGCAACACGGGCGCTGAGGTCGCCTGCGCCGACGCGTTTGACGCCTTCTTCCAGCCGGTCCAACCGTCCCGTCAAGCGGCGGACCAGCGGGTAAGAGCCAAGGCCGACGGCGATTGAGATGGCGCTGATGATCAGAATGAGCGCGATCAGAGGTCGTCCCGCCCCCCAAGTGTTGAAGCGAACCGCAATGATGCGGTCATCGGGCAAGCGCAAGAACCAACCTCCGCCGCCTTGCGCGCGCGGCGCGCGAAACCGTTGCCACCTCCGTTCGCCTTCTTCCGGGCCGTCGGTTTCATCGCGCCCCCACCGCCGCGGCAACCGCGGTGGTGGTGGGCCAACGGATGCGATGATGGTGAGGTCGGGTGCGAAAAGCGTGGCTTGTACGCCGGTTTCTTTCGACATACGCCGCAAGCCTGCCGCTTGCTCCTCCTTGCTTGCGGTCACCGGGGGGAGCGCCAGCCAGGTCAACCGCCCCGTGACGCGGTACATCTGATCGTCAAAATCCCGATTTTCGAGGGGCGCAAAGAACAACGCCGTTAGAACGATGACGAGCACCAGCGTTGCGATGATGGTGGCGTAAATCTGGAGATGAAGGCGGCGCGCGATAAACATGGCTCTGGCTGATCAGTCCTGCTCACGGGCAAAGACATACCCAGCGCCGCGCACGGTGATGACCCGACGCGGCTGTTTTGGATCGTCTTCGATTTCAGCGCGAATGCGTGAGATGTGAACGTCGATGGAGCGGTCAAACACATCAAGGTCGGTGCCCTTCAACCGGTCCATCAGCGTGTCGCGGCTGAGCACGCGGCCAGGGGCTTGGGCCAGGATCATAAGCAGGTTGAATTGGTGGGCTGTGAGGTTGCATTCCCTTTCGCCCAGGCGCGCCATCAAGGCATCTGGAACGATTGTGAGACGGCCAAAGGTGAGGGCACCATTGTCCGCTACTGGCTTTTTCCCCCGGCGAAGGACGGCGCGCAGGCGCGCCAGGAGTTCTCGGGGTTCAAAGGGTTTGGGCAGGTAATCGTCTGCGCCAATTTCAAGGCCAATGATGCGGTCCATCGGGTCGCCTTTGGCCGTGAGCATGAGGATGGGGACAGCGTCGTGGGCTTTGATGGTTCGGCACACCTCAAGGCCGTCAATGTCGGGCAGCATGAGATCCAGAATGATGGCGTCAAAGGGCGTTTGTGTGTGGCGGTCAATGCCGTCTGCGCCCATGTCGGCGATCGTGACCGCGAAGCCAAATCCGCCGAGATAGTCAGCGACCATCTCGGCAAGGCGGGCATCATCTTCAATGAGCAAAATGGTTTCCGTCATCGTTGAAGCTGATCCTATTTGCTATCCAACGCACACATGTGGTGAAACTTAGCGATAGCGCCGGTCACGCCAACGACGCATGGTTGCTATGCGCTCTTTGAGCGTTGCGCGCTGAGCTTCTGTCAAGACGTTGGCCACATCGGCAAGGGCTGTCACGACCTGTTTGCTGCGGGCATTGGCATCTGCAATGCGAGCGGCCCGCAAGGCTTCCAATTTTTCCCTGTCCACCGTTTTGGCCGACAGCGTGTCCAACATCTCCAGGCCAACGCTGCGCCACGCGTTGCGTACAGGCCGCATGTCCTTAGCGACGGCGGCGATCAAAGCGGTGATTTTGTCTTCCTGCTCCTTGGTGGCGTCAATTTCGATGGAGATGTGGCGGACCATGCGGTTGACCCGCTTTTCGACTTGTTCGTCGCTCATCTGCGAAAACCGCACCCGCTCGCGGCCAAAGAGGCGATCTCTGCCACCCCACGATGCCTTTTGGGTGAAAGGATTGCGCTCCTGCGCTTCCACGATGGCGTGTTGTACAAATTTGTTCTCGGCGATGGCCTGGACGCTGAAGGTTGCGCCAACGAGGGCGAGGCCCCCTGCCACCAAGGCGATGGCGCGGCGGCGATTACGGCTTTTGTTGGCTTGCTTGCCGTCTTCATTGGGAATTTCTGTGCTCATGGCATCGCTCCTTGTGTGACTGAACAGCAGCTCAATCGTGCCGAACAGACGCTTGTCGTCTCCCGCCGCTTGGCTGCCATTTGCCCGGTGTAGGCAGGCTGGTTTTGCCAAAGCGGCGTGTCTGCCGTTCGTCTGTTGTGTAAAGAAACGTAAAGTTGCTGCGGGACGCCAGCATCCCCGTGTTGTCAGGACTTGATCTACATCAAGGAAAGTTTGCCCGAATCCCATCATCCTAAGGCTCACGATGAAAATGCCGCTTGCAAGGCTGCGGCGGCGG
Organism: Pseudomonadota bacterium; assembly: GCA_038530365.1. GTDB lineage: Bacteria > Pseudomonadota > Alphaproteobacteria > Rhizobiales > Rhizobiaceae > Pseudahrensia. The sequence goes on along the minus strand of JBCBCT010000013.1, from coordinate 20,699 downwards.
TATTCAAGGGAATGTCCCGATGAGCTTTTTGGCACGGATGACACGGCGTTTGACCTTATTGGGTGAAGCCATGCGCCGGTCAGGTGCGATTGACGGCCCAAAGGGGCTCAATTTCGAGCGAGAATACCGCCGCGCAACAATCGCCTGCCTCTCGTGTAAACAAGGTGAGGCTTGCCAATCGTTCTTGGACGAAACCGAGGGCTCAAAAATCATTCCGCCGTTTTGTCCAAACCGCCGCGCGTTTGAGCGCATGCAACACCCCTAAAGAGAGACGCCCCGTACCACTCTTTCGCCTTCCTGAAACTCACGTTTTTCTCCCAAACTAGACCGTATCTTTGCTTTGGCAGATACGGTCTTTTTTTGGGCTATGGCGTACCAACGCCCCCGGCGGCCGGGGTGGTGATGACAACCGCTTCACCAGCTTTCACCTCCGTCTGGTCGCAGTGCTGGAGCAGTTCGACGGCCCCGTCCAATCGGCGGATCTCTGTCTTGCCGCATTCACCGTCGCCGCCTCCGTTGAGCCCTTTGGGTGGGTTGTAACGGCTGGATCCTATAATGGCGCAGGTCATGTCTTCGAGAAACCGCATACGCCGGGTGGTGCCGTCACCCCCGGGGTATTGCCCTTTTCCGCCTGAGCCGTGGCGGATGGAAAATTCTTCCAGCACCACCGGATAGCGCATCTCCAAGATTTCCGGGTCGGTCATGCGCGTGTTGGTCATGTGGACATGGACGCCGTTTGTGCCGGCAAAGGGCGTCCCGTCGGTGTGAAGGCCAGCCGGTGAACCGCCGCAAATCGTCTCATAATTTTGGTAGCGTGCATTGCCATAGGTCAGATTGTTCATCGTGCCGGGGCCGTTTGCATAGACACCCAGAGCCATGAACAGACAATTGGTGACCTGTTGGCTGGTTTCGGTGTTTCCGGCGATCACGGCGGCAGGATAAGTGGGTTTCAACATGCAGCCGTCGGGAATGATGATCTCTATGGGCTTCAAACAGCCCGCATTCATGGGGATATTGCCGTCCACCATCATGCGGAAAACATACAGCACCGCGGCCCGGGTAACGGGTTCTGGCGCGTTGAAATTGTTGGCGATGACCGGCGATGTGCCGGTGAAATCCACTTTGGCCGAGCGAGCCTTTCTATCGACGGTGATGGTCGCCTTGATCGTTTGGTCGTTGTCTGTGGTGAGCATGTAGGTGCAATCCGACAGCCGGTCGATGACGCGGCGCACGCTTTCTTCCGCATTGTCCTGGACATGACGCATGTAGGCGGCAACCGTCGCTTCACCAAAATGCGCCACCATTTTTCGCAATTCAGCGACGCCCTTTTCGTTGGCGGCCACCTGCGCTCGCAGGTCTGCCATGTTTTGTTCAACATTCCGGCAGGGCCAAGGGTGGTCGGTGAGCAGGGCGCGCATGTCCGCATCCCGCAGCCGCCCTTGATCCAGCAATTTGAAATTGTCGATCAACACGCCTTCTTCATCCACATGGGTGGCCCGCGGGGTGGCGGAGCCGGGGGCCATGCCGCCCACATCTGCATGGTGCCCACGGGATGCAACGTAGAAGAGGATGGTGTCGTTTTTGGCTTTGG
>JBCBCT010000013.1:0-19009 GCA_038530365.1 Pseudomonadota bacterium | reverse complement strand
TGCCTGTGCCTGCGCCCTCGCCCTTCGAGACGGCGCTTCGCGCCTCCTCAGGATGAGGGCTTTCATTTGCACTATCCTCATCCTGAGGAGCGGCGGAGCCGCGTCTCGAAGGGCTGTTGTCTTCCGAATTCCTTGCCAGATCCCTTTTCAGATCCCTTTCCAAATCTCGGGCGAACACGGGTGTCACGACGGTAATGTCCGGCAGGTGTGTTCCCCCATTGTAGGGGGCGTTCAATACGTAGACGTCGCCGGGTTTCATGGTGCCTTTGTTTTGCGCGATAATCGTTTCCACCGACCGGTCCATGGAGCCCAGGTGCACGGGCATGTGGGGGGCGTTGGCGACGAGGGCGCCTTCGGCGTTAAACACCGCGCAGGAGAAGTCGAGACGCTCTTTAATGTTCACCGAATAGGCGGTGTTTTGCAGCGTCACACCCATCTGTTCGGCGATGGACATGAACAGGTTGTTGAACACTTCAAGAAGTACGGGGTCGGCCCCTTCGCTCTCGCCGTGTTTGCCCGTACCCACCGCTGCTTGCCGGGGAATGGGCGTTGTGCGGCTGAGTATGATGTGGTCGCGGCTGTTGATATGCGCGGACCAGCCCGGTTCCACCACAATGGTTTGATGCTCCTCGATGATCAGGGCTGGCCCATTTAACGCGTGGCCGGGTGCGAGGTTGGCGCGGCGGTAGAGTGTGGCGTCTTGCTGTGCGCCGGCGGAGAAGAATTGTGCCTCCCCGGAGCCTTGGGGTGCCGACGTGGTTAGCGCGTGTTCGGGTTCTTCTGCCCCAGCGCCGCCGCCGACGGCTTCCACTTCCAGCGCTTCCAAAATCAGCGGTTTGTCGAACACGAAACCGAACTGGCTTTTGTGGGCGCGGGCGAACGCGTCCGCTATGGCTGACGCTGTGCCGCGGGGTACGGAGATGGGGGTGTCGGTGCCATCATAGCGGACATGAACGCGGCTGATGATCTTGATGTCTTCATCGGGCACGCCCTGGCCGAGAAGTTCCGCACGGACCGCATTTTCGAGGTTCGGTTCCAGGGTCTGGAGTGTTTCCATTCCAGAGTCTGTCAACGGTTGGATGATCGCTTGGGAGCGGCTTGCGCGAATGTCCGCCAGCCCCATACCATAGGCCGACAGGATGCCGGAAAATGGATGGATGATGACCGTTTCCATGCCCAGATTGTCCGCCACCGCACAGGCGTGCTGGCCGCCCGCGCCGCCAAAGCAGGTGAGGGCATAGCGGGTGACATCATAGCCGCGTTGAACCGAGATCTTCTTGATGGCGTTGGCCATGTTTTCTACGGCAATGCGCAAAAAGCCGTCCGCTAACTCTTCGGGCGATTGATCGGTTCCGATTTCGGTGGCCAATGTTTGGAACAGGGTCCGCACGCTGTCGGCATCCAACGGCTGGTTCTGTTCCGGTCCGAAGATTGCGGGGAAGTTTTCGGGCTTGAGTTTGCCCACCATGACGTTTGCATCGGTGACGGTCAGGGGCCCGCCCCGGCGATAGGCCGCTGGTCCTGGGTTTGCGCCGGCGGATTCGGGACCCACGCGAAACCGGCCCGCTTCGTGGAACAGGATCGAACCGCCACCCGCCGCCACCGTGTGAATGCGCATCATCGGCGCGCGCATGCGAACGCCGGCCACTTCGGTTTCAAAAGCACGTTCGTATTCGCCATCAAAGTGCGAGACATCGGTGGACGTGCCGCCCATGTCAAAGCCGATCACTTTGTGATGTCCGGCCAGGGCTGACGTCTCAACCGCGCCAACCACGCCACCGGCGGGGCCGGACAGGATGGCATCTTTTCCCTGAAACAAGTCAGCTGAGGTGAGCCCACCAGAGGACTGCATGAACATGAGCCTGGGTGTGGTATGGCTTGGGTTTGTGGTTGGTGTATCGCCGTCGCCCTCAATCCCGCCCTCGCCCTCGCCCTTCGAGACGGCACTGCGTGCCTCCTCAGGATGAGGGCTTGCATTCACCGGGCCCTTGCCGTTCGCGGCGGCACTGCGTGCCTCCTCGGGATGAGGGCTTGCAGTCACCCCATTTTTATCCAGAGTTGCAGCGGAGCCAGCCACACCTTCCACCTCATCCTGAGGAGCGGCGGAGCCGCGTCTCGAAGGAGGGGCTCCGAGGGCCGTTCTCACTTGGTTTACGTAACGGCGCAAAATGGGGGACAGGTAGGCGTCGACCACCGTTGTATCTCCGCGCCCCACGAGTTTTGCGAGGGCGGAAACTTCATGACTGACGCTGACTTGAGCGAAGCCCATGGATCGGGCGATTTCAGCCGTACGGCGCTCATGGGCCGGGTAATTCCAGGCGTGGAGGTAGGCAATTGCGATGGCGTCGATGCCGGCCGTGCGAGCGGCACCCAAAGCTGCACGTACGGCATCCTCATCCAATTCGCGTTCCACCGTGCCGTCCGCGCGCACGCGCTCGGGAATTTCGGTGACTGTGCGGGACAGGCTTTCGGGTTTGATGATCTCGCGGGCAAAGATATCGGGCCGGGCCTGGTAGCCAATATTCAGCGCGTCTGCGAAACCCTGGGTGATCAACAGGGTGACCGCGTCGCCTTTGCGCTCCAGCAGGGCGTTGGTTGCCACTGTGGTGCCCATTTTAACCGCGCCGATTTTTTCTGCAGGCAGGGTGTTTCCGGGGGCAACGTTCAACAGTTGGCGGATGCCTTCAATGGCGGCATCGGCATAGGCCTCCGGGTTCTCAGACAGCAGTTTGTGGGCTTTCAGCGTGCCATCGGGGGCGCGGGCGACGATGTCCGTGAACGTTCCGCCGCGATCAATCCAGAAATCCCAAGTTCCGCCCATGGTGTTCGTTGCTCGCTCAAATCACGCCCGCCCTGTTGACGGTTTCCCACCGTGATGTGTGATGGAGGAAATGGCATAGTGTCAACACGCCATGGGATGTCGTTGAGGGCGGGCGAATGTGTCGGGCTTTTGCCCTAATGCTGCGCCAGTGTTTGTTCAAAACGCCCACGGGAGCTGGCCATGACTTCATCTTCACGAAACGCGCCGACGCCAACCAATTCGCCCGTACCATCAAGTTCGATTGCGACCCAGCGTCCGGACTACGACACGCTGGGCGGGCGTTTGGTGCGGGCCAGGGTCGCCGCGGGTTTGAACCCGGCCCATCTTGCCAAACAGATCGGTGTCAAAAAACAGACCCTTGAAGCATGGGAAACCGACCGTTCGGAACCGCGCTCCAACCGGCTCACCACGCTCTCGGGCTTGCTCGGGGTGAGCCCGACGTGGCTGCTCTATGGTGTGGGATCCTCGCCGCAAACCGAGACGCTGGCGGATGAGGTGCAGGTGTTGAAAGGGCAATTTGAACGGTTGAGTGAGTTGCACGAACAAACCGGCATTGCACTTGCCAATATTGAAGGTGCAATCGCCCGGCTCTCGAACGTTGAGGACGAAACATAGCCGGGCGATTGTCTGGGAGGTTGCCGGAATGGCGCGTGCATGGACGCGCTACTTCACCAGAATGCGCGCCCCGTTGCGTGTGCGGTTGTAGAGGTCGATCACGTCTTGGTTGATCAGGCGCACGCAGCCGCTCGACACGGCTTTGCCGATGCTTCTCACCTCCGGTGAACCGTGGAGCCGATAAAGCGTGTCCCGGCGACCCTGAAAAATGTAAAGCGCACGGGCTCCCAGCGGGTTGAGAAGACCGGGTTTCATGCCGCCATTGGCTGCGCTGTATTTGGCAAGGTGCGGCTCGCGCCGGATCATCCGGGCCGGTGGCGTCCAGGTGGGCCATTTCTTCTTGTAGGCGACGCGGGCGCGCCCCGCCCATTCAAACCCCGCGCGGCCAAGGCCCACGCCGTAGCGCATGGCGGTGCCGCCCGGTTCAACCAGATAGAGGTAGAAATTGGTTGTATCGACAACAATCGTGCCCGGTCGCTCGCCGGTGGGGTCATCGACGCGCCGACGATAAAACCGCTCATCCAGCAGCTTCAGGTCCACCGCGGGCAGGGGGAATTGTTCATTGGGCATAGCGGCATAAAGCGCTTCGGCTTCCGCACGCTTTCGGGCCGCTTCGCTGCGAAAGGCGCTGCGCAATGCGGCGCGTCGTTCCGATCCACCGGCGCAGGCGGCCAGCGTTGCACCAGCTGTTCCCAACAACACGGCTTTGCCGGCGAGCGCGCCGCCGGTTTTCAGCCCGGCTGTTAAAAAGGACCGTCGGCTGTGGTCCAACACAGGCCCACGTTCGAGGGTTGCGCCGGCTGTAGACCGCGCATCATACGTTTGATCTCGCTTTGTCATGGTTAGAGCACCACAACCCGCGCGCCGATGGTGACGCGATTGTAAAGATCAGAGACGTGTTCGTTCAGCATGCGCACGCAGCCGTTGGAGACGGCCCGACCGATGGACCAGGGTGCCGTTGTTCCATGGATTCGGTACAGCGTGTCGCGCTTGCCTCGGTAGAGATAAAGCGCGCGAGCGCCGAGGGGATTGCGCGGACCACCGGGCACGCCATTTCGAAAGCGGCGGTAGCGCGGGTTGCGGCGCATCATGTTTTTCGTTGGCGTCCAGCGCGGCCATTTTGCCTTTCGGCCAATGCGCGCTGAACCCCGGAAGGCGAGGCCGGCCCGACCCACACCCACACCGTAGCGTCTGGCGGTGCTTGGGGTTTCAACCAGGTAAAGGAAGCGGTTGCGGGGATCGACCACAATGGTTCCCGGCGCATAGCCGGAAAAGGGAACGGTTTGGGGCTGATATTTTGTAGCAAGTTGGAACTTCTTTTTGCGCCGCCGGCGCTTGGTGTGGTGGGCAAGGGCTTGGTCGATGGGGGCGGCCACGCCGCCGGCAAGGGCGACGAGGGCTGCGCCAAGCAATGTGCGTCTGTTGATCATGGGAATGCTCACTCAATGGGGTCATGTGTTGGGACGACGGTCCCGATATGAAACGTCACAGAGAGATGGTTCGGGGTGGGTCCAGGAATGAGGTGTTGAGCCCTTTGGACTTTGGGTCCTGACGCCACGAGAACGCGTGGCCGACAGTCGGCTGGCCCAACGTATTGCTGGTTTCACTGTCGATGGCGGCTGGCGAAGGCGAGCAGCCGGACGCCATGCAACGGCATTTGCAGGCCTTTGAGCTGTTTACGCTTTTCGCGCTTGTTTGGGTTTGCGCGTGGCCTCGGGCGGCCGCTTTGTTTTCGATCCATGCAAAATCGGTGGCTCTTGTGGTTGCTGCGGGTTTGACAACGACCATGCTTGGATTGGCAGCGTTGAACACACCAGCACCATCGCCCGCCGCCGCTGGTGCGGCGAGCGGGGCAAACAGGAGCAGGGCAAGAACAGCAATAATGAGTGGCGAGCGCATGGCAGTGTGCTACTGCCTCTTGTCTCTCAGCCCTATTCAACATCGGCACACAAACAAGTGAGGTTCCGTTTCCTACGGGGAACTGTCGCTTTTTTGCACCAATGTCACCGTGAGCTCCGCCATTATGTCTGTGGCCAAGCGGGTGGTTTGCCGCTTACCAGTCGGGCCAACAGACCTTTTTGATGCGAGCGCGATGCGATGGACACGACGATTTTGGGTGGTACCGGCCTTGAGGTCTCAAAACTCTGCTTCGGCTGCATGTCCGTCGGCACCCCCGGTGGTCCAACCCACCCGTGGGTGATCCCCGAGGCGGAGGGCGAGGCATTATTTCGGGCTGCTGTGGAAGGCGGCATCAATTTTTTCGATACGGCGGACCATTACAATTACGGAGATTCCGAAGAGATCACCGGCCGCATGTTGAAGAAATACTGCCGCCGCGATGAGATCGTGGTGGCCACAAAAGTTGGCTTGACGATGGGGGAGGGGCCCAACAAGCGCGGCCTGTCGCGCAAACACATCTTGGAAAGCATCGATGGCTCTTTGAAGCGGTTGCAGATGGACCATGTCGATTTGCTGTATGTGCATCGGTTGGACCCTGAAACACCGTTTGAGGTAGTGATTGAAGCCCTCGATACCGTCGTGAAACAGGGCAAGGTCATCTACCCCGCCGCCTCGTCCATGTGGGCCTGGCAGTTTGCGAAATTGCGCGAGATGCAAAAAGCCGCCGGTGCCATTCCCTTCGTCGCCATGCAGAATTTTTACAATTTGGCGTACCGCGAGGAAGAGCGGGAAATGCTGCCGTACTGCGCCCATGAAAACGTCGCTGTTGTGCCATGGAGCCCGATTGCGCGGGGTTTTCTGGCGGGAAATAAGCCAAAGGAAGGCACGATTACCAACCGGGCGAAAACAGACAAGATGGGCGGACTGTTTGGATCCAAAGCCGACTATGCCGTGCTCGACCGTGTGCAGAAAATCGCTGCCGAACTGGGCGTCAGTGCCGCAAAAGTGGCCTACGCCTGGGTTTTGTCCAAAGACTGGGTGACATCACCTATTGTGGGGGCCACGAAGCCGCATCAATTGGAAGAGGCCATCGCCGCCGTGGACCTCACCCTGTCGCCGGCTCAGATCAAGCGACTTGAAGCGCCCTACAAAACCCGCGATGTGATGGGACACCGTTAGGCGCGCTTGCGCCGTGCACTTTGACCCAAGGCGACGGCTGCAAACACGCCAACGGCATAGCCCACCATGTCCCATGACACCGCTTCGCCTAAGGCGAGGGCGGAGATGGCAATGGTAAAAAACACTTGAAACAGTTGAAGCTGGCCGACCCGGGCAATGCCACCCAGATGCATGCCCGCGTTCCATGCGAAGAAGCCCAGAAACATGGAGCCAAGCCCAAGATAACTTAAGGCGCCAACATGCTGCCAGTTGGCGTTGAGATATCCGGCGTCCCAGGTGAGAGCGGTTCCCACAAAGGTGATCGGCGCCGTCAAAATGAGAGCGCGGCAGATGATTTCCCATCCGGGCATTCGGTTGGCGAGTCTTCCGGATAGTACATAACCCAAGGCCGCGCTCAGCCCGCCCAGGGTTAGCCATAGATCGCCGATGACGGGTGTGCGCGCGCCACCGCGTAGGGCAAAGGCGATGACAAGGGCAGCGCCGACGATGCTGCAAAGCCAAAACAAGCCGGACACCCGCTCCTTTGCCAACAAAACTGCGAACGCTGCTGTTGCCAGCGGAAGAATGCCAAGAACCACTGCGCCGTGGGCGGACGGCACGGTTTGCATCGCCAGTCCCATAAAACCGGGAAAGCCGTAGACCAGTAAAACGCCAATGATCATCAGCAACGCCTTTGGCCCTGCCAACAGAGGGCGGCGGCTTAGTCGAAGGAATGCCCAAGACGCAATCGCTGCAAGGGTGGCGCGGGCAAATGTGAGGAAGGCGGGGTCAAACAGGCCCACAGCCACTTTGGTGGCCGGGAGCGTGCCAGAAAAAATGATGACGCCCAGCAGGCCAAGGGCCAGTCCAAGCAATGGAGCGGAGCCGGGGGAACGGTGGGTCATCGTGCCTTGGTCATGGTTTGGGTCATGGTGCTTGGGTCATCGTGCTTGGTTGAGGGCTTGTTGGTGCGCTGGGCTTGGAATTCCAGCTTGAAACGGCTTTTGAGCCGACGGCGTAGGGTGCTTTGGGCGGTTCATCAAAAAACTGAACGCTTTACAAAAGAGGGTAAAAAGGGGCTGGCTTAGCCCTCGCTTAGTTTGTCCAAATCACTATACTGAGTGACATGTCCATTTGGTCCGACATTGGCGATATCATTTCGTCCATCGCCAACGATGCTTTTGAGGCCGTTGTTGAGGGCGTGCGCGCGCTTTTTGCCGGTGACGGGGAAAATCGCAAACGTGTGGGCTTTTCGGTGGCGATTATCGCGCTTTCGGCGAAAATGGCTAAGGCTGATGGTGTTGTGACCGAAGCGGAGGTGACCGCGTTTCGCGATGTGTTTGATGTTCCCGAAAATGAACTGGCGAACGTTGCGCGGCTGTACAATCTGGCCAAGCAGGACATTGCCGGGTTTGACGCCTATGCGCGCAAAGTGCGGCATCTGTTTCCGGGGGATGATCCAGAAGACCGCGAAATTCTGGGGGACGTGATTGATGCTCTGTTTCACATCGCCAAAGCCGACGGGGTGGTGCATGAGAACGAAGTGCTGTTTTTAGGGGAAATCGCCACATTGTTTGGGTTCTCTGAGCAGGAGTTTGAAGCGATCCAAACGCGGCATATCCATCAGGGGGAAAACGATCCCTATGAGGTTTTGGGGGCGGACCCGGCCTGGGATATGGAAGCGATCAAAAAGCAATACCGCAAGCGGGCGCAGGAAACCCATCCCGACCGAATGCTTGCACGGGGCGTGCCTTCGGAGTTCATCGCCCTTGCGACGGAGCGATTGGCGCAGGTCAACGCGGCTTGGGAAACCATTCAGCGGGTCCACCGCCGTCAGTTGTCGACCAGCGAGGCCTAGGGCTGTCAAACCATGGCTGACGGAGCGCAGATCATTGAACAGGCCGATAGTTCGCTGGTGAATGAGGTTCGGGCGGCGGTTAATATTGGACCACGGGTGGGGCTGCCTGATGGTCAAACCGGCCCAGATATTCTGCTGTTGCATTACACAGGCATGGGCAGTGCCGAGGGCGCGCTCAAGTGGTTGTGCTGCGAAGAAAGCAAGGTGTCCTGCCATTATTTCATTTTTGAAGATGGCCGGATCGTACAGTCGGTGCGGGAGGCGGATCGGGCGCAACATGCCGGCGAAGGCGCATGGGAAGGGCACCGGGATATCAACTCACGCTCCATTGGCATCGAGATCGCCAATGTCGGGCACGCCGGGGGGCTGCCAGACTTTCCGCAACAGCAGATGGATGCCGTTCTTGCGCTGTCAAAGGACATCATCGCGCGCAATAACATTCTGCCTCATCGGGTGATCGGGCATTCGGATATGGCCCCCCACCGCAAGGAAGATCCGGGGGAAAAATTTCGCTGGGACTGGCTTGCGGCGCACGGTGTGGGGCATTTTGTGGACCCGTTTCCCCTTGAGAGCGGCAGCTTTTTTCAACTTGGCGATCAAGGGGAGCCGGTGGAGGCGTTGCAATCCATGCTGGCGCTTTACGGTTATGATTTAGAGATTACGGCGGCTTTTGATGCCCGAACAGAGATTGTAGTGACGGCGTTTCAACGGCATTTCCGGCAAAGCAAGGTGGACGGGGTGGCCGACTTGTCGACCATCAAAACGCTGCACGGGCTGCTGGCGGCCTTGCCCGTTCCTGCCTAAACGTCTCGTCTAGATCTTTTGGGGGCCTTCAAGAAGGATTAACGACGTGATGGGCTGAAAACGGGATCGGGGCGGTGGATTCCGGTATTATGACGCGGATGCCACATTTTGGCTGCGATTGTGCGTTTTTGCACTCCTGCTATAAGTCGCTTTGGCAGCCGCGCCCGTTGTGTGATGACCACATGGGTGGATGGCTGTAGCCGAATGCAGTGTTTGAGTTTTTGCCTTTTTTGAGGTTTTTCATGTTGAAATTTCGCACTCTCGCGGTCGCGTTGTTTGTCCCTTTTGCGTTGTCGGCCTGCCAGAGTTCGCAGATCGGTGTTTCGAGCTTTTCGGGGGACAGCCTGAACGGCGCGCCGATCCAGTCTGCGAAGGCGGTTTCGGACGCTGCAAAGCCTGAAGCCACATCGACGAGCGGTGACGAGAAGTCTGCGAAGAAGCGCAAGCCTGCCGTCAAGAAGGCGACGCGCACGCAGACCAAAGCTGCAAAGAAAACCGCGAAAAAGAAGCGTAAACGGTCCTCTTTTGCCAAGCGGAAGGCGAAATACCGTCCTATCATTGCAAAATATGCGCGCAAGCACGGTGTGCCGCTGAAAATTGCGATGGCGGTGGTGGAAGTGGAATCAAGTTTCCGCGCTGATGCGACGGGCCGGGTCGGTGAGATTGGCTTGATGCAGCTTTTGCCCCGCACCGCCCGCTATATTGGCGTGAAGGGCGATCTTAAAAAACTCTACGATCCTGATACCAACATCCGCTGGGGCATGAAGTACCTTGCGGGCGCGTATCACAAAGCCGGTGGCAAAACCTGCCGCACCATTTTGAAATACAATGCCGGCCACCAAGCCACGCGCATGAACCCGATGAGCGCGGACTATTGCCGCCGGGTGGCAAAAATTCTGGCCCGCGGATGACGTTGCGCTCCAACTCTTTTGCATTTTAGCAACGACTGATTGACTGCGCCGTGCTTTCACGCGACAGCAGGCGCGTCAGTTGGCTGGACGGCCGCTCCTGGTAAGGCCGAAAGGTGCCGGGGGAGGAAAGTCCGGGCTCCATGGAGACACGGTGCCGGGTAACGCCCGGCGGGGGCGACCCCAGGGAAAGTGCAACAGAGAGAAGTCTGCCCGCAACAGCTTGGCTTTGGCCAAGCGGGGTGTGGGTCAACGTGAAAGGGTGGGGTAAGAGCCCACCGCGGCGCTGGCAACAGGGCTGGCATGGAAAACCCCACCGGGAGCAAGACCGAATAGGAACATCGTATCTCGGCCCCGCTTCGGCTGGACTGCGAAGGCCGGTTTCCAGGCCAGATGTTCGGGTAGGTTGCCTCGAGGCGTCCAGCGATGGGCGTCCCAGATGAATGGTCGTCACCCGCTTGCGGGAACAGAACCCGGCTTACAGGCCAACTGGCGCATTTTTCTTCGGCTTGGCTACGCAGATCGCCTGCACGTCCTAACGGAGCCTTAACACTCTTCTTTCACATTCGGTTAACGCGCGTCTTTGCTCACCCCTTCAAGAAAAGGCGCTGCCTGTTTTGAAGACATTGGGTGTTGAAGGTTTTGGAGAACGGGTTGCGTGGTTGAGGGTCGCCAAAACCGAAGGCAGGGCCAAGGCGCAAACGTGGCCACAGGTGGGCCGCACATTCCCGTCATGCTGGACCCGGTTTTGACCGCCATGGCTGCGGGTGAAGGCGATGTGATTGTCGATGCAACCTTCGGCGCCGGCGGCTATTCCCGAGCCTTGTTGGACCAAGGCGCGCAGCTCTATGCGGTGGATCGTGACCCCGATGCCTTGGTCGGCGCTGCGCCGCTTCAAGCGAAATATCCCGAACAATTGGTGCTGCTGAGCGGACGTTTTTCCCAGGTCGAACACCTGCTGTCCGCCCACGACATTGAACGGGTCGATGCCATCGTGGCCGATATCGGCGTATCGTCGATGCAGATTGATCAGGCCGATCGCGGGTTTTCGTTTTTGCGCAATGGTCCCCTCGACATGCGCATGGCGCAGACGGGTCCGTCGGCTGCCGATGTTGTGAACCATGTGGCGCGGCCTGATCTCACCCGTATCATTGGGATATTAGGGGAAGAGCGGCAGGCGTCCCGCGTTGCGGCTGAAATTGCTGCGCGGCGGGAAAAAGCTCCGTTTGAAACAACTGAACAATTGGCGGCCTGTGTCGAGAGCGTCATTGGCCGCCGGGGCGGCGACAAAATTCACCCAGCCACGCGGACGTTCCAAGCCTTGCGCATTTACGTGAACCGGGAGCTGGAGGAGTTGGCTGAATTGCTGCTGGCGTCGGAGCGCCTGCTCGTGCCCAACGGTCGTCTGGTCATCGTGACATTTCATTCGCTGGAAGACCGTCTGGTGAAAAAATTCTTTCAGGACCGTTCGGAGCAGACCTCCGGTTCGCGGCATCTGCCGCCGCAACAGACCGTGGACCCGACATTTGTTTGCCCCAAGCGCACGGCGATCAAAGCGGAACGCCACGAAATTGCAGACAACTCCCGGGCCCGTTCGGCCAAATTGCGGTTTGGCTTGCGCACGCAGGCTGCGCCGCGGGCCGGTGATCTGTCGTTGTTTGGACTGCCAAACCTTCCAGCTCTCGATGCGTTAAAGGGGATGGGCGCATGAAACGTGTGATTGATGGTGCTCTGGCCGTTGCTGTTTTGGTGGGGGCGGTTTGGACATATCAAATCAAACATGAGGCCGAAGTCCTGTCGAAAAAACGGGCCGGGCTTAAGGCTGAGATTTCAGCGCAAGAGCGCAAAATCCTGTTGTTGCGGGCGGACTGGGCGCTGGAAACATCCCCCAAACGTTTGGAAATTCTGGCCAAACGTTACAGCGAACAACTTGGCCTTCAGCCGCTGCAATCAACCCAGATCGTGACCACTGATGAGTTGCCGGCATTGCGCCTGGACCGTGAAGACAGCGAACGAAGAGCTGCGGCAAGCAATGGTGTGGGCGATGGGCCGATGGGCATCGATCCGCGTGGCACTGGGGGCATTTCAGATTTGATCGACCGGGAGTTATCGCAATGATGCGGGCCCTTTTGAACATGGTTCATCACACCTTTGGCAGCCTCAAAAGCCCGACCAAGGCCAGTTTCGATCAGGCGGGGCAAACACGGGATCGATTGATCACGGTGATCTGTGGCGTTGTGCTGGTGTTTGCCGTCGTTCAGGCGCGTTTGATTGCCATCGGTTTTTCAGAAAACAAGGGTCCAGCGCGGGTGGCGCAGCTCGACCGCAATCTTGCCGCTTCGCGCCCCAAAATTCTGGATCGTGAGGGCAAGACGCTAGCGCTGGACATCGAGGTTCAGTCGCTGTTTGCGGTGCCGAAATCGATTGATCGCCCGCAGGAGATATTGGACGCGCTGCTGACGGTTCTGCCGGATTTGCCGAAGGAAAAAACTCTGGCTGGGCTTTCCAGCGACCGTGGCTTTCAATGGTTGAAGCGGGAAATCACGCCCAAACAACAAGCTGATATCATTGCGCTTGGCTTGCCGGGCATTCATTTTCGACCGGAAATCAAACGCTTCTACCCCCACGGTGCAACGGCCTCCCACGTGGTTGGCCACGCCAATCTCGACAACAAGGGCAATGCGGGGCTTGAGAGCCACATTGATAAAACCGGGCTTCGCGATTTGCACAGCGCCGGGTTTGCAATGCGTGAAGACCTGCCGCCGGTGCGCACGACGTTGGATTTGCGGGTGCAGCATTTTGTTCGTCACACACTTCAAAGCGCGATGGAGCGCTACCGCGCCATTGCCGCTGCGGGGGTGGTGCTGGACGCAAAGACCGGCGAAATCATCGCTCTGTCGTCTCTGCCGGACTACGACCCAAACGACCCTAAAACCCGCGCGGTGGAAGGCCGGTTTAACCGCATGACCGCCGGGGTGTTTGAAATGGGATCGACCTTCAAACTGTTCACCACAGCCATGGCGCTGGATAGCGGGCGCGTGACGTTGAACAGCCGGTTTGACGCGCGCAAGCCAATTTACATCGGGCGGCATCGCATCGGTGATTTTCATGCCAAAAACCGCGTTCTGTCGGTGCCGGAAGTGTTCATCTATTCCTCCAATATTGGCACCGCGAAGATGGCTGAGGCTGTCGGCGTGGATGGCCACCGCGCTTTCATGGAGAAAATGGGTCTGTTGTCGCCCATATCAGGCCTAGAACTGCCGGAAATCCGGAAGCCGACTGGACCAAAGCGCTGGCGTCAGATCCATTCGACGACCATTTCGTTTGGCCACGGCATGTCCACGACGCCCCTTCAAACGGCGATGGCGGCGGCGGCTGTTTTGAACGGCGGTTGGCTGATGCAGCCCACCCTGCTGCCGCGCAGCGAGGGCAAGGCGTTGTTGTCTGCAAAACGGGTTTTGCGGCCGGAAACGTCCGACGCGATGCGGTATTTGATGCGGCTCAACGTGTTGAAGGGTTCCGGGCGCCGTGCAGCTGTTCCAGGCTTTCTTGTTGGCGGTAAAACCGGTACGGCGGAAAAGGTTGTCAACAAGCGGTATTCCAAAAAGCATCGCTTCAACTCATTTCTGGCCGCCTTCCCGATTAATGATCCGCGCTATGTGGTTTTGGTGATCATCGATGAGCCCAAGCCTGAAGAGGGCAAAAAGGCTGCCACAGCTGGCTTGAATGCCGCGCCCATGGTTCGGGAAATTATTGAGCGCGCTGCGCCTGTGTTAGGGGTTGCGCCGGACTTTCGGGTTCGCGATACCACCATTTTGTCATCCTACACACGATGACCGCTTCGCCCTCTTGGGTGGTCCAGCACGGTTGCAGCGCCCATGTTGTTGAATGAACTTTTTGACACGTCCCACGCGGATAATCCTGAGGTGTCGGGCTTAACCGCCGATTCGCGCAAAGTGGAGCCGGGTTTCGTGTTTGTGGCGCTTCCTGGTTCGTCTGTAGACGGGCGCGACTATGTGGATGAAGCGCTCGCGAAGGGTGCCGCGGCAATCGTGTGCGATGCGCCGCTTGAAAACGCCAAAGATGTGCCAGTGCCCGTGTTGCATGTGGCCGATGGCCGGCGGGAATTGGCGCTTGCGGCGGCGCGGATGACGCCCAAACAGCCCGGTACCATGGCCGCTGTCACCGGGACGGCGGGCAAGACCTCGGTCGCTTCTTTTCTGCGTCAGCTTTGGCTCAGCATGGACCAAGCCGGGGCTATGATTGGCACAACCGGCGTCGAAGCGCCGGGCAAAAAGACCTATGGCTCGCTGACCACACCCGATCCCGTCATGCTCCATTCGCTGCTTGATGCCTTGGCGGCGGATGGGGTTACCCATTGTTCGATGGAGGCGTCAAGCCATGGCCTCGACCAGCGGCGCCTAGACGGCGTGAAACTTTCTGTTGCCGGATTTACCAATCTGGGCCGCGATCACCTCGATTATCACACGGACATGGACGACTATCTGCGGGCGAAGCTGCGTCTGTTTGATACGCTGATGATGCCGGGCCAACCGGCGGTGATTTTTGCCGATGACGCCTATTCCGCTTCGATGGTTGCAGCTTCCAAGGCGCGGGGTCTCGACGTCCATACTGTAGGGCGCGGCGGCAGCTTGATTGCGCTGAAACGTGTTGAACAACATCGGACGGAGCAGATTGCAGAACTGACCCACGGTGGACAGGTTTACCGTGTGTGCCTGCCGCTCGCAGGGGAGTTTCAACTGGCCAACGCGCTGGTGGCGGTGGGCATGGCGCTGGCGAGTGGTAGCGATGCGGCAGCAGTTTTCAACGCTATGCAGAATTTGCGGGGCGCGCCGGGTCGTTTGGAACGGGTGGGTCAAACGTCCGAGGGTGCCCCGGTCTATGTCGATTACGCCCACAAGCCGGAGGCGCTTGAAAGCGTGCTGACGGCCCTTCGGCCATACACGACGGGGGATTTGGTGGTGGTGTTTGGCTGCGGTGGAGACCGTGACCCCGGCAAGCGGCCCATTATGGGGGAGATCGCGGCGCGCCTGGCGGACCGTGTGATCGTCACAGATGACAATCCCCGCACAGAGGAAGCCGCGCTTATCCGACGCGCTGTGTTAGACGCCGCAACGGGGGCTCAGGAAATCGGCGACCGGCGCGAGGCAATTTTCGAAGCGGTGCACGCTTTGGGCGGCGGTGACACGTTGGTGGTGGCCGGGAAGGGCCACGAAGAAGGGCAGATTGTGGGGGAACACGTCTTGCCATTTTCCGATCATGCCGTGGTCCGCGATGCGTTGTCGGCTCGGGAAGCGGACGGTGCCCGATGACCGAATCATCGAACAATGAGGATGCGGCCATGCTCTGGACGCTGGCAGAAATGGTCAATGCGACGGGCGGCACGCTCACACACGCTCCATCGGGGACGATTGGTGTTAACGGCATCTCCATTGACACCCGCACGCTTTCTCATGGTGAGGCGTATTTTGCCATTAAAGGTGACGTTCATGACGGCCACGCTTTTGTCGCCAACGCCCACCGTGCCGGCGCTGCGGTTAGCGTCATAGCCGCCGATAAACGGGCGGATTTGGGGGACGATACCGGTCCATTGTTGGTGGTGCCGGATGTGCTGGTCGCCTTGGAGGCGTTGGGAAGAGCTGCGCGGACCCGCTGCGGCGGCAAGATTATCGCGATCACCGGTAGCGTCGGCAAAACGTCTACCAAAGAGGCCCTTCGGGTGGCGCTGTCTGCCTGCGGTGCCGTTCATGCCTCTGTCGCCTCGTTTAACAACCATTGGGGCGTGCCGCTGACCCTTGCTCGCATGCCGCGGGACACCGAGTTTGGGATTTTCGAAATTGGGATGAACCATCCCAATGAGATCACGCCGCTGGTGCAGATGGTGCGGCCCCATGTGGCGATGATCAACAACGTGGCCCCGGTTCATTTGGGCGCTTTTGACAGTGTGGATGGCATTGCCCACGCGAAGGCTGAAATTTTCGACGGGCTCAATCTCGACGGTTCAAGCGAGGGCCATGGCGATGGTGCACAGGGTGGTGTCGCGCTTTTGAATGCCGATGACCCCCGCTTTGACATGCTGTCCCAAATTGCTCGGGGCAAAGGTGTTGAGCGGATCGTTTCCTTCGGGGAAGCAGCCACCGCCGATGTGCGGGGGGAAAAAATTGTCGAGCATGCGGATTGTTCCTGTCTCACGGTGCGGGTGTTTGATGACCGCGTGATGGCAAAGGTGGGCTCGCCCGGGCGTCACATCGCGAAAAATGCCCTGGCGGTCCTCGCAATTGTGTCCCTTGTGGGCGCTGATTTGGCCAAGGCCGCCCTCGCACTGGCACACCTTGCGCCGGTCAAAGGCCGCGGGGAGCGCCACGTCTTGTCTGTTGAAGGTGGTGACGCCACGCTGATTGATGAAAGCTACAATGCCAATCCTGCCAGTATGCGGGCGATGTTTTCCATGCTGGCCGGCGTGCAGCCGGAGGGCCGTGGTCGCCGCATGGTGGCGCTCGGCGACATGTTGGAACTGGGGCCGACGTCCAAAGACCTGCACGCGCAGCTTGCCGAACCTCTGTTGGCGGCGGGTTTTGAGGTGGTTTTTCTGGCTGGTCCTGACATGGCGGCACTGCGCGATGCATTGGACGGGCGGGTGGTGGTTCACCATGCCGATGATGTTGACGGTTTAATCGACCCGGTGGTCGCAACGTTGCGCGCGGGCGATGTCTTGGCTGCCAAAGCCTCCCTTGGTTTGAAATTTGCCAAATTGATCGACGGGCTCAAAGATCGCTTTAGCAACCCAGCATCGTTACCGTAACCTTAACGGACGGGTTCACTCATTGTAGCTTTGCCCGCGTGGGCGTTCGCTTTATCCTTGCGTTGATTGTAATTCCTGCGCCGCCGCGATACCCAAAGGCATTGCGCACTTTGATGATATACGGGACTTTCGGAGTTCGCTCTCCCCGCTGGTCTGGGGACACGTTCGGCGAAAGAGTTAGATTTCATGCTCCAATTGCTGTCTGAATTGGGCGGGGATTTCCCGCTTTTGAATGTGTTTCGCTACATCACTTTTCGAACCGGTGGCGCGTTGATGACATCGGCGCTGATCGTGTTTTTGTTTGGCCCTATGATTATTCGCAGCCTGCGGATCCGCCAGAAAAAAGGCCAGCCGATCCGCGCCGACGGTCCCGCAACCCACTTCAAAAAAGCCGGGACGCCCACCATGGGCGGGTTGATGATTTTGGTGGGGATCATCGGCGCAACGTTGTTATGGGCCGACTTGAGCAGCGTCTTTGTGTGGGCCGTTTTGCTGGTGACCGTCGGGTTTGGTGCGATTGGCTTTTACGATGATTATCTCAAGGTCACGAAGTCTTCCGACAAAGGCTTTTCGGGCCGGATGCGGCTGTTGTTTGAATTCATCATCGCAGGCTTCGCCTGCTACCTCATCATGGCTTACGGCGCACACGCGACGAGTGACGGCGGTAAGGACATGGCGACGGTGCTCACCTTCCCCTTCTTCAAGGATTTGATGCTTGAACTGGGTTGGTTCTTCATCGTGTTTGGGGCGTTTGTGGTGGTGTCATCAGGAAACGCCGTGAACCTTACCGACGGCCTGGATGGTCTGGCCATTGTGCCGGTGATGATTGCTGCGGGCTCCTTCGGCGTGATCGCTTATCTCGCCGGGAACAAGGTGTTTGCTGATTATCTGCAAATTCACTTCGTGTTGGGCACTGGCGAGCTGGCCATAATCTGCGGGGCCGTCATTGGTGCTGGATTGGGCTTTTTGTGGTTCAATGCGCCGCCGGCTGCGATCTTCATGGGGGATACCGGATCGCTTGCCCTGGGCGGCCTGCTTGGCACGGTGGCGGTGGCCGCAAAACACGAACTGGTCTTGGTGATCATTGGCGGCTTGTTTGTGATTGAGGCCCTTTCCGTGATTTTGCAGGTGGGATCGTACAAACTCACCGGCAAGCGGATCTTCAAAATGGCGCCCATCCACCATCATTTTGAGCAATTGGGGTGGACGGAAAGCCAGGTTGTGATCCGCTTTTGGATCATCTCCATCATGTTTGCCCTCATTGGCCTTGCAACACTGAAGTTGCGCTGACGCCATGATCCCCGTTACGTCCATGCAGGGCCAGACCGTGGCCCTGTTCGGCCTTGGTGGTTCCGGCCTGGTCACGGCCCGCGCCTTGGAAGCCGGTGGTGCCAGGGTTATTGCCTTTGATGACAACCCAACAAGCGTTGCGCGAGCCCAGGATGCGGGCCTGACCACTGCGGATTTGCGGCATGAAAATTGGGCCGCATTTTCCGCGCTCGTTCTCGCGCCTGGGGTGCCCCTAACCCACCCAAAGCCCCATTGGAGCGTTGACCTTGCCAAGGCGGCGGGGGTGCCTGTGATCGGGGATGTTGATCTGTTTTGCCGTGAATTGGCGGCGGCGGACCGCCGCGCGCCGCTGGTGGCGATTACGGGCACGAACGGAAAATCGACAACGACAGCGCTTATTGCCCATGTGCTGGCCCATGCGGGGCGTAATGTTCAAATGGGCGGAAATATCGGGCGGGCGGTTTTGGACCTCGATCCAATCGCTGAGGGTGCAGACGCCGCATCTCAGGTCTATGTGATTGAGTGTTCGTCCTACCAAATTGACCTTGCGCCCACGCTTTCTCCCCATGTGGGTGTGTTGCTGAACATTACGCCGGACCATCTGGAGCGGCACGGAACGCTTGATCATTACGCTTCTATTAAAGAGCGCCTAGTGGCGCGGGCCGACCTTGCCGCGGTGGGTGTGGATGATGCGCTTTGCCAAGCCATTTGCGTGCGGCTCCGGGACAGTGCCCATGGCATTGATCGGGCGGTCGTATCGTTTGCGGCGACAAGCGGACTTTCGACAGGTCAGGCCGACATTGTGTTTGCCGATGGTGCGTTGGTGCAAAGCG